>NZ_CP130610.1:303615-607231 GCF_030544485.1 Halomonas sp. HAL1
GCTGCTGGTCGAGATGGATGGTTTTGAGGCCAACGAAGGCGTCATCGTTATCGCTGCAACTAACCGCCCGGACGTGCTTGATCCTGCGCTAATGCGCCCAGGCCGCTTTGACCGTCAGGTTACCGTTGGCTTGCCGGATATTCGTGGTCGTGAGCACATTCTTGGCGTTCACCTGCGTAAAGTGCCGTTGGGTGATGACGTAAAACCGCAGCTGATTGCCCGCGGCACGCCTGGCTTCTCTGGCGCGGATTTGGCCAACCTGGTCAACGAAGCCGCACTTTTTGCTGCGCGCCGCAATAAGCGCCTAGTCAGCATGGAAGAGTTGGAGCTGGCTAAAGACAAGATCATGATGGGCGCTGAGCGCAAGTCGATGGTCATGACCGATAAAGAGAAGCTCAACACCGCTTATCATGAATCAGGTCACGCCATTATCGGTTTGGTTGTGCCTTCGCATGATCCGGTCTACAAGGTAACCATTATCCCCCGTGGGCGTGCCCTCGGCGTGACGATGTTCTTGCCGGAAGAGGATCGCTACAGCCTGTCGCGTCAGCAAATTCTGGGGCAGATCTGCTCGCTGTTTGGTGGTCGTATTGCTGAAGAGATGACGTTGGGTCCGAACGGTGTCACCACCGGCGCCTCTAACGATATCAAACGCGCCACTGAGCTTGCCCACAACATGGTGGCGAAGTGGGGCTTGTCGGACGAGATGGGTCCGATCATGTACGACGAGGACGAGTCGCATCAGTTCCTCGGTGGCCCGGGTCAGGGCGGCAGTAAGATGAAGTCGGGTGATACCACGACGCGCCTTGATAAAGAAGTGCGTAAAATCATCGACGATTGTTATGAGCAGGCGCGCCAAATCCTGACTGATAATCGCGACAAGCTTGATGCCATGGCCGAAGCGTTGATGAAGTATGAGACTATTGATGCTACGCAGTTGAAAGACATCATGGAAGGTCGCGCCCCGCGCCCACCGGAAGGCTGGGACGACGGTGATTCATCCGGCGGCGGTACACCAGTTGGCGGTGGTGATAAGCCAAAAGCGCAAGAAGCCGATGATGATACGTCTACCAATGCTTCTGGCGGCGACGGTGAAGAGGATGATGACGAGCCGCGCCGTCGGCCTTCAGATCCTCTTGGCGGCCCGGCGGGTCCCTAGGTGATTAGATAGTTAACCCTGCGTATAAGCCGAAGGCGCCCCGTCAAGGGGCGCCTTTTTTGTTATGCTGTACCTATAACACTGCAAAGTTTCTTTTATTGACCAGGCTGCAGCATGAAATCACTTATGGATACGTCCTCTACGCAAACAGCTGAAAATGCTTTCCAGCTGCGTTGTGGACGCCACCTGCTGGATCTCTCCTTTCCCCGCGTTATGGGCATCCTTAATGTAACACCCGACTCTTTTTCTGATGGCGGTCAGCACGTGGCGTTAGATGATGCGTTGCGCCATGCCGAGCGAATGTTGGCGGAAGGGGCGGCAATCATTGATGTGGGCGGCGAGTCGACTCGTCCTGGCGCTACGCCTGTCAGCCCCCAGGAAGAGCTTGACCGGGTTGCCCCCGTGGTAGAAATCCTGGTGAGCGAACTGGATGCGCTGGTATCGGTGGATACCAGTTGTCCTGCCGTTATCCGCGAGGCGAGTGAGCTGGGCGCCGGTATGCTTAACGACGTGCGCGCGTTAGAGCGCGAAGGGGCACTGTTGGCTGCGGTGGGCAGTGGCCTGCCCGTTTGCTTAATGCATCGCCAGGGCGAGCCGCAAGATATGCAGCAAGCACCTGCTTATCCGCGCCCAATTGAGGAAGAGGTAGCAGACTATTTGGCCCGTCGAGTGGCCGAGTGTGAGGCGGCCGGGCTGCGCCGTAATCGGCTTTTAATTGATCCTGGTTTTGGCTTCGGCAAAACCGTCGAACACAATCTACGCTTACTCAAATATATGGAGACTCTGCAATCGTTGGAGCTTCCATTGCTGGTAGGTATGTCGCGCAAGAGTATGATTGGCAAAGTGTTAGGCCGCCCGGTAGAGGAGCGTCTTTCCGGTGGTTTGGCACTGGCGGCCATGGCGGTAGAGCGTGGGGCGAATATTCTGCGTGTACATGATGTCGCTGCAACGGTAGATGCAGTCAATATGGCGTGGGCGGTACTACAAGAGGGCTGCGAGCCGCCGCTTAACAAGGAGTCTAACGCATGACAAGGCGCTATTTTGGTACCGATGGTATTCGCGGCACAGTGGGTAAATCGCCCATTACGGCTGATTTTATGCTCAAGCTAGGCTGGGCGGCAGGGCAGGTCTTGCGTCGTGATAAAGGCCGAACGCGGGTGTTAATTGGCAAAGATACGCGTATCTCTGGCTACATGTTTGAATCCGCATTAGAGGCGGGGCTTTCTGCCGCCGGTGTGGATGTGTCGCTGCTGGGGCCAATGCCGACGCCGGGCATCGCCTACTTAACGCGTACGTTCCGTGCCGACGCGGGGATTGTCATTTCGGCATCGCATAACCCCTTCGATGACAATGGCATCAAATTCTTCTCCGCAGAGGGCAAGAAGCTTCCTGATGAAACGGAAGATCGTATTGAGGCCATGCTTGAAGCGCCACTGACCACGGCAGAAGCCGCTCAGTTGGGTAAAGCTACCCGTATCGACGACGCCGCAGGCCGTTACATCGAATTTTGCAAATCAACCCTGCCTGATCGGCTTAGTTTGCATGGCCTTAAGGTGGTATTAGATTGCGCCCACGGCGCCACTTACCATATCGCGCCTAATGTGTTTCGCGAGCTGGGGGCTTACGTCACCACGATCGGCGCTGCGCCCGACGGGTTGAATATTAACCAGCAGGTGGGCTCAACGCATCCCGCCGCACTGCGTGCTGCCGTCATTCAGCAAAATGCAGACTTGGGGATTGCCTTTGACGGTGATGGCGATCGCGTAATGTTGGTTGACGGCGATGGTCGCGAAGTCGATGGCGACGATATTCTCTATTTAATTGCCCGTGATCGTCATGAGCGTGGTTTGCTGCAGGGCGGCGTGGTGGGCACTTTGATGTCTAATTTTGGCCTATCCATGGCGCTGGATAAGCTGGGTATTCCTTTTGAGCGTGCAAAAGTGGGCGACCGTTTTGTCATGGAGCGAATGGCCGCCAACGGTTGGGAGTTGGGCGGTGAGTCGTCGGGTCATATTGTGTGCGGTCATGTGCAGACTACCGGTGATGGTATCGTCTCGGCGCTGCAGGTGTTGGCGCTGATGATGCGCGAGCAGAAGAGCCTGCCGACGCTGCTAAAAGAGCTGGAAAAAGTGCCGCAGGCGCTGATTAATGTGCGATTACCCGCCCATACAAGTGCTAAAGAGGTGATGGCATCGGCGCCGCTACAGCAGGCGGTTGCTGCGTTAGAGCATGAACTGGGCGATGAAGGGCGCGTATTGTTGCGCCCGTCAGGCACTGAACCACTGATTCGTGTGATGGTGGAGGGGCGTGCCCATTTGGATGTCGAGCAATTGGCGCACAGCTTGGCTGATCAAGTTCAGGCATTGCTTAAATAAACGTGCCCCACTATTCGATATAGCTAGCTGGTCGATATAGCTAGCTGGCCCAGGAAAGCAAACCTGTGCTTGCAACAGCGGTTGTCTTGACAAGGCCGCTCCTATACCATTTCGCTCCACCTTGAGTGAGGAGAGTCGATGCGTACGCCTTTAATTGCCGGCAACTGGAAAATGAACGGTTCCGTGGCGTTGATCAACGAATTCGGCCAGGCCTTCTCTGCCGCCGTATCGCCAAAGGGCGTGGATGTCGTTATCATTCCGCCGTTCCCTTATTTGGATTCGGCGCGCCTTGCGTTTGAGGGCACGGGACTATCATTGGGCGCACAAACGTTGAATCCCATTCACTCTGGTGCCCATACTGGTGAAGTGAGTGGTCGTATGCTCAAAGAGTTTGCGGTCTCTTACGTCTTGGTAGGGCACTCAGAGCGGCGTCAGCTTTATAAAGAGAGCGACGAACAGATATTTGCGCGCCTGCTAGCGGCATTGAGCGTGGATATCACGCCGATTCTCTGTGTGGGGGAATCCTTGGATGAGCGCGACGCGGGCCGCACGATGGACGTGGTGCTGCGTCAAGTAGGGCATGTAATGTCTCGCCTGGAGCCAGACCAGCGCAAGCAAGTGGTTATTGCCTACGAGCCTGTTTGGGCAATTGGCACGGGACGCACGGCATCTCCTGAGCAAGCCCAGGAAGTCATGGCAGGCATTCGTGCTTACCAGGCGGGCTTTGATAAGGGGTTAGCTGAACAGCTGCGTTTGCTATACGGCGGCAGTATGAACGCAAGTAATGCGGCTGAGCTGCTTGCTCAGCCAGATATCGACGGCGGTCTAGTGGGCGGAGCCTCACTCAAGACCGATGATTTTTATGCCATTTGTCAGTCAGCAGGATAACGCCATGCAAGTTGCAATTCTTATGATCCATGTGGTGATTGCGGTCGCCCTGGTGGTACTCATTCTGCTTCAGCAGGGGAAAGGTGCCGAAGCCGGTGCGGCTTTCGGGGGCGGTGCTTCACAAACCGTGTTTGGTTCGCGGGGCAGCGGTAACTTTTTATCGCGCACGACAGCTATTTTGGCAGCGGGTTTCTTCGTTACCTCTATGGCGCTGGCTTACTTCGCCACCCAGGCTGGTCAGGCACCAGAAGCAGGTATTCCAGACTCGCGTTTGATCGAGCAGCAGCAAAGCGTTCCGACGCTTGACGACAGGCCTGCAGGCGTGGATAATGCCGCGCCAGTGCTAGAGGAAAGCAGCGACTAAGTAGTGGGTGAATTGACTGCGTAGTTGAAGATTTAACCGCTGTGATTTTGTAGTCTCTCCTGATGCCGAAGTGGTGGAATTGGTAGACACGCTATCTTGAGGGGGTAGTGACCGTATGGTCGTGCGGGTTCAAGTCCCGCCTTCGGCACCATCTGTTTTGCTGGCTCGCCAGCTTCCCAGAATGTCTTTTTGGGTTGTTAAAATGAGAACATCACATTTAGCAGCTAAAATGAAAGACAGCTTCAAGTAAAGTGTTCTTGAAGCAAGTAGTTGTTGACGTAAGTAGCTTTAGTGTCTATTATCGTCGACCTAGATTGATGCGGGGTGGAGCAGTCTGGTAGCTCGTCGGGCTCATAACCCGAAGGTCATCGGTTCAAATCCGGTCCCCGCTACCATTTTCTAGTAGCATGTTTGAAAAGTTGTTTTCTCTATTACTATAGATTGAAAATAGCTTCTATCAGGTAAATCCTGGGGCGTGTTGCTGAAACGGTACTTGAAGATAGTACTGAAGAATTAGTACTTAAGGTTTCTTTTAAAAAGCCCCTTCCAGTGAAGGGGCTTTTTGTTAGCAGCTTTTGGTTAGCAAGAGCATTGGGCTAGCGCCCGCTTGTCGCTAATATGAGTAATCTTAATAGCGGATGCGTCCGGATAACCGGGAGCACATTTCCGAGTAACGCCAATCAGCCACCTAGCTTTTCTAATAACTCCTGGCCAGGTGCCTGATGCAACGGCTATAGGAGCTTTGTCTGTGGCCACTAAACACGCTGCGCTTCACGCGCTGATCGAACCTGTTGTTGCTGCCATGGGCTTTGAGCTATGGGGCATCGACCATCTTTCCCAGGGCAAAAATTCGCGGCTTGTGATCTATATCGAGCGCGAGAGTGGCGTTAGCGTGGAAGACTGCGCAGATATTAGCCGCCAAGTCAGTGCTGTTATGGATGTGGAAGACCCCATTGCCGGTGAGTATCGGTTGGAAGTCTCCTCGCCAGGCATGGCACGTCCCTTGTATTCCCTGGATCAGTTTACCCGCTTTCAAGGTCATCACGTCGCGCTCAAGCTGCGCACTGCCTTTGACGGGCGGCGCAAGTATCAAGGGCTTCTGGTCGGTGTTGAGGGGGATGAAGTACTCATTCAACTGGATGGCGAAGAGTATTGCTTTCCTATTGAGAGTATTGATTCTGCTCACATTGTACCGCAGTTCGACGATTAACCGAGTGGCGGCGCTGCCGGCAGGCTGCCGGGGTGATGCACATAAGGATAGGTTTTCTGGCGAGGCATACGCATGAGTAAAGAAATTTTAATGGTCGTTGACGCGATCTCCAATGAGAAGGGCGTCCCACGTGATGTCATCTTCGAAGCGGTAGAAGCCGCTCTTGCGAGCGCGTCACGTAAGCGGTTTGATAAAGAAGAAGCCAATGTGCGCGTGCATATTGATCGTCGCACCGGTGAATACGAAACCTTCCGCTTCTGGACTGTCGTAGAAGACGACGAGTTTGAAACGCCAGATTATGAAATTAAAGAGACCATCGCCGAGCAGCGTGATCCGCCGCTAAAGTTGGGCGATGTGGTTGAAAAAACCATCGAAAACGCATCGTTTGGCCGTATTGCTGCGCAAACCGCTAAGCAGGTTATCGTACAGAAAGTGCGTGAAGCTGAGCGGGCTGAAGTCGTGCGCCAATATGCAGATCGTGAAGGCGAACTGGTTGCCGGCATTGTTAAGAAAACCACCCGCGACGGTCTGATCATTGATTTGGGCGAAAACGCTGAGGCGTTTTTACCCCGCAATGAAATGATCCACGGTGAGCGTTACCGCATGAATGAGCGGGTGCGTGCCCTGTTGGTCAAAGTAGACCCGGACGCTCGTGGCGCCCAGCTCCAGCTATCGCGGACATGTCCCGAGCTGATCATCGAGCTGTTCAAAATTGAAGTGCCTGAAATCGCTGAGCAGCTGATTGAGATTAAAGGGGCTGCGCGGGATCCCGGTTCGCGCGCCAAAATTGCGGTTAAAACCAATGATCGCCGTATCGACCCCGTGGGTGCCTGTGTGGGTATGCGCGGTTCGCGAGTTCAAGCAGTCTCGTCCGAGCTGCAAAACGAGCGTGTCGATATTGTGTTGTGGGACGACAATCCCGCCCAGTTGGTAATTAATGCCATGGCGCCCGCCGATGTTGGGTCTATCCTTGTTGACGAAGATGCCCACGCGATGGACGTGGCCGTAGCGCAAGATAATCTGGCTCAGGCCATTGGCCGTAGCGGCCAGAACGTGCGTTTGGCCTCTGAGCTTACCGGCTGGCGGATTAACGTCATGACCGAAGAAGAAGCAGAGTCTAAGCGCGACCAAGAGATTGATAGCCTGGTGGACTCTTTCATCCAGCACCTTGAAGTGGATGAAGATGTCGCTCGCCTGTTGGTGGAAGAGGGGTTCACTACCCTGGAAGAAGTCGCCTACGTGCCGATGGAAGAGATGCTCGAAATCGAAGAGTTCGATGAAGAATTAGTAGAGCAGCTACGCGCACGTGCGAAAGACGAGCTGCTGACGATGGCAATTGCCTCGGAAGAAGCGCTAGACGGTGCCCAACCAGCAGCTGATCTGCTGGAGATGGATGGCATGGAGCGCCACCTGGCCTTCATTTTGGCCAGTCGCGGCATTGTCACTATGGAAGATCTCGCCGAGCAGTCTGTCGACGATCTGGTCGATATCGAGGAGTTGGACGAAGCGCGCGCAGCGGCACTGATCATGACTGCCCGTGCGCCCTGGTTTGAAGTCGATGACGCATCGGATTCGAACACACAGTAAACAGGTCACGGGCTGAGGAGGGTCAATATGTCAGATATGACAGTTAAAGATTTCGCAGGAAAGGTGGGCCGTGATGTGCCCCGCCTACTAGAGCAAATGAAAGAAGCAGGTTTAGAGCACGCTTCTGAAAGCGATGCTGTGTCTGAAGAAGATAAGCAAAAGCTGCTGAGTTTCTTGAAGAAAAGCCACGGTGGCAGCGACACGGCTGAAGCGGGCAAAAACCGCATCACGCTGACGCGCAAAACCCGTAGCCGTATTAATACTGGCGAGCGTGGCAAAACTATCGAAGTGCAGGTACGTAAGAAAAAGACTTACGTCAAAAGCGCTGAAGATGAGAAGCCGAAAGCGCCAGAGCCTAGCTACACCGGCCCACGCCAGTTAGTGGGCGATATGGCGGAAGCGGAAGCTGAGCGCAAAGTAAACGATGCGCGTGTCGCTGAAGAAAAAGCAGCTGCGCAGAAGGCCCAGGCAGCTAAAGCGGCTGAAGAAGCAGCGAGCAAGAAAGATGCCGTCGCTAAAAAGCCAGCTGACGCCAAGCCGAGAGCTGAAAAAGCGCCTGTAACGCCTGATCTCGACGTGCCTAATCTGCAAATCGACGATACCCCGTCTGGTGACGATATGCCGCCGGCGCCGCCGAAAGAGGGCCGCTCTGACCGTCGTACCGCGCCGCCGAAGAAAACGGCAGCGAAGGCCAAAGGTCGTCGTGACGATGAAGATCGTGGTGATCGCGAAGAGCGTAAACGCGGTGGCGGCGGTAAGAAGGTAAAACGTGCCGAACAACGTCGTGGTGGTCGCCGTGGTGGCAACCAAACCGGCAATGGCAAGCACGCTTTCCAGAAACCGACTCAGCCGATGGTGCGTGAAGTATCGATCCCAGAATCGATCAGCGTGGCGGAATTGGCCGACAAAATGTCGATCAAGGCTAACGAAGTGATCAAGGCCATGTTTAACATGGGCGCAGCGGTCACCATCAACCAAACTATCGATCAGGATACGGCGGCGATCGTGGTGGAAGAGATGGGCCATACCGCGAAGCTGGTTAAAGATGACGCGCTGGAAACGGAAATGCTCGAAGGCATCTCCTACGAAGGCGAAGAGATTACTCGCTCACCCGTTGTTACGGTGATGGGTCACGTTGACCACGGTAAAACCTCGCTGCTGGATTATATCCGTAAGGCGAAGGTTGCCACTGGTGAAGCGGGCGGTATTACCCAGCACATCGGTGCGTATCACGTGGAAGATAACCACGGTGGCGTTACCTTCCTGGATACCCCAGGCCACGCGGCGTTTACCGCCATGCGTGCCCGTGGTGCCAAGGCAACGGACGTCGTGATTCTGGTCGTTGCAGCGGATGACGGCGTGATGCCGCAGACCATTGAAGCGATTGAGCACTCCAAAGCCGCTGAAGTACCGATGGTGGTGGCGGTGAATAAGATCGATAAGCAGGGTATCGACCTGGATCGCATCAAGAACGAGCTTTCCCAGCACGGCGTGATTTCGGAAGAGTGGGGCGGTGACACCCAGTTTGTTCACGTGTCTGCTAAGACAGGTGAAGGTATGGAAGAGCTGCTGGAAGCTATCCAGCTGGCCTCCGAAGTGCTTGAGCTAAAAGCCGTGCCTTCCGCGCCAGGTAAAGGTGTGGTGGTTGAGTCACGCCTTGATAAAGGCCGTGGCCCGGTCGCTACCGTACTGGTTCAGAACGGTACACTGAAAAAGGGCGATATCGTCCTGGCGGGTCTACATTATGGTCGTGTGCGTGCGCTGACCAACGAACTTGCCCAGCAGGTTGATTCGGTTGGTCCGGCCATGCCGGTAGAGATCCAAGGCTTAGGCGGTACACCGGATGCCGGTGATGACTTTATGGTCGTCGCCGACGAGAAAAAAGCCCGCGAAGTGGCTAATTTCCGTCAAGGCAAATACCGCGAAGTACGCCTGGCGCGTCAGCAGAAGGCCAAACTGGAGAACATGTTCAGCCAGATGGGCCAAGACGAAGTGGCCAAGGTCAATGTCGTCCTCAAAGCCGACGTTCAAGGCTCCCTGGAAGCGATCAAAGGCGCCCTGGAAGAGCTCTCCACCGATGAAGTGGAAGTGGCCGTGGTTTCTTCGGGTGTGGGTGGTATCACCGGTACCGATGCCAACTTGGCACTTGCTTCTGAAGCTATCGTGGTCGGCTTCAACGTCCGTGCTGATGCCGCTGCCCGTGAGATCATCGAGCGTGAAGGCCTGGATCTGCGCTATTACAGCGTCATCTACCAGTTGATCGACGAGGTCAAACAGGCGATGAGCGGTATGCTCGCACCTGAATGGAAAGAAGAGATCGTCGGTATTGCCGAAGTACGCGACGTCTTCCGTGCACCGAAAATTGGTGCAATCGCTGGCTGTATGGTGATTGAAGGCAACGTGCATCGTAATAAGAAGATCCGCGTGCTGCGTGACGACGTGGTGATCTACGAAGGTGAGCTCGAATCGCTGCGCCGCTTCAAAGACGATGTGCAGGAAGTGCGCAACGGCATGGAGTGTGGTATCGGCGTGAAGAACTACAACGATGTCCAAGTCGGCGATAAGATCGAAGTCTTCGACCAAGTGAAGGTCGAGCGCAGCCTGTAAGGTTGCGAGGAGCTAAACATGCGCGAATTTAAGCGTACCGACCGGGTAGCCGACCAGCTCCAAAAGGAGCTGGCGGTGTTGATCCAACGTGAAGTGAAAGACCCACGTTTAGGTATGGTCACCGTTAGCGGCGTTACCGTTAGCCGTGACCTTGGCTACTCCGATGTCTACGTCACTTTGTTGGGTGAGCAAGAACCCGAGCGTATTAAAGAAAACCTGCAAGTGCTTAAGCGTGCCGCCGGTTTTCTAAGAAGCCAGATTGCTAAGCGCATCAAGCTACGTCACGTACCGGAGCTGCGTTTTCATTTCGATGAAAGCGTGGTGCGTGGTCAGCAACTCTCTTCATTGATTGATGAAGCGGTGACCACGGATCGTGCACGCTATCAAGATGACGAGGATGACGCCGACGCCGAGCAAAGTGAGGAAACTCGCTAGTGGCGCGCCAACGTCGCGGTTTGCCGGTCAATGGCGTACTGCTGCTGGATAAGCCCAAGGGCGTTTCCAGCAACCATGCGCTGCAGCGTGTTCGTCGGTTATTCCAGGCTCAAAAAGCCGGACACACCGGCACGCTAGACCCGATGGCAACCGGCTTATTGCCGATCTGCCTTGGAGAAGCGACCAAGTTCTCGTCGCACTTGCTTGAAGCCGACAAGGTGTATCGCACCCGGGTAGAACTGGGGGTAATCACCGATACCGGCGATGCGGAAGGCTCGGTGATGGAGCAGCATGAGGTTCCCAGCCTAAGCGTCGATGACGTAAAAGCTGTGCTCACCCGCTTTCGCGGTGAGATTGACCAAGTGCCGCCCATGTATTCGGCTTTAAAGCATCAGGGCAAAAAACTCTACGAGTTGGCCCGTGAAGGCAAACACGTAGAGCGTGCAGCACGCCGGATAAGCGTGTATGATGCGCGCCTGCTTTCATTTGATGGCACGGCTTTCGAGCTGGAAGTAAGTTGCAGTAAAGGCACTTATATCCGCACGTTAGCCGAAGATATTGGTCAGGCGCTTGGCTGTGGCGCGCACATTAGTCAACTAAGAAGGCTCACAACAGGGCCCTTTTTAGCCGACGCGATGTGGACGCTAGAGGCCTTGGAAGCGTTAGCCGACCAAGCCGCCTTGGAAGCTGAGCTAATGCCCGTGGATGTGCTCGTTGATCATTTACCGTTACTGACAGTCGATGACACCGCTCACGCCCGTTTGGCCCATGGCCAGCCCGCTACTCTTGAAACCGGCGCATTAGCCGCGGACGACGTAGCCAGACTTTATTACGCCGAGACGTTTATCGGCCTTGGTGTAGTGAAAGGTGCCCAGGAAGTGGCGCCTAAGCGGCTGTTAAGTACCGTCGCTATCTCGTAAGACCTGTTGCAAGGACGCCGCAGACTACGTGAAAATAGTAAGATGCAAGACGCACATAGTAGCTTGAGACTGCAAATATGCGTGGTCTCACCCATTCATTTTTAGGCATATTGCTTACTGGAGATACAGATGGCTTTAACCGCTGAGAAGAAGGCCGAGATCGTCACTGAATACGGCCGCGGCGATAACGATACCGGATCCCCTGAAGTGCAGGTTGCACTGCTGAGCGCCAACATCAATGGCCTGCAGGACCACTTCAAGACCAACAAGCAGGATCACCACTCTCGTCGTGGTCTGATCCGCATGGTTAACCAGCGTCGTAAGCTGCTGGACTACCTAAAGCGTAAAGATTTCGAACGCTATCAATCTCTGATTCAGCGTTTAGGTCTGCGTCGTTAAGCGTTAACGGCAACGATTAGAAACGGGCAGCTCCCAAGGAGCTGCCCGTTTTTTTATGTTTCGAGTTGACGACGAGAGGGAACAGGTAGCCCTAACGCGCTCCAGCGCCTAGAATGGTAACGAGTCAAAACGACCTAAACGAATAGACAAGTAGATATTGATAATGCTGAAGGAAGTCGCTGTGAATCCGGTAAAGAAAACGTTCCAGTACGGTCGTAGCACCGTCACGCTCGAAACCGGGCGTATTGCTCGCCAAGCTACCGGCGCTGTCATGGTAACAATGGATGACACCGTCGTGCTGTGTACCGTTGTTGCTCGCAAAGAGGCAAACCCGAGCCAACCCTTTTTCCCCCTCTCGGTACACTACCAAGAGAAAACCTACGCGGTGGGCAAAATTCCTGGCGGCTTCTTCAAGCGCGAAGGGCGCCCCACTGAAAAAGAGACGCTAACATCGCGACTGATTGATCGCCCTATCCGCCCGCTATTCCCCAAAGGCTTTATGAACGAAGTGCAGGTTGTCTGTACCGTTCTCTCCACCGATCGTAACCACGATCCGGATATCGCCGCTTTGCTTGGCACCTCCGCGGCGCTGAGCATCTCTGGCGTACCGTTTAGTGGCCCGATTGGCGCGGCTCGCGTTGGCTTTAACGAAGAGAAAGGCTACTTCCTCAACCCGACGGTTGAAGAACTGGCCACTTCTGAGCTCGACATGGTCGTCGCCGGTACTGAAAAAGCCGTGCTGATGGTTGAGTCCGAAGCCAAAGAGCTGCTTGAAGACGAGATGCTGGGTGCCGTACTGTTCGGTCACCAGGAGATGCAGGTCGCCATCAGTGCGATCAACGAGCTGGTCGCTGAAGCGGGCAAGCCGCGCTGGGAATGGCAGGCAGCTGAAGAAAACGTGGCGCTTAAAGCCGCCATGGCCGATGCCTTTGAAGCGAAAGTGGGCGATGCCTATCGCATCACTGACAAGATGCAGCGCCAAGATGCGCTAGCTGAGCTGAAAGCTCAAGCCATTGAGCAGCTGGCAGCCGATGAAGGCGAACCGGTTAATGACAAGTTCAGTAAAGATGACGTGAAAGGTGCCTTTGCTGGATTGGAAAAACGCGTTGTCCGTTCACGCGTGGTAAAAGGCGAGCCGCGCATTGACGGTCGTGATAACCAAACCGTGCGCCCCTTGGCCATCGAAGTCGGTGTGCTGCCCAAAGCGCACGGCTCTGCTGTTTTCACTCGCGGTGAGACCCAGGCGATTGCCGTGGCAACGTTGGGCACGCTGCGTGATTCTCAGCTCATCGAATCGTTGGAAGGTGAGCGTAAAGACCGCTTTATGCTGCACTACAACTTCCCTCCCTACTCAGTGGGCGAAGCTGGCTTTATGGGTGGCCCGAAACGTCGTGAAATCGGTCACGGCCGCTTGGCGCGTCGTGGCGTGCAGGCCATGCTGCCCGCCGAAGATGCTTTCCCGTATACCATTCGTGTAGTGTCCGAAATCACCGAGTCTAACGGTTCAAGCTCTATGGCCTCTGTGTGTGGCTCTTCGCTGGCCTTGATGGACGCGGGTGTGCCGCTAAAGGCTCCGGTTGCTGGTATTGCCATGGGCTTGGTGAAAGACGCTGATGGCTTTGCGGTATTGACCGATATCCTGGGTGACGAAGATCACCTTGGCGATATGGACTTTAAAGTGGCCGGTTCTGAAGAGGGCATTACCGCCCTGCAGATGGACATCAAGATCGAAGGCATCAACGAAGAGATTATGGAGCTCGCGCTGCAGCAAGCACTGACCGCGCGTTTGAGTATTCTCGAGCAGATGAATGTCGTGATCAGCCAGAGCCGTAGCGATGTCTCCGACAACGCGCCGTCCATGGCAACCATTAAAATTGATCCTGATAAGATTCGTGACGTTATCGGTAAAGGCGGCGCGACGATTCGCAAAATTTGCGAAGACACCGGTGCATCTATTGATCTCGACGACGATGGCACCGTACGTATCTACGCGGAAGATAAAGCCGCTGCGAAACGCGCCATCGATACCGTACTGGCGATTACCGCAGAAGCGGAAATTGGCAAGCTGTACAACGGAAAGGTAGTCCGTATTGCCGACTTTGGTGCGTTTGTTAACATCATGCCGGGAACCGATGGCCTGGTGCACATCTCGCAGATCGTTGCTGAGCGCGTTAATAACGTGCGTGACTTCTTGAACGAAGGCGACGACGTGATTGTTAAGGTGCTGGATATCGACAACCGCAACCGCGTGAAGCTGTCGATGAAAGAGATCACCGAAGAAGAGAAAGCTGCTTTTGTCGCAGAAGCAACGGAAGCCGAAGCCACGATTTAATCAGTTCGATTTAAATCGCTAGTTAGGTTTTTGTTATCGCCCTCGTAGCCCCTGGCTGCGGGGGCGATGTTGTTTATGAGGCATTGGTCTGTCAGATGTACATTTGCCAAGTGCAGGTTGGTTGGCTAGGGAGAAGTAAATGGAGCAGGAACAAGCGCCACGCTGGTGGGCGGTGGTGGCCGTAATGATCGGCATTTTTTTATTGGTGACCGCTGAACAGCTGCCGATTGGGCTGCTCTCTCAAGTGGCCGCTTCAATGGGTGTTACGCCAGGTATGGCGGGCTTGATGGTCACCGTACCTGGCGTCGTCGCTGCCTTTTCAGCCCCGCTGTTACCGGTCGCGGTGGGGCGCTTGGATAGGCGCATCATGCTCACGGTATTGATGATCGTCATGGTAGCCGGGAGTGTGTTGTCGGCCCTGGCGAGCAGTTTCATACTGCTGCTTGCCGCTCGGGTGTTGGTGGGGCTTAGTATTGGTGGGTTTTGGGCCGTTGCCGGCAGTATTGCCCCGCGCCTAGTGCCTGAAGCGCAGGTGCCAAAAGCAATGACGATGATCTTTGGTGGCGTCGCGGCGGCCTCCGTGTTGGGTGTGCCGCTAGGCACGCTGTTGGGGGATCTAAGTAACTGGCGGGTCGCCTTTGGCGCACTGGGCGTTTTTAGCCTGTTAACAGCGATTGCGCTGTGGTGCTGGCTGCCGCCATTACCTCCAAGGGAGCCGGTGCGCCTGCGCGTACTGGCGCAGCAATTCAGCAATCGGGGAGTGCGGGTGGCGGTGTTAACCACAGGCTTTGTGGTGGTTGGCCACTTTGCCGCCTACACCTTTATTAGCCCCATTTTGCAAGAGATCAGCGGTATTTCCCAACGTCATGTGGGCAGCTTGCTACTACTCTATGGGGCGGCGGGTATTCTGGGCAATATCGCGGCCGGGATGTTTGCCGGACGCCACCCCTACCGCGCCGTGCTGGCGATTCCCAGTCTGTTGCTACTCGTTGTAGCTGTGTTCCCCGTGCTGGGTGTGCAGCCGAGCAGCGGCGTTATGTTGTTAATGGCGTGGGGCGCGGTGTTTGGCAGCGTCTCGGTCAGCATCCAGACCTGGATTTTACGCACCGCGCCCAATACCGAAGCCGCCACGGCTTTGATGGCCTTCACTTTCAACATGTCCATTGGCCTTGGGGCCATGCTGGGTGGGCGTACTGTCGATGGTACTAGCTTACCCATTGCCATGTGGGCGGCATCGGGGCTATTCCTGCTGGGGGCACTATTGGTGATTAGTACGCCAGCCAGGGTGGTCGGAGTGAAATCGCGTTGACCCCATAAGCGCCAAAAAATGCCCCCAGCAGTTGGGGGCATTACATTCATGATTAGCGATTACCAGCGAGTTATTTAAGGGCGCTCAATGGCCAGCGCCACACCCTGGCCACCGCCGATACACAGTGTCGCAAGACCTTTCTTAGCATCACGAGCGATCATTTCGTGCAGCAGTGATACCAGTACGCGACAGCCTGAGGCACCAATCGGGTGGCCCAAGGCGATGGCGCCGCCATTAACGTTCACCTTGCTGACATCCCAGCCAAGCTCTTTGTTGACGGATAGCGCTTGTGCTGCGAACGCCTCGTTGGCTTCTGCTAGGTCTAGTTCATCCAAGCTCCAGCCCGCTTTCTCTAGACAGCGGCGGGTAGCGGGCGCAGGACCAATCCCCATAATAGCCGGGTCAACAGCGGCGTTGGCGTAAGCGGCAATACGCGCTAGCGGCTCCAGGCCAAGCTCTTTGGCTTTTTCAGCGGAGCAAATCATCACCACGGCCGCACCATCGTTTAATGAAGAGGCGTTACCCGCCGTAACGGTACCATCTTTTTTAAACGCCGGTTTCATACCCGCCAGTTTTTCGGCGCTGACTTCGCGCGGGTTCTCGTCGGTATCAAAGACGACCGGGTCGCCTTTACGCTGAGGAATTTCTACCGGCACTATTTGGCTTTTGAATTTACCCTCTTTGATGGCATTTGCGGCGTTCTGCTGAGATTGGGCAGCAAATTTATCCATCTCTTCGCGAGTGATGCCGTACTTCTCGGCTAAGTTCTCAGCGGTAATGCCCATGTGATAGTCGTTGAACGCGTCCCACAGGCCGTCATGCACCATGGTATCGATGGCTTTCCAATCGCCCATGCGCTGACCGTTACGCGAGTTAGGCAATACGTGGGGCGAGGCAGACATATTCTCCTGGCCGCCAGCCAGAATCAGGTCGGCATCGCCGCAGCGAATTGCCTGCGTGGCGAGGTGAATCGCTTTAAGACCCGAGCCACATACTTTGTTGATGGTCATGGCGGGTACCGAGGCCGGTAAGCCGCCTTTGATCGATGCTTGGCGAGCTGGGTTTTGGCCGACGCCTGCGGTCAACACCTGGCCTAGCAGTACTTCATCAACTTGGTCGGGGGCTACGCCGGTTGATGAGAGGATATCTTTAATGACTAAAGCGCCAAGGTCACTTGCCGGGATGCCAGCCAGTGAACCACCAAAGGCACCAACAGCGGTGCGGCGCGCCGCAACAATGACTACTTCTTTCATAAGATGACTCCTGGAGTTAAAAGCAGGCAGTCTGATTCCAGATGCCCGGTTGGCGTACTCTGTCAGCCGTACTCTTTTAGACGTGCTCTGTCAGCCGTCTCTTCAGCATAGGGGAAGGGTGCGCATTGCGGCAATACGCTTTTATAAGCAAATTAAAACGGGCCACAAAATGGCCCGTTTGAGAAAAGCTTGAAGTGTCCTTCGTCTACGCTAACTGCACCGGTATAATATTGCTGGTGTGGCTGACGTGGTTGCCTTCCTGGAGATACACCAGCGCGGGCTGATGTTTTTCCAATTCGGCTTCAGTGTAGTGGGCGTAGCTGCAGATAATAATGCGATGTCCAGGTGCGGCAAGGTGGGCCGCCGCGCCGTTGATCGAGATTAGCTTGGAGCCTTCCTCACCGCGAATAGCGTACGTAGTGAAGCGCTCGCCGTTCTCTACGTTATAAATCTGTATTTGCTCATTTTCGCGAATGCCCGCCATATCCAGCAGGTCGCCATCAATGGCACAGGAACCTTCGTAGTTGAGCACCGCGTGAGTGACGCGTGCCATGTGCAGCTTGGCTTTGAGCATAATGGTATGCATGTAAGTTCCTTTATGACCCGTTGTTTATTTATTCTCTGGCAGTATTCGTGGTACTGCCTGGGAGTTGAACCGTAAGGTTATCGATTAATCGCGCAGAACCTAGCTTGGCCGCGGCCAGCAGTATCGCTTGGCGAGTGGTGGGGCTAACTGGCGCGAGCGTGGCCTCACGTAGTTCCAGGTAGTCCGGCGTAAAGCCCGCTTCATAGAGCGCGGTTTTGCCTTGATTAAGGGCTGTTTCGATAGCAGTGCCGCGTTCAAGGCTATCGCGTAGCGTACACAGCGTGCGGTATAGCGCGGGCGCCTTCGCACGCTCCTCGCTACTTAAATACCCATTTCGCGATGACAGCGCCAAACCATCCTCGGCTCGCACGATCGGCACACCGATAATCTCGATCGGCATATGCAGGTCGCGCACCAGCTTGCGAATCACCGCCAGCTGCTGGTAATCCTTCTCACCAAAGCAGGCGACGTCTGGCTGTACAAGGTTAAACAGCATGCTCACGACGGTGGAAACGCCGTCGAAATGGCCAGGTCTAGAGCCGCCACACAAACCTTCGCCCACCACGGGTACATGAACACGGGTTTGAGCATCCAAACCGTTTGGATAAAGTGAGCTCACCGCTGGTGCAAACAGCACGTCACAGCCAGCCTCAACCAACTGCGCCTGGTCGGCGTCAAAGGTACGCGGATAGCCGTCTAAATCTTCGCCTGGGCCGAACTGCATCGGGTTGACAAACAGGCTGGAAACCACAATGTCAGCGTGCTGGCGCGCGCAGGCCACTAGCGCTAGATGCCCAGCATGCAGATTGCCCATGGTGGGCACCAGGGCGATGCGCTGGCCGCGCTGACGGTATTCCTGCAGCGTACTGCGTAGCTGATCAATGTCTCGCAAAGTGCGCATAATCGAGGTGTCTTCTTCTAAAGGCGGTCTTTAAAAATGGTCTTTAAAAACAGTGCTCTTGGGCCGGGAACGTACGCGATTTGACCGCTTCGTGGTAGTGCTGAAAGGCTGTTTGTATGCTGTCAGCATCAACCATAAAGTTTTTCACAAAGCGAGGGGTGCGGCCATGGGTAACGCCGAGCACGTCGTGCATCACCAAAATCTGACCGTCGGTGTCGGGACCTGCGCCAATGCCGATCACCGGCACATCCAGCGCTTCGGTGACCGCTTTGCCCAGTCTGGCGGGAACGCACTCGAGCAGAATTACCGAAGCGCCCGCCTCGACAAGCACTTTAGCATCGTTAATGATTCGCTCGGCGTGAGCAGCATCGCGGCCCTGCACTTTATAACCACCTAGCTGGTGCACGGTTTGTGGGGTTAAGCCAAGGTGGGCGCAGACCGGTACGCCGCGGCGAGTCAATTCACGAATGCCATCGGCCATCCAGGCTTCGCCTTCCAGTTTGACTAATTCCGCACCCGCACGCATGACAGCACCGGCATCTTCCAGCAGACGCTCAGTAGTGGCGTTGCTCATAAACGGCAGATCCACCATCAATAAGCTGTGGCCTTTACCCCGCGCTGCACAACGGGTGTGGTAAACGATGTCATCAATAGTGACCGGTAAAGTGCTGTTATGGCCTTGTAATACCATGCCCAGCGAATCACCGACCAACAGTACATCAATACCTGCTTGGCTTGCCGCGTGGGCAAAGGAGGCATCGTAAGCAGTCAGGCAACTGAACGTCTCGCCAGCCTGCTTGTAGGCCTGCAGCGTGCTTAGAGTGACGGTTTTCATGGCGTGCTCTCTTTATACAAGGCCACTGCGACATAGGCAGCGGCCATTATTGACGCGGCATCCCTGCATGCGCGAAGTGGCGTAACCGGCAATTGTTACCTGAATGGGGTGTCGGTGTCGAGATATGTGTCAGATGGTAGCATTGAGCGCACGCTAGGCGTCGGAGAGTCGTTCCAATCCTTGGTCTTCAACGCGTTTAAGCCATACTGATAGCGGCTGTTGGAGGAGGTTGAGTGAGGGCGCAATCTCTGCGAGCGGTAGCAGTACAAAGGCGCGGGCGGTCATTTGCGGGTGGGGAACTTGTAGGCGTGGCACGTCGATAGCGGTGTTGGCGTAGAGCAGCAGGTCAAGGTCAAGCGTGCGGGGACCCCAATTCCGCTGGCGACGGCGGCGATGCTGTTGTTCCAGCGCCTGCAGCTGGTCGAGCAAGGCCAGTGGCGAAAGGCGTGTTTCCAGCGCTGCCACGGCATTGATAAAGTCCGGCTGATCTTGCGGTCCCACGGGGCGGCTGGCATACAGTGATGACGCCGCCAACAAACGGCTCAGCGGCAGCGTAGCAAGCTCTTTAAGCGCCTCGCGAAGCTGCTCTACGGGCGACTCAAGATTGCTACCCAAGCCGATATAGGCGAGCTGGGTAGGAGCGCCCACTACTCTGTTGTACGCGGCTTACGCCGCCGTTTGCGCCGACCATCACCTTGACTCGCCGGGTCGCCACCGACTTTTTGCAGCAAGCGGCGCTGTTCGTGTTCATCACCACGCTGAAACGCGGTCCACCAGTCGCCTAAGCCGCGCGGAATTTCACCCGCCTGTTCGCGCAACAGGAGCAGGTCGTAGCCCGCTCGGAATCGTGAGTGCTCACGGGTTTGAAAGGCTTTTTTACCGCGTCGCTGGGGCAAGCGCTGCTGCAATTCCCAGATTTCACGCATGGGAATACCAAAGCGCTTGGGAATCGATGTGAACTCTAACTGGCGAGAGACCACCTGCTGAGCGGCTGCCTGAAGGGCAGGAATGGGCGGCATGCCCTCTTGTTCCAGCGCTTCCTGACGCTGTTTGACCGGCGCCCATAGAAACGCTGCTAATAGAAAGGCCGGAGTGACAGGGCGCTCTTCAGCAATGCGTTTATCGGTGTTTGTCAGCGCTTGTTCAATCAGTTCCTCGGCCCAGGCGGCATCCGCCATGGCCTCTTCAGCCTCAGGGAAGAGCATGCCGAACAAGCCGTAGTGGCTAAGCAGTCGGAAGGTCACCAGGCCGTGGCCCGACATAAACAGCTTGAGCACTTCATCAAATAGCCGCGCAGGGGGAATCTGCAGCAACAGCGGCGCCTGATCGTACATTGGCTCTTCGGTGGCGGGGTCTAGCGTAAAGTCGAGCTTAGCCGCAAAGCGAACTGCCCGAAGCATCCGAACCGGATCTTCACGGTAACGGGTCGCGGGGTCGCCAATCAGTCGCAGCGTGCGGGTCTTGATGTCCTCGGCGCCATTGGCAAAATCAGTGATGCTAAAATCGGCGATATTGTAGTAGAGGGCATTAACGGTGAAGTCGCGGCGCAGCGCATCCTCTTCGATATTGCCCCATACATTGTCACGCAGCAGTAAACCTTCATCGGACTGATGGGCGATATGATCGCCATGCTCGTCTTGGGGTTTGCCACGGAAGGTGGTGACCTCGATGACCTCTCGGCCAAAGCGCACGTGGACAATCCGAAAACGGCGGCCAATCAGGCGTGAGTTACGAAACAGATCACGAACCTGTTCGGGGGTGGCATTCGTCGCAACGTCGAAATCCTTGGGCATTTTGCCCAGCAGTGCGTCACGGATGCAGCCGCCCACCAAATAGGCATCGAACCCTGCGCCGCTAAGGCGGTAGAGCACTTTTAACGCGGCATCACTAATATGCTGGCGAGAAACAGGATGCTCGGACCGTGGGATATTACGTGGAGAGAGGGCGGTGGTGGTGCTCTCTTGGGGATCGAGCAAGGTTTTCAAATGCTCCCCCGGGCTGTGTAGGAAACGGGTAAATCCTTTAAACATGCGATAATTTCAACTCGCAGGGTACGAAAAGATAGTCATTAGTAAGTACTTCAAACGAGCACTGAACATAAACAATTAGTGGCTGAGTGTAGCCGACCCTTGATGGCTTGCAAAGAGTGGCTTGAAACTTGAAAAGAGCGGCTTGCGAAGCACTTGACGCTCACATGTGTAAACTCAAGCGCCAGACACGGAAAGGGGAGGCTAAGAGAGCCTCCCCTATTAAGCTATTAATCAGCATCCCTGCTGCTGTTTTTCTTCATGATGGCACATCGCCCTGAATACGCACCGCAGTCGGTAGGCGTAAGGATCACGATGGTTCCGACCGCCTCGTATTCAAAACAATAATCCAACCGCGAACTATTCTCCCCCCGGGTAATTATTATTGGCGCCGGGGTGTACACACTGACTGCTTTTGTTGTTGTTAGGATGCAAATTGTTGTGTACGTCGCGTCCTTTTGGGCTACTTGCTAATTTTATTTTTGTTTGCGGCGCCTGTGTTGCCTGCGCCAGCAAGTAATGAGACTCAAGCCTGTTGTTATTATTAGTACCTTTATCTCTACCTGGCCCTGTTGTTTTTGTTATGGCTCAGGTTGGGGCGAGGTCATGTTGTTTTTGTTAGCGACCTACCGCTATGCCCAGTTTGTTTTTCTTACCCAGTAATACTGCAGGCGGTGTGCCACCTGTTGGATAAATTATAAATTTCAAAAGGTTGGCGTTTTTTAAAATAAAGAGGAACTTTGCAGCCCGAGAAGTGTTACCCCTTTTGCGGCCGTTTGTGCATGTTGTTGTGTGGGAAGGTAACAGTGCCGACGTCGCCACGAATGGATAATTTCTTATTTAAATCAGTGTATTAGACGATAGTCTTAGAGAGAGCTTAAAGCCGTTACCTAAGCCTTTAACCTGGGCGGCGAGCGGTCTTTTTACGCGGTATGCCAAGCCGTTGGCGCCGTTCCCAAAGATTTTTCCGGCTGATACCAAGTTTTTGCGCCAGCTCGGTTTCACTCATTTGATCCTGATGTTCGAGCACAAAATGCTGAAAATAATCTTCTAAGGAGAGGTCATCTTCATTCTCTTCAGTGATTTTTTCTGGGCTGCCACCGGTAGCCGAGGTGCTATTGGATGGCGCATGAGGACGAGCGGCGATGGGCGCCAGGCCCAAGTCATCCGGATGTATCAAGTGTCCTTCAGCAAGAATCACCCCGCGTTCCAGGGCATTCTCCAGCTCACGTACATTGCCCGGCCAGGGGTAATCACGCAGGTCTTGGCGGGCTGCACGGGATAGGCGCAGCCCCGTGCGTTCGTGACGCTTACACGCCTTATCGAGCAGAATGTCGGCGATCTCCAGCACGTCATCTTCACGCTCGCGCAGCGGCGGAAGCTCGATCTGCATCACGTTCAGGCGGTAATAAAGATCGAGGCGGAACTCGCCGGTTTTTGACAGCGCACGCAGGTCCCGGTGGGTAGCGGCAATCAAGCGGACGTTAACGTGGCGGGTTTCGACCGAGCCAATTTTACGGATTTCACCCTCTTGCAGTACGCGTAACAGACGCGCCTGGGCATCTAGCGGTAGCTCGCCAATCTCATCCAAAAATAGCGTGCCGCCATCGGCAGCTTCCACCAGGCCGGTGCGCGCCGCGCTGGCGCCGGTAAAAGCGCCTTTTTCGTGCCCAAACAGCTCGGATTCAATCAGCGTTTCGGGAATCGCTGCACAGTTCACGCTGATGAGCGGCGCTTTGGCCCGTTTGCTTTGTTGGTGAATAGCACGTGCCACGAGCTCTTTGCCGGTGCCCGACTCGCCGAGGATCAAGACGGTGACATCCGCTGGTGCGGTTTTACGAATGCGGGTGTAAACCTGCTGCATGGCAACGCAGTTGCCGATCATGGTTTGTCGTCCACCACCTGCATCAGTGATATCCGGCGGCGGACTCTGCTGGTTTGACTGCTTGTGCAGGATACGCTCAACGGTTTCCAGCAGCTCGGCGTGGTCAAACGGCTTAGCCACATAGTCCACGGCCCCCAGTTTGAGCGCCTCCACTGCAGAGCGCATGCTGGCGTAGCTGGTCATGATCAGCACTGGTACGGGGGCTGATGTGGCAATTAAGGAAGTGCCTGGCTCGCCCGGTAAGCGCAAGTCGCTGATGATGAGATCAAACCCTGTGAGTTCAAGCTGGCAGGCCTCCTCAGCACTGCCTGCTTCGCTGACTGTATAGTCGTTGCGTTCCAGTAGTCGCTTTAACGCGCTGCGAATAATCGCTTCATCTTCAACAATCAGAATCCTTGGCATGAGCTGGCTGATTATCCTGTTGGTAAAGCGGCAGCCATAACGTAATGGCAGTGCCGCGAGGCTGTCCGGGCGGTGGCGAGGCCACGTCTATTTTACCCTGATGCTCATTGATAATTTGATAAGCCAATGAAAGACCCAGGCCGGTACCCTCACCTGCTGGCTTGGTAGTGGTAAATGGCTCAAATAAGTGGTCGCGCACCCGGGGATCAATTCCCTGGCCGTTGTCGGTTATTCGCCACCAGGCGAGCTGGTCATCGCACCCGGCGTCAATATGCACTAGCCCGCCTTGGCCGCAGGCATCTCGGGCATTGCTAAGTAAATTGACCATGACCTGGGTTAACCGCTGAGCATCGCCGCGAACCACCAAGTCGTCGGGCGTTTCATTGGTTAAAGTAACATCCTCTCCCGAGCGGGCGAGGTGGATCAAGTGCAACGCATCTTCACTAATCGATGAAAGCGCGACCGGCGAGGTAGGGAGCGGCACCGATTGACGCCCGCCGTGGGCAAAGCCGACCAGCGAGTTGACGATTTTAGTCACCCGCTGGGTCAACTGCTGAATCTGATCGGCTGTTTCCAGCAGAGCGGGGTCATCGGTGTCGTAGCGTAGGTTCTGGGCCAAGGACGAGATGCCGGTAATGGGGTTACCGATTTCATGGGCGACCCCGGCGGCCAATTGGCCGATTGAGGCGAGCCGCGCCGCATGCACCAGCTCATCTTCCAGCCACTTCATCTCGGTATGGTCTTCAATCAGAATCACACTACCGCCACGGCTGTCGTGGCCGCTGAGAATGGCTTTGTGCAGCGTAAGGAAGTAATCCTTGCCGTGTAGCGTGACAGCCTGTTTGTAGAGTGGCGTTGATGTTGTCTCAAGCACGCTGCCCAGCAAACTTGGCCACGGTGCGGGTAGGCTGTCGCGGCGTGAGCCGATCACGCTTTCACCGCTAATACCTGAAAGTTGCGAGAGCGCCTGGTTCCACATCAACAGCTCATCATCATCGCCCAATACGCAAAGCCCCACCGGTAAATAGGCCAACGTCTGGCGGTGATGGCGGCGCAAGCCGTCGAGTTCACGGGCTAACCCTGTTAGCCGTGAGCGGTAGGCTTCCAGGCGGCTTTCGACAAAGTGAATGTCGTCGGTTTCCGGAGTGTCGTCGTGACGGTAGGGCAGATAACGGTCGACGATGTCTCGCGCTACCGAGGGCCCCATTAGGCCCGAGAGGTTGGCCTGAATGCGGTCGCGTAAACGACGCAGCGCGTAGGGGCGGCGCTCTTGAGGGGTTAAGTTGAGCGCTTTCAAGGCGCGGGCGACTTCACGGCTGGCGGCTTCATCGCCAAGTGCTTGGGCTAAGTGGGTGGAAAAGTCGCTAGCGGTGGCGGCTTCTAATGGGAAGCGTTTGGAGCGGATCACCGCGTCAACCGAGCATGCCTCCGCGGCGGATTGTTCTCCTTCGGAGATACGCGTAAATAGCGAGATCACAATCAGCAGCAAAATATTGACGGCGAGCGATACCAGCGTGACGTTGTACCACAGTGGCGCATCGGCAGCCGTGAACGGCGTGAAGAGCAGCACTGGCGGAGGCAGTGAAAGTATAAGCGGCAGCCATAACCCCCACAGCCAGATACTGACGCCTGCGACCAAGCCAACAATCATGCCTTTACGGTTAGCGCCAGGCCAATAAAGTAGCGCTAGCATGCCGGGCAGACACTGGGCCATGCCTACAAAGGCCGCCAGTCCCAGGCCAATTAAGCCGTGGTAGCGGCCTACCCACTGATAAAACAGCCAGCCACCGATAATCACCGCAACGACTAAGCCACGTCGCAGCCATAGTAGCCAACCATAGAGGTCACTACGTGCTTCAGGCGGTCTTGCCACCAGCACAATGTGATTCAACACCATGCCGGAGAGCGCCAGCGCAATCATAATCATGGTACCACTGGCAGCGGCTAGTCCGCCGATAAATGCCAGCGCGCCGACCCACCAGTGCTCCGTCATCAAGTAGGCGGCATAGGCAGCGATGGGTATGTCAGGATTAACTGACTGAGCGGCCCACCAGATCAGCGGCACGGGCAGCGCCATTAGCAGAAGAAACAGCGGTAGCGTCCAGCTGGCTTGTAGCAGGGTGTGCCGCGATAGGCTTTCCGCGAAGCTGATATGAAATAGGTGCGGCATCATAAACGCAGCAGCGAAGAACAGAAGCAGTAGGGTGCGCCACTGGGCAGGGTCAAGTTTGGGCGTCTGCTGTTGAAGAACGGCCCCAGGGCCCTCCAACCACAGCTGAAGATCACCGGGGCCGTCAAATACCATCCACAGGGCCACCGCACCGAGCCCGAGCATGGCCAGTAGTTTAACGATGGATTCAAAGGCGATAGCGCTGAGCAGCGTGTCGTGCCGACCATGGGATTGGCTATGGCGGGCGCCAAATATCACGGCGAAAGCGGCAATGATGATGCAAAAAAGGAGCGCAATGCTGCCGCCTGCTTGGCTAGCCGTCATGATGTCGATGGCATCACTCAAGGTTTGTACTTGAATACCCAGCAGTGGCAGTACTGCTAACAGGCTGACTAACGTCACCAGTGTGCCCGCCCACCGCGAGCGAAAGCGAAAGGCAAATAGGTCTGCCAGCGACGTTAATTGGTAGGTACGAGTGATGCGCTGGATCGGTACCAGCAGTACGGGCGCCAGCAAAAAAGCACCCGCCGCGCCGAGGTAGTAGGCAAGGTAGCCAAACCCCGCGTTGGCAGCCATCTCCACGCTGCCATAGATTGCCCAGGCGCTGGCATAAACGCCCAGAGCAAGTGTGTAAACAATCGGGTGGCGAGTAATATGCACTGGCACCCAGCCACGCTCTACCGCAAAACCGCAGCCAAACAGCAGCGCCAGGTAACCCAGCCCAAGCAGTAGGACGCCGACTATCTCAACGTTCATCTCAACGTTCATCAAGCTTCCTCTTCTGCTCCAGCCAGAGGGTTAACGCAATCAAGCCGCCCCATATCGCGAATGGCCGGTACCAGGCAGACCCAGGGTCGCTCCAGCCATTCATCAGCAGTGGCGAGAGCAGGTAGCCGCCAAACACCAAAAACAGCATGATGCGATAGACGTACATATCAATCTCCTGCTGAACGTAAAGAGGGAGTTAAGCGGTGTGCCGTAGGCCGTAGCCGTGCCAATGACCAGTTTGCTACCGCCCAGTGTAACTGAGTCGCCGGGGGCTCGGAGGCAAGTTCCTGGGGTGGCGTTTGATCAAGTGCTTCCAACGCTTGAAAGAGCTGCTGGCGCACTTCCTGCTCGTCTTCTGCCAGGGCCGGAGCCAGGTTTTGCTTTGAGAGCTTTTGCCCTTCAGCGGTAACGACGAGCGGCAAGTGCAGGTAGCGCGGCTGCGGCAGTTGAAGCGCGTTCTGTAGTTGGCGCTGCCAAGGGGTGTTGTCGAGCAAATCGAGCCCGCGTACCACATCGGTAATCTGCTGCTCGGCGTCATCCACTACGACGGCGAGCTGATACGCCCATAGGCCATCTTTACGCTTTAATACCACATCGCCGAGTTCAGCGGGGTCAAACTGCTGTTCGCCGAACAGCCGGTCTTGCCAAAGGATAGGGCGCTCGCCAAGGTCGCTGCGCAGCCGCCAGGCTATCGGTTTATCCGCATCGCAAACGCCATTGCGGCACCAGCCAGGGTAAATATCAAACGCCTGCCACTGCTTACGCGAACAGCTGCAAGGGTAGGCAAGATCTAGCTGTATCAGCCGATCTAAAGCGTGTTGATAAGCATCGCCACGGGTGTGCTGCCACATGACTTCCTCGTCCCACTCAAGACCAAAGGTTTCCAGCTGGCGCAAAATGGTGCTCGCCGCACCTTCAGGGCAGCGGGGTGGGTCAATATCTTCAATACGCACCAGCCACTGCCCATTGGCCGCACGGGCATCTAGATAGCTGCCTAGGGCGGCGACCAGTGAGCCAAAGTGCAGCGGGCCAGAGGGCGTAGGCGCAAAGCGGCCACGATAGCGAGCAGAATTCTTCATAGTAGCGTCGTTGTAGGAAGCTTTCGTCATGCAAAAAGGTCATTAACAAAAACGGGCACCCTAAGGTGCCCGCGTTCGCATAGAACGTTCTTTTAGCGCTCAGCCGCCAAGCTGTTTTTCTTTTAGTTCTGCTAAGGTCTTGCAATCCACGCAGAGCGTAGCGGTGGGGCGAGCTTCTAAACGACGGATGCCGATTTCAACGCCGCAGGCTTCGCAGAAACCGTAATCGTCATCATCGATATTATCCAACGTCTCGTTAATTTTCTTAAGCAGCTTACGCTCGCGATCCCGGGTGCGCAGTTCCAGGCTAAAGCCCTCTTCCTGGGTAGCGCGGTCGGCGGGGTCGGCGTAGTTATTCGCATCTTCCTGCAGGTGGCGTACGGTACGATCCACCTCTTCCATGAGATCCTGTTTCCAATCCAGCAGCAGCTGACGGAAGTGCGCTAGCTGCTGCTCGTTCATATACTCTTCACCCGGCGCTGGCTCATACGGGGTGAAGGACTTGGACGCTTCCGTTTTCTTTTCTGCTACTGGCATGGGACTGCCCCTTACATATGTGACTACTGATCGACCATGAGCGTATGTCACGATCTCACGCCAAAGGGATGCTTGTTTAGCTGAAAAATGGCTGGGTTGCAAGCATAATGGTGCGATTTCGACCATTGTGTTGAGCGCTAAAAAAGTAGTGCCATGTTTTATTTAGATTTTAATAATACCCTCGATTTTAAAATGATGAGATGAAGGAGCCGTTATGGCCTGGAATTCACGTGTCGATCACGTTGCCCCTTTTCGGGTCATGCATTTACTGGAAATGGCCCAGGCGCGGGAAGCCGCCGGCCACGATGTGATTCATTTAGAAGTCGGTGAGCCGGATTTTGCTACCCCAGAGCCGATTATAGCCGCCGGACAGCAGGCGCTGACCAGTGGTCATACTCGTTATACCCCCGCGGCAGGGTTACCCGCACTGCGTGAAGCAATTGCCGGGCACTATGCTGAGCACTTTAATGCCACGGTAGATCCAGCGCGTATTTTGGTCACGCCCGGTGCGTCAGGCGCATTGCTGCTGGCGAGCCAGCTATTGGTTGAAACGGGCTCGTGGGTGCTGATGGCCGACCCTAACTACCCCTGCAACCGTCACTTTATGGCGTTAGCTGGCGCTGAAATCGATGCGGTATCCGTGGGGCGTGATAGTGGCTGGCAATTGGATGCCGCCTTAGTGGCGCAGCATTGGCACGAGAAGACGAGCCTGGCGATGCTGGCATCGCCCTCCAACCCCACCGGTCATACGTTGAGTGCGCCACAGCTTTCGGCAGTTCTTGCGGCCGTCGCCGAGCGTGAAGGCGAGGTCATCGTCGATGAGATCTATCAGGGCCTTAACTACGACGATGTGCCGCTTTCGGCGACGTCGCTCTCCGACAGTGCTTTTGTGGTGAATAGCTTCTCAAAGTATTTCGGCATGACCGGCTGGCGCCTGGGCTGGCTGGTGGCGCCCGAGCATGCGGTAGAGCCATTAACTCGACTAGCGCAGAATATGTTCCTTGCCGCGCCAACGCCTTCACAGCATGCCGCGCTGGCAGCCTTTACGCCGGAATGCCGTGGGATTCTCGAACAGCGCCGTGAAACGCTTAAAGAGCGCCGTCAGGTGCTATTGAGAGGCTTGGCAAGCTTAGGGCTGGCGCCGGATCTGCCGCCACAAGGGGCGTTCTATTTATGGCTGGATATCTCCCGCTACAGCCGCGATAGCCAATCCTTTTGTGAGCGCCTGCTGCTGGAAGAGAACGTGGCGATTACCCCCGGTATTGATTTTGCCGTGCGTGGCGGCGAACACCATGTGCGCATTGCCTTCACCAATGATGTGGCCCGCCTGGAAGAGGCAGTGGCGCGGATTGCCCGCTTTGTGGGCAGGTTGTGATGCTGGGCTATCCAGCGCTTGTACCGGGCATACTGCTCAAGCGCTATAAACGATTTCTTGCCGATGTTTTATTAGATGATGGTCGTGAGGTGGTCGCGCACTGCCCCAATACCGGCTCGATGAAGGCAGTGAACGTGCCAGGATGTCGTGTGTGGCTGTCACCCAGCGATAACCCTAAGCGCAAGCTGGCCTGGACCTGGGAGTTTATCGAGCTGCCGCAAGCTGATGGGCAGGTGGCGCTCGCCTCGGTGCATACTGGCCGGGCCAATCGCATTGTTGAAGCGGCGCTGGAGGCGGGGGCTTTGGCACCGTTGGCAGGCTATGCCACCTTGCGCCGGGAAGTGAAAGTAGCCGATGCCCGCCTCGATTTTAGGCTGGATGATCCAGAGCGGGGGCGGGCGTATATCGAGGTGAAGCAGGTCACCCTGAAAGAGGAGGATGGCCACGGCTACTTTCCGGACTCGGTAAGCGTGCGTGGCACCAAGCATCTGCATTCGCTGCGGGTACTGGCGGAGCAGGGCGAACGGGCAGTGCTCCTGTTTTGTGTTGCCCACGAAGGCATTGCTGACGTAGCCGCCGCTGCGCATATTGATGCGACGTACGCAGCGGCTCTGGCGGAGGCTGCGGCCAGCGGCGTGGAAGTGCTTGCCTATGGCATTGACGTGGAGCGGGAGCAACAGCGTCCCATTGGCGTGCGGTTAACCACCAGCCTGCCTGTACGACTTTAAAGTGGCATGAGCTTGCCGAGGGCAGGTGACGCAAGGGCGCTGTGAACCCTTCCCTGGGCGCTACTTTCGCCATCCATGGCGAAAGACCCTTGCTTACACCAACCCTCGGCGCTTTGGATGCTAATTTATATGTTTCTAGTTACGACTTAGCGATCAATATAAAAACGCTGAATAAAGTTCACCGGCTCGGGGGCGGCGTTACGGTCATAGCGCACGCTTAGCTCGAAGCGCATGCCTTCATCTTCACGCATTGTGAAAGGTGCAATATGGTAAGTGGCATCACCGTCATGAACGGTGCGAAAACTGAGGGATTCCTGAACCCCGGTTAAGCCGCTCACATGGCCCTGCACGCTGGCATTGACGGCGCGAGTACTGCCATCCTCCTGGCGCTCACGCACGCTAACATTGACCAAGCCGCGGTTGGCGCTGCGCTGGAGGTTGTTCGCTTGGGCCACCTCTGGGGTCAAAAAGCTGCTGTTCACCGCGCTGTAGTGAATCTCGTAGTCGCCTACAAGGGCGAACTGTTCGGCGTAGGCCGCCGCAGTGGCGAAGAGCGTGCCGACAAGAGCGGCACTGATCATTAATCTGCGGAACATGTCGTGGCTCCTTGGGTTACGTTTAAACGCAATGAAAATCTAACGTCGGCGAACGCGGAAAATGGCAATTTCACCAAACAGATTGGGCCATAGACGTGATTTCCAGTGGCCTTGATGGTCCCCGACGCCCACCGCGCGATCAACAATCATTAGACCCTTCTCACGGCATAGATGCTCAAAGTCATTGAATGTCGACAGGTGGATATTAGGCGTGTCGTACCAGGCGTGTGGCAGCGACTTGGAGACCGGCATATAGCCGCGCAAACCTAAATGAACACGGTGACGCCAGTAGGCGAAGTTGGGGAAGGTGATAATGCCCTCTTCGGCGACCCGCAGCATTTCATCCAGCATCTTATCGGGGCGGCGCAGCGCCTGCAGCGCCTGGGTCATGATGACTTGGTCATAGCTGTTATCGCAAAAGCTGCTCAAGCCGTCGTCCAGGTTATGCTCAATCACGCTGACGCCGCGTGCCACGCAGGCATTAATACCGTCATGGTCGATCTCCAGGCCATAGCCCGTCACGCCTTTATTGCGTGCCAGGGTCTCCAGCAGTTCACCATCGCCGCAGGCAAGATCGAGCACGTGCGCCCCTTTAGGCACCCAGTCGTAAATCAGTTCAAGATCGGCGCGCATCATGGCGTCTCCTCCGCGCCCGTTGGGATGAGATTGAGCTCGCGGGCTGCGCGGTTCATAAAGGCGCTGACGATAGCATCGTAGCGTGGCTCTGAGAGTAGGAAAGCATCGTGCCCGTGGGGCGACTCAATGTTGGCGTAGCTCACCGACTTGCCTGCACGGGTGAGGGCGTCGACCAGCTCTCGCGAGCGCGAGGGCGGGAAGCGCCAGTCGGTGGTAAAGCTGACAATCAGAAACGGACACTGTGCTGGCGCCAGCGCCTGGGCAAAGTCGCCGCCCTGAGTGGCCGCCGGGTCAAAGTAGTCCAGCGCCTTGGTCATCAGCAGGTAGGTGTTGGCATCAAAAGCGGTGGAAAAGGTATCGCCCTGATAACGCAGATAGGATTCCACCTGAAACTCGACGTCGAAACCAAAGTTAAGGTCGTCGCTGCGCAGGTCGCGGCCAAACTTGCTGCCCATGGCGTCTTCCGACAGATAGGTGATATGCCCCACCATGCGCGCGAGCTTTAGCCCCCGTTTAGGTACGGTGTCGTGCTCAGCGTACCAGCCGTCAAAAAACTCTGGATCTGAGCGAATCGCTTGGCGAGCCACTTCGTTAAAGGCGATATTCTGTGCCGAGAGCCTGGGCGTTGCGGCAATCACCACCGCGTTGGCGACCCGCTCCGGATAGGTCATGGTCCACTGCATGACTTGCATGCCGCCAAGGCTGCCACCGACGGCTGCAGCCCAGCGCTCAATGCCCAGTTGGTCGGCAAGCCGTGCTTGGCTGGCTACCCAATCGCTCACTGTCACCATGGGGAATTCCGGCCCCCACTGGCGACCGGTCTCGGGGTTGTGGCTGACCGGCCCGGTGCTGCCGTGGCAGCCACCGAGGTTATTCAGCGAGACCACAAAAAAGCGGTTGGTATCGATCGCTTTGCCGGGGCCAATATGGGCATCCCACCAGCCGGGCTTGCGATCGTCCTCGCTATGGTAGCCCGCCGCGTGGTGGTGGCCTGAAAGTGCGTGGCAAATCAGCACGGCGTTGCTACGCTCAGCGTTCAGCGTGCCGTAAGTTTCGTAAATCAGCTCATAGGCAGGCAGCACTTTGCCACACGCAAGTGCGAGGGGCGTGTCGAAGCGTGCTACGTGCGGAGTGACGAGGCCGACGGATGTCGTCGGCCGGTCTGCAAAGGCAAGAGTGTCTGAATCAGGCATTGAAGGCGCTAGTCCTGCTGAAGGTTTGCGACTGAGTGAATCTTGCTAAATAGGCACTGGCCGTCGCCATCACAACCCAACCAGCGCGCCGGAAATGCCCGCCGCACGAATCATTGAGCCGACCACCAAACCATCAATCAGGTTAATGGCAATAAACACCACGATAGGCGAAAGATCGATCATGCCCAGCGATGGAACCACTTTGCGCACCGGTGCCATAATCGGCTCTACCAGTTGCATTACCAGCAGCGCACCTGGATGGCTGGCGTTAGGCGCTACCCAGCTCAAGATGATCATGACAATCATGGCGAAGAAGTAGATTTTTAAAATTGCATTCGCCAAGGCCGCCACGCCCGCGATCAGCAGGCCAGCAATGGGTGGCATGCCAACGCCGATAACCATGAAAATGGCGACAATGCTGACGACTTTCAAGACAAAGCCTGCCGCCAACGTGGCGAGATCAAAACGACCAGCAACGGGACCTAAAAAGCCCTGAAACAGACCTACTACCGGCTGGGTGATTTTGACTACCGACTGGCTTAACGGGTTGTAGTAATCCGCCCGCGACGCTTGCAGCAGAAAGCGCAGCATCAGTAAAAAAAGGTAAATATTGATGAGGGTATTTACCAGCATTAACCCTGCACTGCCCAATTCATTGCCCATTATTATGTCTCCTTGATGATTCGTTGCGAGGCGGTGGCGTTACTGAACCGTTATTTCAGTACTGTTATGTCACTTTCCGCTCAGTTCCTTAGCCATTGCCTGGGCGCGATCGGCACATGCCTGCATGGCGTCGGCAATCGTGGTGCGCAATTGTGCCTCTTCCATGTGTTGAATGGCACGTTCAGTGGTGCCGCCCGGCGACATTACATTCTGTTTCAGCGTGGCCGGGTCTTTATCACTCTGTTGCGCCATCGTAGCGGCACCCAGTGCGGTTTGAATAGCGAGGCGACGCGCGGTGGCGGCAGGCAGGCCGAGTTTAACGGCGGCTTCTTCCATGGCTTCGAACATCAGAAAGAAATAGGCCGGGGCACTGCCGGAAACGGCGGTCACCGCATCTAACAGGGCTTCCTCTTCCACCCATTCGACAATGCCGACCGCTTCCATTAGCTGGGTGGCCACATCGCGCTGCTCATCGCTTACTTTCGCATTGGCGTAGAGGCCGCTGGCGCCGTAGCCAACCAGCGAAGGCGTATTGGGCATGCAGCGCACCATAGCGTTGTTACCACCTAGCCACTGGTCGATAGTGTCGGCATCCAGGCCTGCGGCAATCGAGATAACCAACGGCTGCTGGCGCTGAACGCTGTCGCGCAGCGCTTCACAGACGGTGCGCATGATTTGCGGCTTCACTGCGAGCACCACCACATCGGCTTCAGCCACCGCCGCATTGTTGTCGGTATTAGTATTAATACCCAGACGCGCTTTAACCGGTGCCAGTTCGCTATCACTCGGTGCGGTGGCGGTAATAGTAGAAGGCGCGACGCCGCTGTCGATGAGGCCGCCGATAATGGCGCTGGCCATATTGCCAGCCCCAATGAAGGTAATGTTATTCGCCATACCAGGTGTCCTTAAGTAAAAGTATGTTCAGTGTGTAGGTAGGCTACTGCCCGCCTAGGCCGATTGGCGGGCGCCGAAAATCGCGGTGCCTAACCTTACCAGCGTGGCACCTTCCAGTACCGCCGCTTCTAAATCGTCGCTCATGCCCATTGAAAGTGTATCAAGAGGGGCATTCGGCAAGCTGCTCTGTAGGGAGGTTAACGCCTCGCGCAGCGCTGCCAATGGCTGGCGCTGAGCATCTACGCCTTCCGCCGGGGCGGGAATCGCCATTAAGCCGCGCAAGTGCAGGTTGGGCAGTGTGGCGACTGCTTTGGCCAGCTCTTCCAGCTCTTCTGGCAGCACACCGGCCTTGCTCTCTTCGCGGCTGATATTAACCTGCAGGCAGATATTCAGCGGCGCTAGGTGGGTCGGGCGCTGTTCGCTGAGGCGCTTAGCAATTTTTAGACGATCAACGCTGTGCACCCAATCAAAGTGCTCGGCGACCGCGCGGGTCTTGTTGGACTGCAGCGGCCCAATGAAATGCCAGACAATGTCGTCAAGATCAGCAAGCTCAGTCTGCTTCTCTAGCGCTTCTTGCAAATAGTTTTCACCAAATTCACGCTGGCCTAACTGCCAAACTTGGCGAATCATTGCCGCAGGCTTGGTCTTGCTGACCGCCAGCAACTTGGCTGCATTCTGGGCGCGTCCCGCGGCTTCTAATGCGTTACGCAGGCGTTCACGCGCCTGAGCGTATGAAGAGCCGAGTGACTCGTTAAGCGCGATGTCTGTCATACTCAAGCACCTTACCGCAGCTGGGAAGAGAGATGGATATTACCGAACTGCTAGCATTCTCGGCAAAGCAGAATGCCTCTGACTTGCACCTTTCGGCCGGTTTGCCGCCCATGATACGTGTTGATGGCGACATTCGTCGGCTCAATGTGCCCGCTATCGATAATAACGATGTGCGCAAATTGATCTACGACATCATGAATGATCGACAGCGGCGCGACTACGAAGAGCACTTGGAAATTGATTTTTCCTTTGAAGTGCCGGGCGTTGCGCGCTTTCGCGTGAATGCTTTCACTCAAGCGCGCGGTGCAGGGGCGGTGTTTCGCACCATCCCCAATCAAGTGCTCTCTATGCAGACCTTGGGGCTTGGTGAGGTATTTGAGCGCTTAGCGATGTTGCCGCGTGGCTTGGTGCTGGTAACAGGCCCCACGGGGTCGGGCAAGAGCACCACGCTGGCCGCGATGATCGATTACATTAACGATCATCGTTACGAGCACATTCTCACCATTGAAGATCCCGTTGAGTTTGTCCACGCCAGCAAGCGCTGTTTGATTAATCAACGCGAAGTGCACCGCGATACCCATAGCTTTGCCGATGCGCTGCGTAGCGCGCTGCGTGAAGACCCGGATGTGATTCTAGTCGGTGAGCTGCGTGATCTTGAAACTATCCGCTTGGCGCTTACTGCGGCAGAGACGGGGCACCTGGTGCTTGGGACGCTACACACTACTTCGGCAGCTAAAACCGTTGACCGCATCATTGATGTCTTTCCCGGCGAAGAGAAAGCCATGGTGCGTTCGATGCTGTCCGAATCGCTCCAGGCGGTGGTGTCGCAATCACTGCTTAAACGCCAGGGAGGCGGACGTGTGGCGGCGCATGAAATCCTCATCGCCACTTCGGCAGTACGCAACTTGATTCGCGAAGACAAAGTGGCGCAGATGTATTCGTCCATTCAAACCGGCGGCAGCCTGGGCATGCAAACCCTGGATGCCGCGCTGTCACGGTTAGTGAAAGACGGTACGGTTAGTTTGGAAGAGGCGCAGCTGAGTGCGAAGGGAACGCTGTCGATGAAGGATGAATAAGGAACATAGCGTGCCAGATGCCCAACTTTCGCCCACCCAGTGGCTGCATCAACTACTCGATATTATGGTTGAGCAGAACGCTTCTGATTTGCTCATCTCCGTGGGTGCGCCGCCAAGCCTGAAAATGCCCGATGGGCTGGTGCCGTTGGGTCAGCAGCGTTTAACTGCCCATCAGGTCAACGAACTGGTCACCCACACGCTGCCGGAAGGGTTGCGCGAACGGTTTGCCAGTGAGCATGAAGCGAACTTCGCGCTGAGTCGCGAGGGCAAAGGGCGTTTTCGGGTCAGCGCGTTTCAGCAGCGCAACCAGATGGCGATGGTGGTACGCAGCATCGCGATTGAAATTCCTCGCCTGGAGGCGCTAGGCGTGCCGGAGCAGTTGGCTGAATTAGCTCAGGCCAAACGCGGGCTGGTACTGGTGGTAGGCGGTACGGGAACCGGCAAATCAACGACTCTGGCGGCGATGATTCAGCAGCGCAACGAAACCGTCGGCGGTCATATCATCAGCATCGAAGACCCCATTGAGTACCTGCACCCGCACAAGCGTGCGATTGTGAATCAGCGGGAAGTGGGGATTGATACCGAGTCGTTTGAGGTGGCGCTTAAAAATACCCTGCGTCAGGCGCCGGATGTGATTCTGATTGGTGAAATCCGCACCCGGGAAACCATGGAGCACGCGCTCACCTTCGCCGAAACCGGCCACCTCTGTTTAGCCACCCTACATGCCAATAACGCCAATCAGGCGCTAGAGCGCATCATTCACTTCTTCCCTCATGAACGCCATGAGCAGATATGGATGGATCTTTCGTTGAATCTGCGTGCGGTCGTTGCTCAGCAACTGCTGCCCACGCTTGCGGGTGGGCGCCGTGCAGCCATTGAGATCATGCTGCAGTCGCCGCGCATTGCCGACTTGATCCGTAAAGGGGAAGTCGCCGAGATTAAAGCAGCGATGGCCAAGTCCCGCGATGCTGGCATGCAGACCTTTGATCAGGCCCTGCATGACCTGCATCAGGCGGGGCATATCAGTAGAGAGGTGGCCATGGCCCACGCCGACTCGGCTAACGACCTGCGCATGCTGCTCAACGTCAGTGACGCCAGAGCGCGTAACCTCTCGCTGGACGAACAGGTGCCGAGTCATTTAAGCCTGCGCGATGGCGATGATTACTAAGCGTTAGCAACGCAGCAAAAAGCTATGCAGCATAAATACCGCCCAGCACCCGCAGGCCCTGCGCACCGGTGACCGAAGGCAAGTTGCCAGGCAGGTGATTCAATCGCTGATGAGCCAGCCAGGCAAAGGCGCCGGCTTCTATCCAGTCTTCAGGCCAGCCATACGCCGATGGCGAAGTTAGCGTGGCGCGAGGCAAGTGATGGGCAAGGCGCTGCATTAAGTAGCCGTTGTGAGCGCCGCCGCCAGCGGTGATCAGCGTGAGCGGGCCCTCATCGGCCCGCAGTTGTTCAATCCCTTGGGCGACACTCACTGCCGTAAGTTCAGCCAACGTCGCCTGCACATCGGCGGCGGCTTCCTGACCGCTAAGATATTTTTGTAGCCAACCCATATGAAATAGCTCTCGTCCCGTGCTTCTCGGCGGCGGCTGCTGGAAGAACGGTTCGGATAGCAATCGAGCTAACAGCGCCTGATCTACTTCGCCGCTCGCGGCCCAATCGCCGTTCTGATCAAAGCGGCCCCCCTGGTGCAAGGCAAACCAGCCATCCAGCAATACATTTGCGGGCCCGGTATCAAAACCGATCACTGGATCGGTCGGTTGGCTAGAAAGCCAAGTGAGGTTGGCAAAGCCGCCCAGGTTAAGCACTAACTGATGCGCGTCTGATCGCCCAAACAGCGCCTGATGAAAGGCCGGTGCCAATGGGGCAGCCTGGCCCCCTGCAGCAAGGTCTCGACGTCGGAAGTCGGCTACTACCGTGCAGCTTGTGAGTTCCGCCAACAGGCTGGGGTTGTCCAGCTGTAAGGTATAGCTCGGGCCACCGTCGTGGCCTGCGGGAGCGTGTTCAATGGTTTGGCCGTGGCTACCGATGGCGCTGATTTGTTCTACGCTCACTGAAAGGGGGGCTAATAGGCGTTGTACGGCGCGGGCTTGGCATTGGCAAAACGCGTGCTCCGCTGCTGCGAGCTGGGCAAAGCTCACCTGTTCTGCATGGCACAGCGTGAGCAGCTGGCGATGCAGGTCATCTGGCATGGGTTCGGCATGGGTGGCCAATAGGCGCGGCGGCGATTCATTTTCAATAGCGATAAGTGCCGCATCAATACCGTCCAGACTAGTGCCGGACATCAGGCCAATATAGTAAAGCGGCGAAGCGTTAGGCGTTTTCATAAGCAAACTCGTACAAAGCGGGGCTGAGGCTAAACCAGGGTCAGCGCTAAACCAAGGCTCAACCAAGGCGAGCGAGCATGGTAACATCGTCGGTTATTTATCACCTGAGCCCGGTATGGGCGGTTCGTTATAGTGGAGAGAGGCAATGAGTGAGGTGGATCAGGCTTTAGCGCTGTTATCGCGCGGTACGCATGAAATCCTGGTAGAGGATGAGTTAAAAAAGAAGCTGGCCTCCGGCCGCAAACTGCGTATTAAAGCGGGTTTTGATCCCACGGCCCCTGACCTGCACCTGGGACACAGCGTGTTATTAACCAAAATGCGCCAGTTTCAAGACTTAGGCCACACGGTTATCTTTTTGATCGGCGATTTCACCGGTCGTATTGGTGACCCCACCGGTAAGAACGTGACGCGCAAACCGCTCACCGAAGAGGACGTGAAAGCCAACGCCGAAACTTACAAAGAGCAGGTGTTTAAAATCCTCGATCCTGAAAAGACCGAGGTACGTTTTAACGCCGAGTGGTTTAGCGAGCTCACCGCCGCCAAAATGATCGAGTTAGCCGCCCAAAGCACCGTTGCCCGTATGCTGGAACGGGACGACTTTGAAAAGCGCTATAAAGCCAATCAGTCCATTGCTATTCACGAATTTCTCTACCCGCTGGTACAAGGCTACGACTCGGTAGCACTTGAGGCGGACGTGGAGCTGGGCGGCACCGACCAGAAGTTCAACCTGCTAATGGGGCGCGAAATTCAAAAGCACTTCGGCCAGGAACCCCAGGTGGTCATTACCATGCCGCTGCTGGAAGGGTTAGACGGCGTACAGAAGATGTCGAAGTCCTTGGGCAACTACATTGGTGTCGATGAAGCGCCGGGTTCGATGTTCAACAAACTGGTCTCCATGCCGGATAGCTTAATGTGGCGCTACTTTGAGTTGCTCTCTTTGAAATCGAACGAAGAGATCGACGCGCTTAAGCAGAGCGTTGAGCAGGGCGCGAACCCGAGGGATATCAAAATGGAGCTGGCGCGAGAGCTGATTGCCCGTTACCACGGCGATGAAGCAGCAGCCAATGCGCACAAGTCTGCGGGTAATCAGCTGGCTGATGGCGAACTCCCAGAAGATCTGCCGGAAGTCACGGTCGATTTCGAAGGCAGTGAGCAAGCGCCCATTGCGGCAGTGCTTAATAGAGCAGAGCTTGCGAACAACAGCGCCCAAGCCAAAGATATGCTGGGTAATGGCCGGGTTAAAGTCGACGGCGACGTCGTTGCCAAAGACACCATGCTGGCAACAGGTAAGAGCTATGTGATTCAGGCGGGTAAGAAACGTTACGCACGTGTGACACTTATTTGAACTTTCTGTGCTTATTTTTCAACAACCCCATTGCCAACCCGTCAGTGAGATCGTATAGTACGCATCCGCTGCCGGGGACGCCTAGCGTTGCCAGCGGTGAATGAGGTGTAAAAGCCTTGGTTTGTCAGGAAGTTAGCGCATTTTTTATCGCTCGCTTCAGTCGCTAAACACAGCGGTTGACAACCACCAGGAAATGCGTAGAATACGCCTTCCTCGCTGCGGCAGGCCAGTTCAACGGTTCGCCAGTCAAACACAGCGAAACAGCTCTTTAACAATTTGATCAGGTAATTCATGTGGGCGCTTGCTGACGTTGGTGACAAATCACCAAATATCAAGGCAAGCGGTCATGACAATGTAAATTGAAATGAATTCGTTTGAACCTTGAGCCAAGTTTGATCCGCTTTTGCTGCCTTCGGCTAGTCCTTAGGTAGGCGAGTAAGGATCACAATGATTGTAAACTGAAGAGTTTGATCATGGCTCAGATTGAACGCTGGCGGCAGGCCTAACACATGCAAGTCGAGCGGTAACAGATCTAGCTTGCTAGATGCTGACGAGCGGCGGACGGGTGAGTAATGCATAGGAATCTGCCCGATAGTGGGGGATAACCTGGGGAAACCCAGGCTAATACCGCATACGTCCTACGGGAGAAAGGGGGCTTCGGCTCCCGCTATTGGATGAGCCTATGTCGGATTAGCTAGTTGGTAAGGTAATGGCTTACCAAGGCGACGATCCGTAGCTGGTCTGAGAGGATGATCAGCCACATCGGGACTGAGACACGGCCCGAACTCCTACGGGAGGCAGCAGTGGGGAATATTGGACAATGGGGGCAACCCTGATCCAGCCATGCCGCGTGTGTGAAGAAGGCCCTCGGGTTGTAAAGCACTTTCAGCGAGGAAGAACGCCTGTCGGTTAATACCCGGCAGGAAAGACATCACTCGCAGAAGAAGCACCGGCTAACTCCGTGCCAGCAGCCGCGGTAATACGGAGGGTGCAAGCGTTAATCGGAATTACTGGGCGTAAAGCGCGCGTAGGTGGCTTGATAAGCCGGTTGTGAAAGCCCCGGGCTCAACCTGGGAACGGCATCCGGAACTGTCAGGCTAGAGTGCAGGAGAGGAAGGTAGAATTCCCGGTGTAGCGGTGAAATGCGTAGAGATCGGGAGGAATACCAGTGGCGAAGGCGGCCTTCTGGACTGACACTGACACTGAGGTGCGAAAGCGTGGGTAGCAAACAGGATTAGATACCCTGGTAGTCCACGCCGTAAACGATGTCGACCAGCCGTTGGGTGCCTAGAGCACTTTGTGGCGAAGTTAACGCGATAAGTCGACCGCCTGGGGAGTACGGCCGCAAGGTTAAAACTCAAATGAATTGACGGGGGCCCGCACAAGCGGTGGAGCATGTGGTTTAATTCGATGCAACGCGAAGAACCTTACCTACCCTTGACATCTACAGAAGCCGGAAGAGATTCTGGTGTGCCTTCGGGAACTGTAAGACAGGTGCTGCATGGCTGTCGTCAGCTCGTGTTGTGAAATGTTGGGTTAAGTCCCGTAACGAGCGCAACCCTTGTCCTTATTTGCCAGCGAGTAATGTCGGGAACTCTAAGGAGACTGCCGGTGACAAACCGGAGGAAGGTGGGGACGACGTCAAGTCATCATGGCCCTTACGGGTAGGGCTACACACGTGCTACAATGGCCGGTACAAAGGGCTGCGAGCTCGCGAGAGTCAGCGAATCCCTTAAAGCCGGTCTCAGTCCGGATCGGAGTCTGCAACTCGACTCCGTGAAGTCGGAATCGCTAGTAATCGTGAATCAGAATGTCACGGTGAATACGTTCCCGGGCCTTGTACACACCGCCCGTCACACCATGGGAGTGGACTGCACCAGAAGTGGTTAGCCTAACGCAAGAGGGCGATCACCACGGTGTGGTTCATGACTGGGGTGAAGTCGTAACAAGGTAGCCGTAGGGGAACCTGCGGCTGGATCACCTCCTTAAACGATGCGTCACGCGTCAGTAAGCGTCCACAATGAATTACCTGATCAGAATGCTGTTGATACGCAGTGATAAGTGACTCTTTTTTCACGTTAAAAAGAAAAAATAGCTTTTGAATTTTAAAGGTCTTTTCTTTTTTTAATAGGAAAGAACGCTTATCACTGCTTATAGCAGTCGCTCTTTAACAATGTATATCATGCTGACAAGAACACTTCGCAAGAAGTGGTCTTAAATTGTGATACGCGTCAGCGTATCCGGCAAAATGAAACGTGATCATTGCGAGATACCAGACTCCTTCGGGTTATAGGGTCAAGCAATGAAGCGCACACGGTGGATGCCTAGGCAGCCAGAGGCGATGAAAGACGTGGTAGCCTGCGATAAGGCTCGGTGAGGTGGCAACAACCTGTGACCCGGGCATTTCTGAATGGGGAAACCCACCGATCATAAGATCGGTATCGTGCACTGAATACATAGGTGTACGAGGCGAACCAGGGGAACTGAAACATCTAAGTACCCTGAGGAAAAGAAATCAACCGAGATTCCCCTAGTAGCGGCGAGCGAACGGGGACCAGCCCTTAAGCATGTGACTGATTAGGCGAATGCGTTGGGAAGCGCGGCCGTAGCGGGTGATAGCCCCGTAGTCGAAAATCTGATCATGTGAAATCGAGTAGGTCGGGGCACGAGAAACCTTGACTGAAGACGGGGGGACCATCCTCCAAGGCTAAATACTCCTGGCTGACCGATAGTGAACCAGTACCGTGAGGGAAAGGCGAAAAGAACCCCGGAGAGGGGAGTGAAATAGATCCTGAAACCGTGTGCGTACAAGCAGTAGGAGCAGACTTGTTCTGTGACTGCGTACCTTTTGTATAATGGGTCAGCGACTTATATTCAGTGGCGAGGTTAACCGTATAGGGGAGCCGTAGGGAAACCGAGTCTTAACTGGGCGACACAGTCGCTGGATATAGACCCGAAACCGAGCGATCTATCCATGAGCAGGGTGAAGGTTGAGTAACATCAACTGGAGGCCCGAACCAGGATCTGTTGAAAAAGATTTGGATGACTTGTGGATCGGAGTGAAAGGCTAATCAAGCTCGGAGATAGCTGGTTCTCCTCGAAAGCTATTTAGGTAGCGCCTCACGTAGTACCGCCGGGGGTAGAGCACTGTTTCGGCTAGGGGGTCATCCCGACTTACCAACCCGAGGCAAACTCCGAATACCGGTGAGTAACGCGTGGGAGACACACGGCGGGTGCTAACGTCCGTCGTGAAAAGGGAAACAACCCAGACCGTCAGCTAAGGTCCCGAAATCCTGGTTAAGTGGGAAACGATGTGGGAAGGCTCAGACAGCTAGGAGGTTGGCTTAGAAGCAGCCATCCTTTAAAGAAAGCGTAATAGCTCACTAGTCGAGTCGGCCTGCGCGGAAGATGTAACGGGGCTAAACCAGGTACCGAAGCTACGGGTTCATCCTTTGGATGAGCGGTAGAGGAGCGTCGTGTACGCCAATGAAGGTGGATTGAGAAGTCTGCTGGAGGTATCACGAGTGCGAATGCTGACATGAGTAACGATAAAGGGAGTGAAAAACTCCCTCGCCGGAAGACCAAGGGTTTCTGTTCGACGCTAATCGGAGCAGAGTGAGTCGGCCCCTAAGGCGAGGCCGAAAGGCGTAGTCGATGGGAAACGGGTCAATATTCCCGTACCGGACATGGTTGCGATGGGGGGACGAAGAAGGCTAGGTGAGCCAGGCGTTGGTTGTCCTGGTGAAAGTGAGTAGGCTGAGGGTTTAGGTAAATCCGGACCCTTTTCAGGCCGAGACACGAAACGAACTGACCACGGTCAGGAAGTCACTGATGCCACGCTTCCAGGAAAAGCCTCTAAGCTTCAGATCATGTGCGACCGTACCCCAAACCGACACAGGTGGTCAGGGAGAGAATCCCAAGGCGCTTGAGAGAACTCGGGTGAAGGAACTAGGCAAAATGGTGCCGTAACTTCGGGAGAAGGCACGCCGGCGTAGGGTGATGAGACTTGCTCTCTAAGCCCGAACCGGTCGAAGATACCAGGTGGCTGCAACTGTTTATTAAAAACACAGCACTCTGCTAACGCGCAAGCGGACGTATAGGGTGTGACGCCTGCCCGGTGCCGGAAGGTTAAATGATGGTGTTAGCCGCAAGGCGAAGCTCTTGATTGAAGCCCCGGTAAACGGCGGCCGTAACTATAACGGTCCTAAGGTAGCGAAATTCCTTGTCGGGTAAGTTCCGACCTGCACGAATGGCGTAATGATGGCCACGCTGTCTCCACCCGAGACTCAGTGAAATTGAAATCGCCGTGAAGATGCGGTGTACCCGCGGCTAGACGGAAAGACCCCGTGAACCTTTACTATAGCTTCACACTGGACGCTGATGTTGCCTGTGTAGGATAGCTGGGAGGCTTTGAACTTTGGACGCCAGTTCGAAGGGAGCCAACCTTGAAATACCAGCCTGGCATCATTGGCGTTCTCACTCAGGTCCGTTATCCGGATCGAGGACAGTGTGTGGTGGGTAGTTTGACTGGGGCGGTCTCCTCCTAAAGAGTAACGGAGGAGCACGAAGGTACCCTCAGCACGGTCGGACATCGTGCATTGAGTGCAAGAGCATAAGGGTGCTTGACTGCGAGACAGACACGTCGAGCAGGTGCGAAAGCAGGTTCTAGTGATCCGGTGGTTCTGTATGGAAGGGCCATCGCTCAACGGATAAAAGGTACTCCGGGGATAACAGGCTGATACCGCCCAAGAGTTCACATCGACGGCGGTGTTTGGCACCTCGATGTCGGCTCATCACATCCTGGGGCTGAAGTCGGTCCCAAGGGTATGGCTGTTCGCCATTTAAAGTGGTACGCGAGCTGGGTTTAGAACGTCGTGAGACAGTTCGGTCCCTATCTGCCGTGGGCGTTGGATGTTTGAGAAGGGCTGCTCCTAGTACGAGAGGACCGGAGTGGACGACCCTCTGGTGTTCCGGTTGTCACGCCAGTGGCATTGCCGGGTAGCTATGGTCGGACGGGATAACCGCTGAAAGCATCTAAGCGGGAAGCCCCCTTCAAGATGAGACATCCCTGAGGCCTAGAGCCTCCTGAAGGGCCCAGCGAGACCAGCTGGTTGATAGGCACGGTGTGGAAGCGCTGCAAGGCGTTGAGCTAACGTGTACTAATGGCCCGTGAGGCTTGACCCTATAACACCCAAGGGGTCTGGTCGCGATGATGACGTAACATTAAAAAAACCGGATACGCAGCGTGTGGCCTAGCTCAAGAAGAGCCCAGGCGGCACGATGAGACGATCACAATTTAGCAATAGTCAGCATGATGTACATTACCCGTTACGCCTGACGACCATAGCACGCGTGAACCACCTGATCCCTTGCCGAACTCAGCAGTGAAACCGCTTAGCGCCGATGGTAGTGTGGGGTCTCCCCATGCGAGAGTAGGTCATCGTCAGGCACTTATACCGCAGAAAACCCAGCCACCCGGCTGGGTTTTTTGTGTGCGTGGAAGGAAAGAAAAAAACCATGTCATGGCGAGGAGCGCAGCGACGCGGCCATCTTAACCCGTGGCACCATGCCCCCGGAGATTGCGTCACTACGTTCGGAAGGACAAAGCTGTCGTTATTTGTAATATTAAAGCAGTTGTTTTAAATATATCTATAACAATAAGTTGCGTATTAGATATGGTATTGTTGCCACGCAGCATCTAGTATTATGCTGCAGGTACCCAGAAGTAAATTCTCAGGAGGAGAAGCGGTATGATGACGCAAGTAGCCAAGAAGTTAGCAATTGCCCTATTTATGGCTTTGATGGCGGGCGGACTGATCGCTTGTGACGATCAAGGCCCTGCTGAAGAAGCGGGTGAAAACATTGATGACGCCGCAGAAGATGCCGGTGAGAGCATGGAAGAGCTCGGCGAAGATATGGAAGAGTCGGCCGAGAACTAGGCCGAGCATTTTTTTGGTGAGTTAACCGAAGCAGTCGCTGAAAAGCGGCTGCTTTATTGTTTGTATCGCGTCTATTATGGTTCGTCTAAATAACGATAAAAATGAGGTGGCAACGTGCTACTACAACGCGATAAAAGCTTGCTGTTAATGGTCGATTTCCAGGCGGGGTTACTGCCTGTGATCGATGGTGGTCAAGAAGCCGTTAACGTGGCTGCTTGGCTAGGTGAAATGGCGTGCTTGCTTGAGATACCTGTATGGCTAACCGAGCAGTCTCCAGAAAAACTGGGGGGATCCTCGGCGTCACTGCTCGCCTGCCTAAATGACTATCAGCTCTGGCAGAAACAGCATTTTGGGGCCATGGCGGAAACTGAATTTCGTGAAGCGTTAAACGCATCAGGAAAAGCGCAGATTGTACTGTGTGGAACAGAAGCGCATATCTGCGTGCTGCAAACGGGGTTGGGGTTATTAGACGCAGGCTACGAGCTGTACTGGCTGAGTGATGCCTCTGCCAGTCGACGCCCGCAAGAGGCTGCTTTTGCCCGTGAGCGCGCCTGCGCGAGCGGTGCTGTGGCGGTGACGGCAGATATGGTGGCTTATGAGTGGCTTCACCGCTGCGATACAGCGCTGTTTAAAGAGGCGCACCAGCGCTTTTTAAAGCCGCGCGCGTCACGCCCCGTACGTTTCTATTAGGCCATTCGCTCTAGCGATCGGCTTCTTTGCGAGTAAAAACGAAGGTATCACCCTGGGATGCCGATGCATCGAGGCGATAGCCTGCCACATCGAACGCCTTGAGTTCATCTGGATCGTTCACTTGTTCCTGGATAAGCCAAGCGCTCATCAGTCCACGCGCTTTTTTGGCGTAGAAGCTGATGATTTTAAAGGTGCCGTTTTTCTCATCTTTAAACACTGGCGTAATGATCCGGGCATTGAGCTGCTTGGTATCTACCGCTTTGAAGTACTCATTCGAGGCGAGATTAACCAACACGTTGGAGCCGCTTTCAGCAATGGCTTCATTAAGTGCAGGTGCAAGGATGGGCTTCCAATAGGCATACAGATCCTTACCGGCACTGTTAGGCAGCTTGGTGCCCATTTCAAGACGGTAGGCCTGAATCAAATCCAGCGGCCGTAGCAGGCCATATAGGCCAGAAAGTATGCGCAGATGCGACTGTGCGTAACGGTTCTCCGCTTCGCTGAAGCTTTCCGCTTGCATGCCGGTATAAACGTCGCCCTGAAAAGCCTGCGCAGCAGGTTTGGCATTGCTCAGCGTGAAAGGGGGGCGCCACTCCTCAAAGCGCGCTGCATTCAGCCCCGCCAGTTTATCGCTGATGCCCATAAGTTCACTGATTTGCTGGGGCGAGTAGTCGCGCAAAATAGTGATCAGCGCTTGGCTGTGTTTTAGAAAGTCAGGTTGTGTCACCTGCTCTGTGGTCGGTGGGGTTTCAAAATCCAGCGTTTTAGCGGGAGAGATAACGCTCAGCATCGCATGCTCCTAGGGCCATCATAAGTGAACGTAGTATACCAAGCCTCGGCCAAGGCCGAGGCTATAGCTTCGATAGTTCTGGCAGAGCCGCTTACTGCCTGTAGGCGGAGCTCAGCAGCCGCTTAAGGGCAGGGATTCGGCATGCGGCGGTGAATGTCTTCGATTGCCTCTAGCACGTCGTTGTCCAACTTGAGGCTCTCGCTGGCAAGATTGCTTTCCAACTGCTCCATGGTGGTCGCACCAATAATATTGCTGGTCAAGAAGCTGCGCGAGTTAACAAACGCCAGCGCCATTTGCGCAGGCTCTAGCTCATGCTTTTCAGCAAGCGCAACGTAAGCCTGGGTGGCCGCTTCGGCTTCGGGCGAAGTGTAACGCTTAAAGCGCTCATAAAGCGTCAAGCGACCTTTGGGTGGCTGCGCGCCATTCAAGTATTTACCTGAGAGCACCCCAAACCCTAGCGGTGAATAGGCAAGTAGGCCGACTTCTTCACGGTGGGAAATTTCAGCCAAACCAACTTCAAAAGAGCGGTTGAGAAGGTTATAGGGGTTTTGGATAGACGCCACGCGCGGTAAATCCAGCTTATCGGCAAGCTGCAATGAGCGCATCACTCCCCAGGGCGTTTCATTAGAGAGTCCAATAGCTCGCACCTTGCCTGCATCAACCAGCTCTTTAAGAGCCGAGAGCGTTTCTTCTAGCGGCGTCGCATCTTCGTCTTCGCTATGTACGTAGCCCAGCTTGCCAAAGAAGTTGGTTTGACGGTCGGGCCAGTGCAGTTGGTAAAGGTCAACGTAATCGGTGTTCAAGCGCTCCAAGCTTGTGTCGATGGCCTGATGAATCTGCTCACGGGTTAAGCGCGGGCCACCCCGTATATGGTCAAGCCCTGGGCCTGCGGCCTTGGTGGCTATGATCAGATCGTCCCTGGCGCCACGCTGCTTTAGCCAACTGCCGATATAGCGTTCAGTTAAGCCCTGGGTCTTGGCCATGGGGGGGACGGGGTACATTTCTGCGGTATCAATGAAATTGATGCCAAACGCCACGGCTCGGTCAAGCTGCTCATGGGCTTCGGCTTCGCTATTTTGCTCGCCAAACGTCATCGTGCCTAAGCAGAGTCGACTGACCTCCATGCCGGTTCTGCCAAGTGGGCGCGTTTGCATTTTTATCTCCTTACTAAGGCGGAATTGCCAAAAAATAAGCCACCCTGGCAGGGTGGTAAACGGCGTATGCATGGCATGTTAGCGAGGCTCTTGGAAAGCAGCAAATTAATGGGGTTGAGTCGTCGCAAAGGCAGGCGTATGCTTGCCAGCCCATCGATCGGCTAAAGGCCGGTTTCTCGTGTGGTTGGTAGCTATTTTGGTGGCTGCTGGCCCAAGGTTCCAACAGATAGGCAGGGTGGTTTGCCATGCTGCAGGCATCAACGTTGTTTACTCGGCTAGAGTTTCGCCTAGCTGAACGGCTGTTTCATAATCACTGGCTGTTGCCGCGTTCACCGCGCACCCAGCGTTTAACGATGCGCTTGTTTAAGCGCTGTGCGGAAGCGGGTCATCCTGATGCGCTCTCTGTATACGGCCATATGTTGTTTCATCGCAGTCAGACGCCGCAAGACAAGGCGCGCGGTGCGCGATATGTCTTGGAAGCGGCGCATGCCGGGGATGTAAAGTCACAATATCAGGTGGCACAAATCCACGAGCATGGCTGTGCCCAGTACCCGCGCCGTGAAGATTATGCGGTGACCTGGTATGCCCGCGCTGCCCAGTCTGGGCATTTTTTAGCCGCAGAGCGTCTTGCCCGAGCTTATCGCCTGGGTGAGCTAGGCTTGACGGTAGATGATGAGCGAGCCGCTTATTGGCAACGACGGGCCGAACAGCAGCCGCTAGATGACGTGGCCGTCGCATAAGCGCTTTCACGTTTTGATTGAGTGAGGAAGGTTGTGTCCGAGACGCTACCCACAGTACTAGATATTGAAGCCTCCGGATTTGGGCGTGGCAGTTACCCCATTGAAGTAGGCATCGCACGGGCTGATGGAAGCTGCTGCGCCTTTCTCATTCAACCGCTAGATGAGTGGACGCACTGGGATCCAAAGGCGGAGCTGCTGCACGGTATCTCTCGTGAGCGCCTCATTCAGGAGGGCTATCCGGTGCGTCAGGTTGCCCACTGGTTAAATGATGAGCTGCGCGAGTTAGGCAAGGCCTACAGTGATAGCTGGGGCTACGACAACACTTGGCTTTCCCTGCTCTTTCATCACGCGGGTATGCTGCCGCGTTTTCGCCTTGAGGCGCTAAGAATACTGCTCAGCGAAGAGCAGCAAGCGTTATGGAGCGACACCAAAGAAGCAATGATCGCCGAACGCGGCATTCACCGCCATCGGGCAGGTGAAGATGCACGTTTGCTGCAATTAACTTATCAGCATACCCGCCAGCTCACCGAGCGCATGGGTCGCTAGTAACTTCTCCCTCACTCTTCTCTTTTGTCAGTACTACAGCTGAGCTTCTAGTGCATCAAGCAGTTCATTGGATGTTGATGCGTCGAGCAGCATGTCACGAGTGGCGGATGCCAAAAAGCCATGGCTGACAGTGCTGTCTAAAAAGGTCAGCAGCGGTGAATAGAACTCGTCGATGTTAAGCAACCCCATGGGTTTTTCATGCAGGCCCAGATAGCCCCACGTCCATATTTCAAACAGCTCTTCAAAGGTGCCAATCCCGCCGGGTAAGGCAATAAAAGCGTCGGCATTAGCCGCCATGGTGGCTTTGCGTTCATGCATATTACGCACCCGAATCAGCTCGCTTAACCCAAAGTGTGCCTGTTCTCGCTCCACTAAGTGTTCGGGCATTACACCAATGACGTCGCCGCCTGCCTCCAACACTGAATTCGCCAGTTCTCCCATCAGGCCAATGCGTGCCCCGCCATAAACCAGCGTGTGACCACGCTCGGCAAGCGTGCGCCCTAGTTTATTGGTCGCCTGCCGGAAAGCTGGGCTATTACCCTCACGAGAGCCAAGGTAGACACAAATTCGAGCCATTCGTTTTTTCCTAACGCTAAAAATGAGAAGTGACTAATCCGTTGCTTAGGGCAGGCAGCGGTCGACCTGATGGTGTTGATCCATCCACTGCCCTATAACGTTGTTACCACAAAGGTGATGAGCATATTGAGTGTGCAGACAGCGTACTTGGTGCCAATTGCTAATACCGCCAATGCCGCGTTCGGTCATTACGTCGGTATAGCCCAACTGAGCGACTTCTTGGCGCTGGGCATCGCTCATATAGTCCCAGCGAGCAGCCACATAATCACGGTGACTTTGCAAATAAGCCTCAAGAAAGTCTGGTTCTTCCTGCAGCCGCTGTTCGAGCGCTTTGATAACGCCCACCGCTTCAATGCGAGAAATTTCTACTTTAAGTACATCTGAGCAGAGCCAATACAGCGTAGGAAAAGGTTTGCCATCGACGATAGGAGACATGCGTAGCACCAGCGGCGTCCCTTCGCCGTCAGTAGCTGCCACTGCCTCAATGCCACGCGGTGCGCGGCCAAGCTGTTGAGCAATAATAGCGAGCTGACGTTCGTCAGGCGCCTGATTGGTGCGTATCACCATCGGGTTGGTCTCTCACAAATTTGTTTGAGCGGCCAACGGCACGGAAAAAGCAGCGATTGAGCTGTTCGGGCGACGCAACATAGCACCACGTCCGCTCACAGTATTCAGCGGCTCGTGCCATTAGCACATCATAAAGGCGGTTGAAGGGGGCATCATAATCGTAGGGGTCTGCCCCAAACAAGCGGATATGCGGATAGTCGGCGAAGCGCTCAACAAAGTAGTGCTCAAGATCCGCTTCAACGGCACGGTGCTGCGCAACGTTGTCAGGGTCTATCCAGAGGTTGTAGCGGATGGCCATAAGCGTGGCTCCTATTGCTCCGGCAGCGCGGGGCAGCGTCGGTCAGGCGTGTTCATTCAGGGGCATCTTGCAGGTGGGCCGTTAACGCCTCACGTAGATTCCCCTCGATGGGCTTGGCGCACTTAGCCTGATGGTCGTACTGCACCATGACGGTGTGACCCAGGTTAGTAAGTGTGCCGTGCTGGCGCGCCTCTTGGGTCACCGTAAACGAACTGTTGCCCAAGCGTGTTAAATACGTACGTATTTCGATATCGTGACCGTAAAACAGTTCAGCTCGGTAGTCGACTTCCATACGCGCCATAATTAAGCGCCACTTCTGCGGGTTTAAATCAGGCGTGAAGAGTTTGAATAAGTCGTTACGGGCAAGCTCAAACCACGCGGGTAAGCGAGTATTGTTGATATGCCCTAGGGCGTCGGTGTCGTAAAACGCTGGCTCAATGGTACGCGTAAACATGGCATGTCCTTGTTATTAAAGAAGAGTTGTCAATGACTGGTGATTGATGAACGGGATTAGCAGCAGGTCTTCAGGATTAACTCAAGCAAGTGCTTGGTCAAGTAAAGCGGCGTCGGTACCACGCCATTAGTTGCATCCAGCCCAGTAGCCATAGCGTCGCCGCAGCAAACCCTGCCAAGCTGCCCCACAACAGGCCTAGCGTTGGGTAAGTATAGGAAACACATAGGGTATAGCTCAGCAATGAGCCAAGCCCCATCGGGTAATGTTTAATGACAGTGGCTACAGGGGCCGCGCCGTGATTTAGATGAAGAATCAGCAAAAAAGGCAGCATGGTGACCGGAAAGGCGGCCAGCGTTCCCGCCCAGGCGGGCGGAAGCCAATGCGCTAGGCTCGTAATGGCAAATATGATCGCGGCGGCAAGGCAGGCCCGTGCAGCAAGAGCAGGGAGCGAAAACGATCGACTGGGGGGACTTTTTACATCTGGAATAGCGCGGAACAGGCCACTAAATGCGGCAATAGCCCCTAGTGTTACCAGCGTGCCGCTGAGCCGGGTGAAATCAAACTGGGCGAGTAGCGTGCTGGCGGCCAGCCACGCAATGAAACCGCCTAGCACACCGCTGGCCATGCCTTTAACACCTGGTTGACGTCCTGCTACCCAATAACCGGCGCCTAGCGCCATCGTCGCGGTAAACCCAGCCAGCGTATGTAATGCGCTTTGGGTCGCAAAGGCAGGTGAAATTTCTAAGCCGATAAAAAATAGCGCCAACGCCGTGCCTAATGGGTAACCCGCCAGCAGCCCGGCCATGCGTGGACTGGCGCGCACCGCAATCGCCCCTAGCCCCAGTACCATACTGATTGATAGGCCGAGCTTTGCTAGCTGCCAAGTGAGCGGAATTTCTATCATGCGGCGTGTTCCTTGCTGTTATTGTTTTGGTGCTATTACTGGTCGTTGTTTTATTACGCCATTTTAATGGCCTTCACCGTTTCGGTTTTCTAAGCGTGCGTTCTGAAAATTACACTAAACGCAGCCCTTGCTGGTCGCGCCAAGCGGCCTCTAACGCCTCTTGCAGAGGGGCTTTTAGGTGTGCAGGGAGGGCGTCCTGAGCGGCTTGCAATGAATCAAAAGAGCGATTGCGTAGCCAGCAGTATGCCCATGCGCAGGCTTCGGCATCGCTATCGGGGGTCGGGCGAGCGGGCATTTGATTAAGGAGGAATACCGCGGTGCGTGGCGCCCAAAGCGGCATCTCACCGCGCTCATCCTGGCTCCACTCTTCCAGCGTAGCGCCGCTCGGCGTGGCATCGGGCGTACCTAATTTCGCAACCCGGGCCGTTTCGGCCAGAATAAGCGCAAGCTGGTCAGTACTCGCTTGGCCAAGCGAGCGCCACTGCCGCAGCAGCGCCGGCAGCCCTGCCCGCATCTTGGTATAAAAGTCATCTTGCGGCATGCTTGGCAATACCCTTGTTAAATAAGTGAGATTTTTCATGGTCTACGATTTTGCCACGCCTTTGGAGCGACGCCACCCAGAAGGTGGCTGGGCATCGCAAAAATGGCACCGCTACGGCGACGACGTATTACCCCTTTGGGTCGCCGATATGGATTTTCGCTCCCCGCCAGCAGTCGTTGATGCGCTGCAGTCGCGGGTGGCTCACGGTGTTTATGGCTATGGTGAAGTGCCTGCTACGTTAACAGAAACGCTATGCCAGTGGAGCGCCCAGCATTACGACTGGCCCATTCAGCCCGAGTGGCAGCAGTGGTTGCCAGGGGTAGTGCCTGCCTTGCATTTGGCTGCGCTCGCGTTGACCGTGCCAGGTGATGGTGTATTAACAGTCACACCCATCTATCCGCCGTTTCTAGCAGTGGCAGAGCGCACCGGGCGTCTGCCCCAGCAGGCGATGCTCCAAGCGCCTTCGAATCCCGGTGAGCCTTGGCAGCTCGATATTGCCGCCCTGGAGGAGGCGATTACGCCGCTTACCCGCCTGTTGCTATGGTGTCATCCCCACAACCCGACAGGGCGCGTATGGCATCAGGAAGAGCTTGCTGCGCTGGCTGCGCTGGTAGAACGACATGATCTTTGGGTGGTCTCCGATGAGCTTCACTGCGACCTGCTATTAGATGAAGGCGCGTGCCACCGTCCGCTGGTGGCAGCATTTCCTGAACTGGCCAAGCGCACAATCACCCTGTGGGCGCCCTCTAAAACCTTTAATTTGGCTGGGTTGACTAGTGCCTGCGCGGTGATCCCTGACCCTGCTCTGCGTCAGCGCTTTGCAGCCGCAGCAAAAGGGCTACTGCCCGATAGCAACATACTCGGCTTGGTCGCGGCGGAAGCGGCTTATCGTGACGGTGAATCGTGGCGGCAGGAACTATTAAACGTACTACGTGAGCATCGTGCGACGCTGGAGGAGCGGGTGGCTAGCTGGCAGGGCGTTCATTGGAGTGCGCCGGAATCAACGTATCTAGCCTGGCTGGATATGCGCGAGGCGGGCCTGGGCAATGCGCCCCATAAAAGGCTGCTGAACGAGGCGGGGGTGGCTCTTTCAGACGGGACTGCCTTTGGCTGCCCCGGCTTTGTACGGCTTAACTTCGGCACCACCGCTACCCAACTAGAAACGGCATTGTCACGCATGGATGCTGTGCTAAAAAAGCAGTGAGACCCGTTAGTAGAGCATGGCAAATAGTTTACGGCGGTAGGTAACGGTCAGTGGGTGATCGGCGCCTAATGCATCGAACACCTGCAGCAGCGTTTTACGCGCTGCGTCATCATTGTAGGCACGGTCGTGTTTCATCAGCGCCAGCAGTGCTTCCAGGCCTGCATCGTAATGACCGTCAGCCACTTGGCGCAGGGCGCGCTGGTACTGAGCTTCGCTGTCGGTACGATCGCCCAGGGCTGCGATCTCTTCGGCTGAGAGCGCCTGTTCGCCAAACTCAATGCTGGCGCGCACGCCCCGTGCAGGTGCCGCGTCGCGCTCTTCCGGCGGCAGGTTATCGAGCACTTCACGCGCCTCGCTGCCACGCCCTTCGGCTACCAGTACCCGGGCGAACGCGACTTGATAAGCGTAGTGTTCCGGGTACTGGCTCATCAGGGTTTGATAAATTTCGCGCGCGCCCGCGATATCGCCTGCCTGCAATGCTTCTTCCGCCTGCTCTTCGGGGGTGGGGGGCGCTTCGCCGGGGGCGGGGAAGTAACGATTCAACCACTCGCGGACTTCTTTCTCCGGCAGCGCTCCCTGGAAACCATCCACCAAGCCGCCCTGGCTAATCAGCTTCACATCGGGCACTGAGCGCACGCCCAGTTGGCCGCCGATTTCTGCATTCGCGTCTATATCGAGCTTTCCGAGCAAAAAGGCGCCTGCGTATTCCACTACCAGTTTCTCGAGCACTGCGAGCAGGGTGCGACTGCTATCGGTGGAAGGCGAATAGCAACCCATCAGTACCGGCACCTGCATGGACGCTTCCAGCACCTGCTGAATATTGCCTGCGTTCAATTCAATGATGACATCTTCAGGACGCACCGACGCACGCTCATCGGTAGGCGCGGTAGCATCGGTATTTCCAGTATCCGCGGTGAGCGGCTTACCTGAACGGGGATCAATAATCGACATAGGTAGACTCGTCAGCAAAAAATGAATAATAGTTACCCATGATATGCAGGCATGCCCCGGCGGATTCAAGGAAAAGGCAGGAAAATAAAAAGCCATAGGTGAAAAAATCGTACCTTTCGGTAACAGATTTTTCTGGGCGTTTTTACATAACTAGCGGACACAAAAAAACCAACACCCGGTGGATGCAGTCTCTGAGTGCAACGCTACTTAATGAATGGCTGGTGGGCTTTCTTGGTGTTTCGCCAATATTTCGCCCAGCACTTCAACTGGGCACCTGAAGTCAAAGCGCTTTCGAGGCCGCATATTCAGCTGTAATGCAATGGCATCAAGTTCCTCTTGGGTGTGGTGCGACAGATCCGTCCCTTTCGGTAAATACTGCCGTATCAAGCCATTGATGTTTTCATTGCTACCGCGTTGCCATGGGCTGTGAGGGTCACAAAAGTAGATTGCAACACCCGTTGCTTGGGTAATCTGTGCATGCTTAGCCATTTCTCGGCCTTGGTCATACGTCATGCTCTTGCGTGCGGCTAGTGGCATTCGGTTGAGTGCTGCGCTAAATCCCTCAACAGCTGAGGTCGCTGTGGCGTCATGTAATTTGGCGAGGATGACGTAGCCACTGCTGAGTTCAACTAACGTGCCGACGGCAGAGGCATTGTTCTTACCTTTGATTAAATCGCCCTCCCAGTGGCCTGGCATTTCGCGCTTCTCTATCTCCGGTGGACGAAGGTGAATGCTCACCATGTCGGGTATTTGGCCACGGCGATCGACCTGACCACGGCGAGGCTTACGGGTCGATTTGCCTTGGCGCAGGCAGTGAATCAACTCTTTCTTAAGCTGGCCCACAGGCAAGGCGTAAATGGCGTTGTAGACCGTCTCACGGCAGACGTAAGCATCTTCAAAACTGGGCGTCATCATGCGTTTGAGCTTGCCTGCTATTTGTTCTGGAGACAAGCGGTTGCGAAGCATATGAATGACCAGCTCAAAGCGTTCACTCCCCAACAGCAGCTTACGTTTTGGGCGACAAACCATGCGTCGAGCGCAGCGGTGCGTCTGCGCACTATGAGCACAGTAGGCACCTGACTGAGTTTGGTTGCGCCGTACTTCACGGCTGAGGGTAGACGGAGAACGCCTCAACATGTGAGCAATCTGGCGGAGACTCATGCCTTGCCTGAGGCTTACCTGTATGGTGGCACGTTCTTCGATGCTGAGTTCTGAATAGGACATAAATCCAACACCTTACTAAAATTCTTAGGTGTTGCACTCAGTTTCTGCGGCCAAGCCCGTAAAGGTATTGGTTTCTTCTATATTGGTAGCGGGCTAGACGGTTATGAGACTGATGAAATAGGGACATATTATATGTCCTAAAATTACGTTTAATGATCTAAAATCATCATTAGGAAGCGTTTTTCCTGGGTTGCGTTCGTGGAGGTAGCGTCACTTAATAGCACATGAGGGAGCTTATAGTTGGCACAAAGCTTGGGGAAATTGCCTTGGCAGAAAGTGACCTTCAGGCATCTTGTCGGGCTTTGACAAGACAGTGACGACAGGAGTTATCGATACTCCCACGATCAGTTAGAGGAAGTTGATTAGCTGCATGCGTACTGAGAAAATTCTTGAGACGATTGGGTTGTTGATAGAGGCTTGGTGCGACTCTAAAGCCAGAATCTGGAAAGGTATACATTTTCAAGGCAATGATGTCACCCATTGCCTCGCGTCATTTTCTCTGTTTGAGCCTGTGGCAGTATAACTATCTTGTTAATTCTCACTTGACCTCTGGCTAAAGAGATCTTCGAAGAATGTCTTACCGGCATCTGTGAGTACTAGATTGCCCTTGTCATTGAAAAAGGCAATATCACGGTCCACCAGTGCGACCTTGGCAGCATCTGGTAGTGACTGATCCATTTTGCAGGCCTTGAGGATCAGCACCATTGTAGGGTCGCTGCCGATGCTCTCGAGCGTCTCGCGGGAGATGCCCGCTTCCGGTAGCGTCATGGCCTCGAACATGAAACCTTTCTCCAGCACGCCTCGCCCCAGCACCAGCAACACCCCCTGAATCTGGCGAATCGATACGCTGCTTTCCTGATCCCGGCTGTCGTCATCGCCCTGGGATTCTATGAGAGAGCGCACATAGAAGAAGCCTCGGCGTTGTACCAGTTCCATCCCCATGTTGGAGTAAGCCTCTACGTAGTAGCGATCCCGCTCCTTGTAGAGTTCATTGAACAGAGGGTTGGGCGCCAGCTGGCCGTTCACATACTGGGTTTGGTTGATGACCTGTCCAGAGGTCAACTTGCGAAAGGCTTCCTGGCTCAGGCGACGATCGACGACTGGTCGCCCGGGATGTGTCTCTTGAGTGAAGGGAGTGTCGCTCATGCGGTGATCTCCTTGGCGGGGGCTTCCTGGGGAATGAGGGGGTGATACGACAATGCCAGCTCGCCATGGGCAATTTCGTGATGGAGGAAGCGGGCATGGAACTGGAAGTCTGGGAGTGCCATGACCCAGTCCAGGGCTTCGAGAAGATCGTTGAGGGCGTAGCCCGCCAGGTGGCTGCTGAGGTAGTCGTGCAGGGAGGCGTGAAGGTCCTGGCAGTCGCCCGGTATCGTCCATGCTTCGAGTAGCGCCTGAATCTCGTGCTGGCGCAGTTGTTCTCGCAGCTCTGCCTCTGAGAGTCCCGCTCGTGTAGGGTCTACGGTGACAGTCCCGGCGTGGTCCAGCTGGGCGCGCAGCTCTGCTATTCGCCGATCGGTGAACTCCTCAATGTCAGCCCGGTGGTCGATGTCGTGCCATTCCAGGCGGGTAAAACGCATCCGCTTAATTCCTTCGAAGGTGCCGGGCGACTGGATGGCGGGGTGGCGTACCGGGATGTAGAGGTTGCGTAAGTGGTCGTCGTGGCGCTCCTCCGTGGCGAGACGGATGGCATTGAAGGCGCGCTCGATGGCGTCGTACTGCTGGCGCTGCTGCCGATCTTGGCGGACGTAGCGTTCAAGTGAGAGGCGTAGTGCATCGATGTCTTTGACATAGCTCTGGATGGCATTGGCCGAGAACTGCAGCTCTTCATTCAGCGCCGGTTGGTCGCTTTCGGCGGCCAGTTTGGCGATACGGCGTATGGCCGTAATCGCCGGGATGCCCTGCTTGAAGAGCGTCTTGGGATCGAGAAACTCAAGGGCAGGCAGGATGTAGCGCTGGTAGATGCGGTTAATGTGCTCGAGGGCCCTTCGGGTTTCCGCCGAGCCCTCGAGGCTCCCTACGTCCTGCTGCTCCACCAGATCCGCCAGGTGGTCCCCCTGTGCTTCGAGCGCCGCGACGCTCTCCTGCATCTTGCCGAGAGTATCCTGTATCCGACGCCGGAGCAGGCGCAATTCATCGGTGAAGTTGTCGTTTTCCAGGTCGATCGGCTGCTCCTGGAAGGCCACGAGACTCTGGTTGAGACCGTCGCGTAGGCCCTCAAGCTCGGCTTGGCTCAGCCCTCGCATTCGCCCGACATCGAAGTGACGCAGCATGTCTACGACGAAGGGCGCGAGCACCAGCGTGCCGCGGGCAGGGTCTATGCGAATGATAAGCCGTTCACGTAACAGGTTTTCTTCAGCGAGGGTGTAGCGAATTCGCTCGCACTCTCGGTGGTTACCTTGGGCGGCCTCCGCCTTAATGGCCTGGCGCACGATGGAGCGGTAGAGTCGGGAGGGAATCTCCACGTCCCCGTCGTGCTCCTCAATGTAGGCCACCAGTTCGGTGAAGAGTTGTCGATGCTCGATGATCTGCTTGAGTACGAAGGGCGACTTGATGTTCACAGATGGTCCTCCTCTTCAGGGAGGGGCGCTCCTTCGCTATCGGTGTCTGCCGCGCGCACGGTGAGCATCCCTTTCCGGGTGAGAGACTCGCAGAGGCCGTGGTGAACGACAGTGCGATTCTCGGCATAGGCTCGGCTGGCATGGAACAGACCCAGGTGGACGTAGTTGCTAAGTACCTGAGTGATTTTTGAGTCTCGGTTGGGGTTGGCCACGAATAGGCAATAGCCGTGCTGCTCGGCCATCTGGCGGGCGGTGCGCATGTTGCGGGTAGCCAAGGAGCCGAATTCGTCCATGACCAGCGGCATGGTCACCTGGGCATCCCCGTCCATCAGGCGCGACATCAACACCGAGAGCAGGTTAGTGGTGATCATCATGGTGGTGCCGTTGGACTGGGCATTCGTCGTCCAGCCTTCTTTGCCCCGCTTGCGGTACTTGTAGTGCACGCTGGCGAGTATCTTGTCTAGGCTGAGCAGGATGCCGGTACGTCGGGCATCGGCGTTGAAAAAGTCGGCCTGAAACGCTTTGAGCTGCTCGTAGACCTTGCTGTCCTGCAGTTCGTCGCTGAGGAGGTCGGCTTTCTCGAGGTCAGCCAGTAGCTGCTCGAAGCGCGGGTGAAGCCGGTAGTCCACTCGCACTTCCTCAAGGTCGGAGATCGAGAACTGTCCCATCTCCGCGTTGATACGGCTCATGAAGGCAGAGACCTGCTCCTTGGCAGTGCGCAGAATCTCAACCTGGGAGTGTGTCGTCTTGTTATGGCGATCAACCTGATGGCGGTAGTTGGCCTCCTGGGTGTCGAGGTTGTCGAACACCGCCTTCAGCTGGTCGTGGAAGTCTGCCACCTGATCGCCGGTGAAGGATGACAGGTGAGCCTGGCTGTTGGCGTTGGACAAGATGCTCCTAGCGAGAAGCTGGCGGAGTAGTTCGTGCACCTTGTTGCGCAGTGTACTCAGCCCATCGACATCTTGCTCGAGCGCCTCGATGTTGGCCTCGCTGACCTCGCAGGGGGTTGGCGTCAGCACCTTGTGGCGTCCTTCGAGAATGTTATTAGCATCCTTGCCGATGCGATCGAGGCGCTGCTGGATCGAACGAATCTGCTGCGCCTGCTCTTGAAGAATCTTTTGAGCCTGCCGAGCCGTCTTGCGCTGGACATCGACTTCGTTCCAGTCGGTTTCTGCCTTCTCTTGCTGGCGCTGTTGCTCTTCCAGCTTGGCCTCGAGTTCCCGTAGGTCACCCTCTAGGGTCTTCAGTTTCTGGTTGTTGGCGTCCAGGGCGTTAAGGGCGTTCTTGTCATCCTGAGCCTTGATCAGCTCCTGCTCAGCCTGCTTGCGCCGTCTGGTGATCTCCTCGGGGCCCAGGGTCGCCTCTTCCCTTAGCTTATCGCGACGGCTTTGATCGTGAGCGATCGACTCGTTAAGCATATCCAGATTGTTCTGCATTGTCTGGTGGGTCTGCTCGGCGTCATATCGTTGGTGGAGAATGTCGCCGAGAGCGATGCGTTCTGGAGGATGACCCAGCATTAGGTGGCCATCTTCGGAGTGGAACTGCTGACTGAACTGGACGAATGCCTGCTTTTGCTCTGGGGTCAGTGTCCCATGGGTAGTTCCTAGTGAGCGGTTCAAGGAGAAGAGAATATTGGCGTCACGCACGCTGAGATCATCCAGTAGGGTGGGGGCGCGATTGGATAGTTGTTCTTCCAGGTGCTTAGCCTGGCGCGTGTTCTTCTCGAGGCGTTGACAAATCAGGGAGTATTCTTGCTGGGCCACGGCCTTATTGTTGTAACCCTCTATGTCTTTGACCTGCTCGGCGATATGCTCCTCTAGGTTTTCTATGATCTCCTGGCGAGGCGTGCCAGTGGGAAACTCATTCAGAGTGGCGTTGGCGTCGTTGATATCCTTGCGCAGGTTGTCTGCCTGCTTGCCAGTGGCCTTGATCTCCGCGGAAGTGTTGGTGACCGCTTTGCTACTTTCGCGCTTGATGCGCTCGAGGTTCTCTGCCCTATTTTCGGCGTTAGTGAATGTGTTGGAGGCGTGTACCAGCGCCTCCGTCAGCCGTTCCTCCTCGACGGCAACGCTGTCATGCAAGTCGGCATAGGCCTTTGCGGTTTGGCAGCGTAGCTGCTGCTCGTGAAGGAACTGCTCGTGGAAAGTCATCCAGTTATCGGAGGCGTTACGAATGCGCGTGATGCGATCGCCTTCGTCGCGCAGCTGATTGGCTTCCTCCACGATGGCGTTGAGGTCGAGGTTCAGCTCTTCCTGCTTTCTGCTTTTCTGTCCCTCAATGATGGTGGCCAGGGTGTCTGGCAGGGTACGGTCGTTCGATGCCGAAATGTCGAAGGCAAGGTGTACCAGCTTGCGCCAAGCGTCCATTTCTCTCTTGCCGGCACCGTTGCGCAGGGGGAGCAGGCTAAAGCGGCCAGCTTTCTTGTTATAGGGCTGGTTGGTGAACAGGCGCTCCTGAATGGTCTTCCAGTCACTCAGCGGTTCACCACCCATCTCCCGCAATGCCGTTTTCACTCCCTGGAGGGTCATGCTTTCGACTGGGGCTCCGATCCCGCCGTCAGCGCCAGATTTGACGTCCCAGAACAGCGGTTCGAGCTCTGCGTAAGGGCAGGGCACCACCATGCGGGCGTACTCCATCTTTTCGGTGGCACCGCCACGATGCAGGACAATGCAGAAGTCGTCGTGAGAGTTCTCGGCTTCGAGGATGATAAAGGCCCTGTCCTCGGGAAAGTAGTAGCGAAAGCTCGCCATCCCGTCGTAGAGCTTGCCGTTGGTGCCCCGGAAGTTGAACTTGTTGCCGCAGTTTCGGAAGTTGACCTCGGGAAGCAGAAACAGTTTGAGGGCATTGAGCATGGAGGTCTTGCCCAGGTTGTTCTCGCCGAACAAGGCCGTGTGCTGGTCGATGCGAATCTGGGTGTACGCGTAGGCGGCGCTGTTTACGAAGATTAGCTGTTTGAAACGAAAGGTATCAAAGCCCAGATTCATTGGGGAGCTCCGAGGTAGGGGGTGACGAGATTAGGTAGGTTTCCTGTTCGAGGTGCTTGCCGGTCTTGAAAATCAGTCCGCCGACATGGGCACAGGGCGGTGAGCGGCGTATATGCATGGCCAGCTGCTCGCGCTGGTCCTTGTCTATGGTGCGAAGGGAGGCTTCGAGCCGTGCCGGCAGATCAGCTGGCGCGAGGAAGTACAGCGGCGGAAGGTTGCCTCGCTGGAAGAGGGTGTCGCACATGCGAACGCCGCCGATGTCAGGATCGAACAGGCACCCAATCTCCCGGTACTGCTGAAATGCTGGAGTCAGCAGGTGGTTGGTGATGCTGTTGCCGCTACCGTAAATGATGTCAGCGTCCTGCCACTCGGGGCTGAGCCCGCACTCGGGGAGTAGCTCCAGCGTGCCGGTGAGGTTCAGAAAATTTTCGAGGTTCTCCACGATCACTGCGCGCTCAGCGGGCGGGCCGACCGTGCCGGCATTGATGGTACCTTTGGCGTCGATCAGCACTACCTGCGGGTGGGCCTGGCGCTGACTGCGCACCGTGAGCATGACCCCGCTAACCCGTGCGTTGTGGCTGTTGCCCAGTGCGGCCTGATCGATTCGGGGGGAGGCGTGCTCTGTCGAAACTGCGGCTTGCCATTCAGTAATCACAGCGGGGTCGATGCCGGTGAAAACGACGAGGTCACGTTTCACATGCTGACGCTCGGCGCGGTCAAGCAAGGCAGTGATTGCCAGACCAAATTGTTGAGCTGCTTGCCTTAGCCGTTGCTCAGGGACAGGCTGACCTTGCGTCAGCTTGTTCAGGTAGCCGAGAAATTGTGCCCGACTGACACGGCGATGTGGAGCCATAGCGTCTCCCCTTTCGTAGATATAATTGTTTTATTTCAATGTTTTATGTTGCCATGCCTTTCGCCTGGATGCCTCGTTTATAAATTTTAAGTTAGGTTTGGTGCCTGTCGCTACATGTTAGGTTTCTTTTTCTTATATAGTAAAAGGCTATGTAATAAAGAATAAGTCAACATGCCCGTGCAAGCCGAAGCGGTACCAAAAGATGCTAAAAGCATTGAAGATCAGATAAACCGATTTGGCAGCCATTATGCTGTTCTATGCCATTGGGCCGCCCAGCAGGATCTCAGTGGCGCACTGGAGCTTGCTTTCTGGACGTTGGGACTGGATCAGCACATCGTCGCGATTGGCAACCTGGTTAATGAATTTCACCATCCTGAATCAAAAGACATTCTGGCTCGATGGCGGCAAAATCCCACCCTTGCCTCGCTAGATGATCTGGCGAAAGCCATTCGTCAAGATCCCTTGATCAACCCTCAGTATTCTGCATTTCTTCATGCAGGAGACGCTACAAAAACGAAACAAACATATAAAGGCAGCCTTAAAGAGCAAACGTTTCTTATAACGTTAATTACTTACCCGCTGCCTGGGGCGGAGCAATCATCTGAATACGTGTTAAGGCGTGCGCTACGCTTGTGGTTGATCGCGCAGGCGGCGAATCGGGTAGTGACAGAGCATTGCTTAGCGGATCGAAATATCAGTACCGCAGCGCGCTTTTTGATTGCAGACCGCTATAAAGCGCAGTGGCAACTCGTTGATGATGTTTTGCGCCGTGCCCGACGTTACCTGACACCTGATACTTGGACATTTGAACGTTTTACTGACGCGTTGTCTTTGGCAGCTGAGCAGTACAAGCAAAGCCATACATTTGGTAAAAGTGGCACCGCATTCATCAATGCCATTATCGAGATTGCCAGTGGTGATACAAAAGCTTTCACCACTCAGCGCGATTTCCCTCCGCAGCCTTTTGTGCATGCTGAGTTATCTGCACCCATTTCTGAGCCGACACCGTTAATAAGCCTTGATGAGTCATCTGAACAGTTCATAGAAGTATGTCCTAACCCGGCGGGGTTGTTAGATGAAGAGGCTGATGAGGCGATTTACTTACTGCCGGTTGATGCAACAGATACCCAGGCTCAACAAGAACTGACAGGGCGTAGCTTTTATCAACAACAAGCGGAAACGTCCCATTACCTACCGTGGAGCTATTCCAAGCTTTTGCCACCTGAGCGTTTACTGATTGAGCAGTGGATTGCCCAGCAGCTCAAGCATGCTGATCAACGAGAGCGATTGGGCGGAGCGTTAGTGTGGCTCGCGATACGTTTTTCGCGGCCTCTTAGCCAAGTGCTTGCAATGGGCATTGGAGACGAGGCCCAAGGGGAGTGGTCTTTATCATCAAACCTCAAGCAAATGCACCGCCTGCCACCGCGTCGACGTAATGCCTGGAAACCCGATATCGCCGCGCAACCTTACGTGGCAGCTGTTCACGAAAAGCAGCGTATTGGACTAATCCCTGAAGTAAGAGAGGCGCTTTTAATCAGTAGTCAAAGCGTCATCGCTGGCAGAGCTTTGGCAAAGCGCATCACCAGCCCAGAAAATTGAGGTGTGGTTTAATGAATGCATGAGCATAGCGTGCCCACGCGTTACCAGCGGTAAGCTGACTGAGGTATGGGGCCAAACTGTTTTTGATGCCTCAGGCAATCACCATTTCGCGAGGATGCTAACCGCTCACCCCAATAGCGCGTTACCTGGTGCATGTAGCTATGCCAGCTGGGATATCGAGGCGATTGAGCAAGGGCTTGCATTACCTTATCAATTCCAGGGTGCCGAAACGTTACAATCGACGAATCAAGGCAGCTTGTTGGTACCGCTTGAAGCCCAGCTCAATAGGGCGATTAACGAAGCGACTCAGCAGCTCAAAGAAACGTTAGAAGGCAATGATCTGGTGCGTCTACATAATCAGTGGACCAGCTACTGTGTCATGGCCCTCTATGCGGCAACGGGGAGCCGGTACCTTAAAGACCCTTTTGAAAGCCCACGGTTTTTTAATCACGACCTCCCAGCTGTGTTTATTAATGATAAAGCGGAAGGCAGCGGTGTGCGGAATGGTCGTATGGTGCCATTGGCCGATAAGGCGATTAAGTTTGTCGAGGCTTACCTTTCGTACCTCCAACGTCTCGCCGAGCATTTGTTGAGCACCCACCCTGCAATATCCTCACGAATTAACACGCTATTAGAATTGCCTGCGAAGGCTGAACAGCCCCTGTTCTTTTTACTTGATGAGTCGCTCAATTGGCACTCTATGTCAGCGACTGATCTACCAGGTGCCACCTTATTCGACTGGCCACTACCCCCCAATCTTTTCCGTCACCGACTAGCACAGCAATTACCCTTATTAGGCGTCGATAACGAAGTTGTGGATGGTTGGCTGGGGCATGCGGAAAAAAGTGTCGCCACCTATGGCGACACCTCGGCCCGCTGCTGGATGGACGATTGGACAGCATATCGCAAAGAGGTCAACGAACTCTTTGAGCGACTATCGTTTGATTTGCTAGCACCACCTGCCTCATTGCCAGTAGCTGCCGTGAGCAGCTTGCGTGATTCCGCGACATCTTCCCGGGCATTTGGGCAGCGGCTACGCGAAAAAAATCGTCGCTTGGCAACACGAAACGCTATCAGAGCAGCGCTTAACGATATTGAGTTGTTTCTAAAAGGGCGTGATACGGCCACGCTGTCCGCTGATGAGATCAATCAACTGGGGCGGCAAATGTTGCTTCAGCAGGGAAAAACGCCTTACCCCTCTGCAGCCTTACGGTTTAGTGTGCTGACACGCTTGCTAGAGCGGCATGAGTCACCGCATCGCCAAGCGTTTCAGCGCCGTTACATTCCGATGTTGCCGGAAAAAACGCTGATTCATGAGCACGCACCCGCTTACGCTGCATTAATGACTCAATTGACGCATTGGGCATCGACTATGCGTCCATACGCCACCCGAACCCACTGTTCTAAACGCCAGGCATTAGCGCTCGGTGCGTTACTTTTGTGTATTGAAAAACGTATTTGTTATATGCGCCTGCTGAAGGATGTGTGCCAAGGGGACAACTTTCGGCTGTTATATCACCGTAAAACCTATTACTTGGAGTATAGCGAACAGTTAGATAGCACCAGCTGGCAAGCCCCCGTACAGCGGCACACAGTGTCATATCATGTGGCATCACTACTAACTTACGGCCAACGCCTAACATCTACCAAAGCGCTCGACGATCCTTGGACGATCCCAAAACAAGCGCCGCCTTTGCCTGAGGCGTTGATCCAGTGCTGTGAGAGTCAAGAGTGTATAACGATCCAGCAGATACTTGGGCAGGCGGCCGCTATTGTCGATCAAGCCAATCTTCTGAGATTACCGGGCGTATTGGCTGGCGCGTTAGCAGGGCGGACAGTGGCCACCAGCCTCCCTATGCAAGCGCACATTCGTATGGTGCACGGCAAATCGCTGATGTTCCCACCTTCAGCAGTCAACACTGACGATTTGGAGCTCTCGACAGCGTTGCCAGCGCTATTACGAGCTAATGGCGATAAACATGAGCTGCAGCAACAGGCGGTACTTCTTTTTAAAGAGGTGAAGCAAATCTTGGATGGCTACACCAAGGCGCAGGCTAAAATAACGGCAAAAACACTGGAGCAACTAGTAACCCAGCGAAACGGTAAAGTAAGTAGTGCCATCATGCTGTTGGTCATCTGGATCGCGACGGTTATCCGGAGTGGTAAGGGGCGAGCGGGCAGGCGCTTTAAGCCGTTCGAAAGCAGTAGTATTCATCGTTACTGGGGCGCGTTGCGTAAGCTTTTTGAGGAGCTTGCGTACGGTGTCGACCTGATGGCGATCGGTAGTGAAGAAATCACCGCCTTTTATGCAGGTCTGATTGATTATCAAGAAACCCAGTTGAGCGATATGAGCTATTTTAGCCATCGTCTACGCTCTTTTCACCGCGTAGCCGCCTCTCTCGGCGTTGAAGAACCGGATTGGGATGAGCTACCCGTTGTAGAGCAAGGAAGACACGTGCGTGCTGAAATGCTCTCAGAACGAGAATACCTTGAGACACTGAAGCGGATAGAAGCATCGCAACGAGACCCCGATATTGCGTGTTTACTTCAGTTTGTATTGCTATGCGCGTATCGCTTTGGTTTGCGGCTGGATGAAGCGAGAGGGTTGCTCAGGCGAGATTGGTGTGAATCTCATGGCTACTGCTGGGTTTTGATTAGGAACAATCGTTATCGAACATTAAAAAGTGAGGCCTCTCGACGTGCTGTGCCGCTTTTGTTTTCTCTCGAGGCGACAGAGCAACGTATGCTTAACGCTGTGCTTAATCGTCATGATGCGCTACTGGGGGGCGAGGCGTCCCTACCGCTGCTAGGTGAGATACGCGATGGGAAAGTCGAAGTAGCGCTTAGTGCATCAGCAATCAGCGCTGCTGAGATAGATGCGTTACGTCACGTGAGTGGCAGCCCAACACTATCACTACATCACGCCCGTCATGCGTTTTACAATATAACGGCAGCCTCTCTGCTACAGCTAAAAACGCCTGTCGCCACCAAAATAACCCAGCATATAGATAGCGCTGACATTCGTCAGATGGTGATGGGGCAGCAACATTACTGTTCGCGTCGCGTGATGATGGGGCTGGCGCGCTTAATGGGGCACCGCCAGCCATCGACTGGGCTGCTTAACTATAATCATTTAATTCTAGAATGGGCGGATGCGCTGACACCTGTTAAAGGGACAAATGGCAGCATTCTCAAAGAAGCAATCAAGCCGCAGGATTTTAAACGTTACACGCCGGCTGCTGTGCTACCTCAAGGACTTACTTTATTTAACGAGCCAACACCGCATTTATTGATGAAAGCGTTGCGATTAGGCGCGCTACGGCAGAATGTGCGACGATCGAGTGAGGCGTTGGGATTGTCCCCGGTACATGCTGCTATCCTTGAAGGTGTTATTCAGGAAGCTGAAAGCAATATGCGCTTCAAAATTCGGGGAAAAGACCAATGGATAACATCGCAAGAATACCCCTTAGGACTGCTGCGCAGTATCAGCGACGCTGCATGGGATCGCCTGCTCGAGCAGGCTAAAAAAATTGATGGCGAAACCTTAACGATTAATGGGGCACTAGAGCTCAGTGAGTTAGCTTGTCAGGTTGGACGGCACCGGCATCTACTGATGAGTGAAACGAGGCACGTGGCAGTTATCGCTCTTACTGTCAAAGCATTTAAAGTGTCTTCATCCAACTACGTCATTGTTGGAAAAAACTGCAGCGATGACGTAAAGCGAATGCTGCACTCGTATGGGTTGAAAGAGATAAGTGATACGGGTGTTCAGCTAGATATGTTTGAAGTTGTAAAGGGCGGTAGAGAGATGAAGTATCAGCAGTATGCCGGGCTACTACTAGGTAAAAATGAACGCGATATTGTTAGAAATCGGTATGAGTTGGCAGTCGCTTACATAGTGACTGCCACTTATTTGTATATGAATAAAAGGTAGTTTGGCGTTAGCTAGATTGCAGCTGAAAGGTTTCGTACGGATTGTCATCGCTCGCAATAGAAAGAGTAGACAACACATATGTCTTTTGTTTGTTGGGGCCTTTGGGGTTTTCAAAACGATCGCCGGTATAGTATAGAATGTCGTTATTAACTTTTGCACAGGCTAATGTCATTATATGATCAGCATGGTTGCAGATTAGCGTGAAAGGTTTGCTTGATATTTTATTAGTTGAATCGATGCTGTAAAGAGAAATTGTGTTGTCGTATTCATCATATCCTGCTGGTACAGCATACCCTTCCATTGGCGTCGGTTTATGTGTTGAAAACGTTGGTGCACAATACTGACCGCTAACTAGGAGTTCCACTTTTGGTTGTGTTTTGTTATCTATTTCAGGTGATACGGTAAACGGATGCTTAATAGATCGTGCATTTTTTTTGTTAATGAATTTTTCAGAGTGTTCTGTAATAAATGCTTTGTCGTCTGATGATTTTTGATCGGTATAGGTGACGCTTAAAATATCTTTTTGCGTGATAACGGAGTACGTTATTTTGTAAGCTAAGAGGGCAAGCTTATGTGTGAGCGCTTCTTGATGGGGTTGGTTTTCTAAAAACAGCATGCCAATATATTTGTTTTTATGCTCGCCTTCTGTTTCTATGAAAAATTTATTTTCAATGCGGTCTTCGATGTCAGGTGATAGATCTTCGATGTATTTGGTTAAAATACTTTGTAAGTGGTAAGTGAAATCTTTTATTTCAGTATTTGCTAGATTTTCTGGGGTGCATTCGATGCCGTTGATATATTGAAGTTTTATAGCGTCTTCTAAAGAAACTACTTTATGATGAGGTTTTCAGGATACTGAAAATGCGTTTTCTTTTGTTCTTTGGGCATGTTGTTCCTCAATACTTTAGGATCGAAAGGTTTAGGCTCTATGCTAAGGAAAATTGATATTGTGCAGTGAGATGTACTACCGCCTCCTTCTTAATTTTTACTATATATACGCAAAAATAATTTATCAGCTACTACATGTGCTCAAAAGGTTAAATAAACACAGTTTTTAATGCTATTTCCTAATTTAGCAACTATAGCTTCCGTACGCGTGATTAGCGTACATGCGGCAGTTCTTCCCATCGAGTGGTGTAGCTCGGAGTCCGGTGTTCAGAACGTAATGCCCAGGCATCGCCTGCCCGTGGCAACCCTAGCTGTATTGTCCCTTGTCCTAACTCTCGATTGAACTGGTCGACAGTGGCCATCAGCCGATGCTGAGTTTTGCTTCGGCTTCTATTTGCGATGTTTCCGTTAGTGTAAGTTAACAGTTGGCTTTGGGAGAAAGGTCGAGGAGCATGACGTCGGCTTTATGGTAGGCGTAACCCTTACAGCCACAGCTGTCGAAGTCCTTGTGTGGCATGAAACAACTCGCGGCTTTCCCTCGTCGGGCGTTCTGATGTCGCCACTGCTGCTGGGTAAGACCAAGGCTAACGATAGACGTGATTCATGGATAAACGGAACCTAATGGAGCATTGGCACCCCGTAGTTTTCGACATCAAGCTTGAGCTATTTAATTGATGAGTCTATTATATCGGTATTGATATAAATATTATGAAAATTGAGGAGTCAGCGTGGCGCGCAAGAAACCTGTTGCATTCGTCGGAGACTCTAAGGATAGGCTGCGCGACTTCCCTCTGGATGCCAAGAGAGAAGCGGGGTTTCAGATAGACAAAATTCAGTCTGGAGGTCAGTCAGACGATTTTCGTCCGATGCCAAGCGTTGGCTCTGGTGTGATGGAAATCCGTGTTCTAGAAAATAACGGTGCCTTTCGGGTTTTTTACGTGGCCAATCGAGGTGATGTGGTATTTATTCTCCACTGCTTCCAGAAGAAAACCCAAAAGACGTCCCAAAAAGACATCAATTTGGGCAAACAGCGATACAAAGAGCTGCCCTGAGTCCAGCTACTAAGTGAGGTGAGATAATGGCCATTGAGTATTACAACAGTGTGTGGGATGCCATTGAGGATACGCCTGAGGAAGCGTTGAATATGAGGCTCCGTTCCGAGCTCATGGCAAAAATTGCTGGCCGTGTGAGGGAGTGGAACATTACTCAGAAAGAAGCAGCCGACCGATTAGGAATTACTCAGCCGCGCCTCAATGATCTGCTGAACGGTCGCATTAACAAGTTCAGCCTTGATGCCTTGGTCAACCTGACAGGGCCGGCTCACTTCCATCTCGAACTAGAGATTGAAGACGAGAAAGAGGTTGCTGCCTGAGAGTGACCAGCTCAGCGCGCCGTGTTTGTGTATTAGCCATCAGTGGATCGCAATGCACCACGTGGCGTATTTTTATTGCGAGCTACTCAAGCAGAAGGTCATTGAGCCAAGGTTTACGGTCGCCTGTGGGCAATCATTCAGGCGATCGGGTTTGTTGGTCTATCACCCGCTGACTGAAGCGCCATCTGCAGTGGCTTGGAGCTGAAATCAATCTGGATCAGCTCGATAGCTTGGTGGAGGATATAGATATGTTGGCAGAGAACTTAGGTTTTGTACGAAAAGTTGGCTCGCAAGCAACGGTTGATGCACGCTACGCATACCATCGCCTTAAAGCTACTTGCCAGCTTTTCATAACGTGTGGCAATGCGGCGTAATTCTTTAAGCCAGCCAAAGCAGCGTTCTATCGCATTTCGTTGCCGATATTTGGGTTTATCGAACCGCCTGGGTAGCCCCGGCCGGGTTCTTCGGTGCATGTTGCGCTGAGCAATCACGGTTTTCATGCCGTACCTGTCGCAATAATGACGCAACTCATCGCTGTCGTATCCTTTATCAGCCACCATATAGCGACTACGTTTGCGAGGACGCCCGACGCTACTTGGTAAATGAATTCTCTCTAATGTCGAAACGAAGTGCCGAGAATCTGCCTCTTGACCAGAAGACAGCGTGAACGCCAGTGGCCAGCCATGGCGATCACAAACCAAATGAATTTTGGTTGTTAGACCGCCGCGGCTACGGCCGAGCGCGTGGTCTAACGGTTCTTTCGAGCCCCCTTTTTACCGCCTCCGGCGGCAGCGCGCGTGGCTCGCACGGAAGTAGCATCGATCATCCACGTATCCAGGTCCATAAGCCCATCTTCACGTAACTTGAGCTGCAAGCGAGAAAGAACCACTTCAAAGGTGCCGTCATCACGCCACTTGCGGAACCGGTCATACACCGTCGACCAAGGACCATATCGCTCGGGTAAATCACGCCATTTGGCGCCAGAGCACAACACCCAGAAGATACCATTGAGCATTTTTCGGTCATCCCGCCTGGGTCTGCCCATGGTTTGAGGAGGCGACACGTTATCTTCAATCTGTGCCCAGCCGTCGTCAGATATCTCGTAACGTCCGACCATTGCTTTCCCCTATGCTGCTTTTGCATAGGTAAATAAGCAGATAAGGCTTTTCGTACAAAACCTAGTCGGCGTAGGTCTCCAGTAAAGGTATCAAAGCGTCGAACTGGTTGGGGGACCCGGTCTGGGGAAACGCCACAACATGGAAACGGGAACCGATATCTATCGCTGCAGCATCAGGATGGACGATTGTAATTTGTCCCGTCGACGAGAGAAACGGGAGGATTGACGTGCCATGATGTATCTCCTCAGCAACCGTTCAGAACGGAAGGACCAGAGGAGGTGGCGTTGACGACATCTACCTTCCTAACCGGGATCACCTCAGACGGTGTCACCACTTTCAAGTCCAGAACGCCACCCAAGCCACGTTTTTTAACGGGGTCGACCTCCAAAAAGCCAACGGCTGCACCCCTCGTGCCCAGGCTGAGTATAGGCCGCCGTCGGTGTTCTGTACCTACAAGCGGGTGCCAACCCATAACGGTTTTTTAGGATGTCTTTTTCCCTCTCAATGTCACGGATGCGCTTTTCAAACTCGCGAATCTTGAACTGACCGGGTGTCATGGGCGTTGCTTTAGGGCTTAGGCCATCACGCTCTTGGCGGAACTGACGAACCCATTTATCCATGCTCGAATGCCCCACATTCATGGCTTCAGCTGCTTCACGAGCAGTGTAGTGTTGACCGGCAACCGTGAGGTCAGGCCCTGAAGCACGTCAAAAGTTAGCCAATGAATACTAAACCGCTTGATGGTCATCTTATGTGACGTCGCAACCTCGCTTGGACAGCTCGGTTCCGTGCAATCACTTCCAATCCCTCCGCGGGAGAGGGAAGATCAGCCGAGCCCCCTGAAACCCTTAAAGCCAAGTCACGGGTATTTAACGCCGTGGCGAACCCGACCTTCTCGCTCCGTGCATTTATGATGAATCCAATGAATCGAGTTATGCCTCCAGCGTCTCGAGGTTAGTTATGAACTGCGATTTTTGAGTAATCCAGGGTTTCGAATGGGCCTCATTGCCCGGCTCTGCGTCTTATCATCCTTGAAGTTAAAAAAGCATTTAATCACTTTTGTGCTTTTTATGTGGGCTCATAGCTATGATTGCTGGCGCTTTAGACAAAAGTATAATATTACATTGTGATATTTAGCTCTATGAAAAATAATATTGTATTCCTAGCGAGAATCATTTTTTTTGATCCGTTATAAATGGCCTGTATTCGATTTATATATTTGTTATTAAATGATTAATTTGTATATCCTATATGCTTTCCTTGCCTGGGTTCAGCTCGTCAGGATGTTAGTGAATACCATGAGATTAGCAGGAATGACGTCAAGAGATACCAGTTGGTTTGTTATCCATCTATCATATATTGATAAATGAGATTCTTTGAGATAAGTTGGGAACATGAGCTTCACCAGGGACATTGATTTTGCTCGGGTGCGCTAGAAGTGGCTTAGATGGCCGCAACAACAGATTAAGGGCGAGAGAAGATGGCGGATAAAGAGTGCAGGGCCAAGGAGCCCGTCATTCGTTTGGACTCCCACGACAATGTGGTGGTCGCTAGGGTGGCCATCGAAGCGGGCACCGAGATAGTTAGCGAAGGTATTACCTCACTGCAAGACGTGCCGGTGGGTCACAAAGTGGCAGCACGGTTGATCCGTGAAGGCGAGCCGGTGCTCAAATACAACACCGTGATTGGCTATGCCAGCGAGGATATACCGCCAGGTAGTTGGATGCACAGCCACAACATCGCCTTTGGCGAGACCGCGCGCGATTATCGCTATAGCGAAGACTACGTGCCTACCGAGTTGCTGCCACCCGAGCAGCGCGCCACTTTCCAAGGCTTCGTTCGAGAAGATGGCCGGGTCGCAACGCGCAACTACTTGGGTGTATTCATCGTTGGTAACTGTGGTGCCACTGTGGCGCGCAAAATTGCCAACCATTTCACCGATGAGCGTCTTACGGGGTTCCCTAATGTCGATGGTGTGGTGCCCTTTGTGCATGAGATGGGCTGTGGCATGGAAATGACAGGCGAGCCCATGGATCTACTGCGCCGTACCTTGGCCGGCTATATTCGGCACCCTAATACGGGAGGCGCCCTGTTGATCGCGTTAGGTTGCGAGCGCAACAACATCTGGGGATTCCTTGAGCAGGAGGGTTTGAACGAAAACGAAATGCTTAGGACCTTAGTGATTCAAGAGGTCGGCGGAGTCGGCAATGCTATCAAGCAGGGAGTCAGTCTGATCGAAAGCATGCTTCCAAAGGCAAATGAGGCGCGCCGAGAGCCTGTCCCTGCCGAACACCTGGTGATTGGCATGCAGTGTGGCGGCTCTGATGGCTTTTCGGGACTCTCCGCCAACCCAGCGTTGGGGGCAGCGGTGGATATCCTAGTGCGCCACGGCGGTACTGCGATTCTTTCCGAAACGTCCGAGATTTTCGGTGTTGAGCATACTTTGACCTCGCGTTCCGTCACGCCCGAGGTAGGTAGGAAGCTCGTCGAGCGCATCGAATGGTGGCTCGAGTACAACAAGGGGCGCGATACCCAAATTAACGGACGCGTCAGCCCCGGCAATAATGCTGGGGGGCTCGCAAATGTACTGGAGAAATCATTGGGTGGGGCCAAGAAAGGTGGTAATGCGCCATTGATGGAGGTGTACAAATACGCCGAGCCGGTCACGCAGCATGGCTTAGTCTTTATGGACACTCCGGGTTACGACCCAGTCTCGGCGACGGGGCAGATCGCCGGTGGAGCCAATTTGATCGCCTTTACCACTGGACGCGGTTCCTGCTTCGGCTCTTTCCCCGCCCCGACCTTCAAGCTGGCCAGTAACACGCCTATGTATCAGCGTATGGAAGGCGACATGGATATTAATTGCGGCGTTGTCATCGACGGTGATGCCACCATCCAGGAGATGGGGCAGCGCATTTTTGAGCGTCTACTGGCGCATGCTTCCGGTGAAAGAACCAAGAGTGAAGATAACGGCGTGGGCGAAGATGAGTTCGTACCCTGGCCAATTGGTGTGCTGGCTTGATAAAGCCTTTGACGAAAGGCAGTGCCTTGGGCCTGCCGAACGTAATCTGAAACTGCCATATGAGAGTACTCATGATAAATACAATGAAGAAGTGTGCCGCCATCGCGTTTGTGACTGCCGGACTGGGGGGCTTTTCGAGCACCGCCTTGGCTGCCGAGCTCGATTACCCTGTCGACAATTTGCGCCTGTTCGTGCCGGCATCGCCGGGTGGTGGAACCGATGCCTTGGCGCGCGAATATGCCCGTGAATTCGAAGCTCTCACAGGGACATCGGTTGCAGTGGTCAACCAGAGCGGCGGCGGCGGGGTTTCTGCCCTCCAGTCTGTAATTAATGCCAAGCCCGACGGAGGCACGCTGCTCTTCTACCACAGTGCCCTGCACGTGGCGAGCAATTCGGGCCGGTCACCTTATTCTTACGAAGACATGAAGCCCATAGCAACGCTAGGCGACCTTAATGAGGTCTATGTAGTACCGGGCGATGCACCTTATTCGACGCTTAACGAGATGCTGGAATACATAGAGAAGAACGATGAACGCCTAACCATGGGTGTGCAGATGGGGGCTGGTACGCAGCTCAAGGGGCAGGCTCTTGCCGAAGCCGCTGATGGCCAAATTCGCCTGGTTGATGCTGGCAGCGAAGGCCAGCGCGTGCCTATGCTGCTCGGCGGCCAGCTAGACATCAGTGTGTTTAGCATCGCCAACGGCCTGCAGTATGAAGAGAGTGGTGACATTCAGGTTCTGGCCGTGGTCAGCGACAAGGAAGACCCAGCTGCGCCACACTGGCCGACGACTGTCTCTCAGGGCCTCGATATTTCTCTGCCGCTTGTATTCACCATATATAGCCAGAAAGAGTTGAGTGACGAAATTGTGCAGTCCTTAGGTGAAATCAGCGCCATCATTATGGAGCGTGAATCCTTTCAGACAGGCATGGAACGAGTCGGCGTGGTGCCCGCCTTCCGCCCTTCAGATGAAGCCGAGGAGTTCGTCAGCCAGGAAGAGCATATGGTCAGCAAGTTGCTGGAAGAGTAAGCGTTACCTGGACGGCATTGTGAACACTATGCCGTTTTATCCTTCCTGAGCACAATCTACATAACCGTATCGGTGTAATTATGGCGATATATGAACGTGGTACTGGCATTGCCTTTATGCTGCTTGCAGTAGCGGTATTTGTGGTCGCCAGGCAGTATCCCTCCGGCATGATGGGGGATCCCGGTCCGCAATTGATGCCCATCACGATTGCAGTGCTGATGTTTCCACTGGGACTCGTGTTGGCGCTCAAGAAACCTGAACGGCAAGCTTCGAGCCAGGACGAGGAAGTCGGTGACGTTGGTGGTGGTGAAAAGCTTGACCTAGGACGCCTGGTACTGGTCGGTGTGCTGCTGCTCAGTATGGTGGGGTTCGTGTTAATGGTCGAGTACCTCGGTACGATTGTTGCCATCATGATTTATATCTGGATCGCTACACTGCTGCTAGGTGAGCGTTCTCTCAAAGCCGCTGCCCAATATCTAGTTTTTGCGCTAGCTACTGGCGCGGTTTTGTACGCGGTTCTCTATCAATTCTTCAGAATGTCACTGCCCTCGGGCATGTTTTTCTAAAGCGAGGGAGTGACTATGTTCGATATTTTCTTGATCAGCCTTACTGAGCTGATATCCCCCGTCAATCTCCTGTTAATCATGGGGGCATGTATTCTTGGCCTGGTGGTCGGTTCTCTGCCCGGCCTCAACGCGTCGATGGCGGTGGCCATCATGCTTCCGTTAACCTTCAGTTTGTCTCCCGGGGTTGGACTAGCAGTGATGATTGCCGTGTATATCGGCGGGCTTTCCGGCGGTATGGTTTCTGCCGTATTGCTCAATATGCCGGGGACGCCCTCGTCGATCGCCACCACCTTTGAAGGCTACCCGATGGCGCAGCGCGGCGAGGCCGTGAAGGCGTTAGGAACATGTGCGCTGGCGTCATTTGCCGGCGGTCTTTTTAGTCTGCTGTTGTTGGTCATGTTCGCGCCAATCATCTCACGCGTAGCGATCAAGCTGGGCCCGGCGGAGTATTTTTCGCTATCGCTAATGGCGCTGACGTTGGTGGTGGCGCTATCACGGGGTTCGATGATTAAGGGGATGCTAGCCGGTCTGCTGGGCTTGCTGATTGGTACGGTAGGCTTCGCTCCAGTGGACGGCACGGCACGCTTTACCTTCGGCTCGATCAGCATGATGTCTGGGCTTGGCATCATTCCGGTGATGATCGGCCTGTTCGCCATTTCCCAAGTGCTGCGTGATGCCTACGAAAGTAAGGAGTTGCCGAGCATAAATCTGGATATCAAGGGAGTTGGTGTGACTTTGCGCGAAGTGCGCAACAACATAGTGAATGTTATCCGCTCATCGCTGATCGGTGTGGGTATCGGGGTATTGCCGGGTATCGGTGGCACGGCTTCCAACATGATCGCCTACGGCGTGGCGCAGCAGTCCTCTAGGACTCCTGAAAAATTCGGCAAGGGAACCGTCGAGGGGCTGTGGGCCACCGAGTCAGCCAATAATGCCAGTATAGGCGGGGCCCTGCTGCCACTGATTACTCTGGGAATACCTGGCGACGGAGTCACTGCGATTCTGATCGGCGCCTTCATGATCCATGGGCTGCAGCCGGGGCCGCTGCTGTTTGTCAACAATCCGGGCGTCGTGAGTTCGGTCTATGCCGCCTTCATGCTGGCCGTGCTTTTCGTAGTGGTTTTTCAGCTACTGACATTAAAGATATTTCCGCGTGTGCTTAGAATACCCCAGCACTACATGCTGCCTGTTTTGGTAGTGCTGTCGGTTATTGGTGCCTATGCATCCGACTATCGCCTGTTCGATGTCTGGATCATGCTGGCAGTGGGTGTAACCACTGTGGCCATCGGCCTAGCCAAGCTTCCGCTAGGCCCTCTGGTGTTGGGTTTCGTGTTAGGGCCGATCGTCGAGACCAATCTGCGTCGCGCACTGATGCATTCCGACGGAGCAGTGGACATCTTTTTCACCCGGCCGATATCGGTCAGCTTCTTGGCCATCGCGGTGATCGTGGTGACCCTTTCGCTGTTCCCGAACCTGCTCAAGAGTCTGGTGCCCAAGCGCTTCAGGCGTACCAAGACTCACTGACATACTGAGCCAAGCAGCGTGGTTGTATTATGGGCGGCCACGCTTCCGTCCCCTGTCACATCATGCTACGGGTTGAGCGGGTATGGAGTTTCCATTCAATAGGAGTGACAGCATGTCTACGCAACAGAGCATTTCTTCTGATGAGATCAGTGGGGTCAAAGTATCGCTGATCTATCTGCCACTAGCGGCACCGATCAGTGATGCCAAAGTGCTCACCGGACGCCAGAAGCCACTAACCGAGATCGCCTTCGTCTTTGCTGAGATTCGCACAGAAGTCGGCTTCGAGGGGATCGGTTTCGGATATTCCAAGCGCGCAGGTGGTCCCGGCATGTACGCCCACGCCAAGGAGATCGCTGATAACCTGATCGGCGAGGACCCTAACGATATCTCCAAACTATGGGACAAGCTGTGCTGGGCCGGCGCTTCCATGGGGCGCAGCGGCTTGGCGACTCAGGCCATAGCGCCGTTCGATATCGCTCTGTGGGATCTCAAGGCCAAACGTGCCGGCCTGCCGTTAGCCAAGCTGCTCGGCGCCCATCGCGACTCGGTACAATGCTACAATACCTCGGGTGGCTACCTTTCCACCCCGCTGGAGCAGGTATTGGAGAACATTGAAAAATCGTTGGGCAATGGTATAGGGGGCATTAAGCTCAAGGTCGGCCAGCCCGACACCGCCACAGATCTCAAGCGAGTCCAAGCGGTGCGCGAGAAGCTTGGGGACGGCTTTCCGTTCATGGTAGATGCCAATCAGCAATGGGATCGCTCCACAGCGCAGCGCTTCGGAAAGGTGCTCGAGCAGTTCGATCTGACTTGGATCGAGGAGCCGCTGGATGCCTATGATCATGTTGGGCACGCCGCTTTGGCTGCGTCGCTAGATACGCCGATCGCTACTGGCGAAATGCTCACCAGCTTCGACGAGCACAGCCATTTGTTGACTACAAATGCTTGTGATTTCGTACAGCCCGACGCCCCGAGGGTGGGCGGCATAACGCCGTTTCTGAAAATTATGAGTTTGGCCGATTTTCATCGCATCAAGCTGGCACCACACTTTGCCATGGAAATTCATCTGCATCTTGCGGCGGCATTCCCTCAGGAGCCTTGGCTAGAGCACTTCGAATGGTTGGAGCCGATGTTCAACGAGCGTCTTGTACTACGTGAAGGGCGCATGCTGGTACCCAAACGGCCAGGTCTAGGTTTCAGCTTGAGCGATCAGGCGCTGGCATGGATGGTGGATTATCAGTCGTTTGGCAGCTTTGCCTGATATTACTATTTGTTATCCCCCTAAACAGAAGATCCCTGCTGTGATATCGGCGGGGATCTTCTGTTTAGGTAAGCCGCTCAGTCATTGGTTGGCAGCCGGTATAGAGAGCCCGGGATGTGGGTGCTTTCGTCATCAAGTACGGCGTCGAGGTTGGCTCCGGCCAAGTAAATGTGATCACCCACTCGTGCAATTGCGGTGATATGGCATTCGGGAGCAATCAGATAGTCCTGACTACCGGTTTCGATATGAGTCTGGCGAATATAGCGTGCGTGGTCGCCCGTGGTGAACAGCGTCTGGTTATGCAACATCAGACCGCATAAATCGCCAACGCTGGCGTCCTCCCTGACATGTGCTAGAGAGGCGCCGTCGGCAAGCTGCAGAAGCTCGACGCTGGCATCCTCACTATGGCTCACCGCTACCCTGCCTTGGTCGCAGACCATTAGGCGCGGCATATTTGCCAGCATGATAGGAGGTGTTTCGCATTCTGCCGCGACGATGCGCGGTGTATCGCCATCCAGTCCCAGATAGAGTCGTTCGCCATCGAAGGCCAGGGCGCTGATGGCTGACTCCTGCTCGCCTCGCGCGACTAGTGTTTGCGTTGTTGATATCCACTCGAACCATTCACGTCCCCGAGCCAGCATGATCTGTCCGTTGGCGGAGATGGCACCATGGCGAGGTGTGAAAGGGAGTTCTCTGGTTTCGACGAGCATTCCATCCGCCGTGAAGAAGTGCAGCGCCGGCGCCATGGCGTCCATGACTACTAGGTGCTTGCGATGCATGCCGATCGCCAGCGGCTTGAACAGGCCACCTTCGTGCAGGCAGCTGAGCTGTGAGGCAGGAGCATCATAGTGTTGGCTCGGAAGGCTCAGACGCTCTGCCAAGGCGTTGGAGATATGACCGAGCGCGATGGCGATCGTGCGTACACGATGAGGCGGCATGCGGTAGGTAGGAGCCGAGAGGCTGATAGCGCCTATCAGCTCACCTTGCCGACTCAGCAGTGGTTGTGCCACGCAGCGTACGCCTTCGATGATTTCCTCGTCATCAATGGCGTAGCCGCGAGCGCGAATCAATCGCAGCTCTTCTTCTAGGGCATCCTCGTTCTGCAATGTCCGAGGAGTCAGGGCCTGGAAGTGGATACGCTTCATGTGCTGTGAACTTTGCTCGGCAGGCAGGAACGCGAGTGCAACCTTGCCGATGCCTGAGGCGTGAAAGGGGCGCTTACTGCCGCTCGAGGCGCCTACTGTAACCTCATAGCCTAGGCTGTAACGACTGACAATGCGTACTGAATCCTTTTCGGCAATGCCCACAGTGACAGTTTCGCCGGTGCGTGCCGAAAGATTGATCAAGTCATTCTCTATGAGCATCAAAAAGCGATGACTAGAGCGCAGGCTGGTGGTGAGTTCGGCGAAACGTAGGCCCAACTCGTAGGCTTGGTCTCGATTGTCCAGTGACAGCATGCCGCGTCTCACCAGGGCGGCGAGAATGCGATAAGCGGTGGGCTTGGTGTAGCCCATCTCGATAGCGATGTCGTGTGCGGTAAGGCGCTTGTTAGAGTGCGCCACCAACTCGACGATATTGAGAGCCTTGTCGAGTAGTTGTGTGCCTCCGCCGCCGCCGTCGTTAATGGTGGCCTTTTGTGCCCGCTTGGAGGGCGCCTGGATGGCTTGGGTCATGATGAGTGCCTGTTGCGATGTTACCGTGCAGTACTTCATGATACACAGTCGGCACCGTCTCTGTCAGAGTCGATTGATGGTTTAGCGTCGCCCTAAGGCGAGTGTACGAATCAGGAACTCAGCAGGGTGTCCCAGTCGACCCTCTTTACAGGGTAGATCTTCACCTCTTCCCAAACGCCCTCTCGCATGTAGACCTCTTTTTCAAGATAGTCCTCAAGAGCTGCGCGGCTTTCAAAGTCGCAGAATACCGCAGAGCCACACATATGCCCCTCATCATCGAGAATGGCGCCACCGTCGACAATGCTTCCATCAAGCTTATGGGCCTTAATGCCCTGCATGTGCTCTTGGCGAGCCGCTAGGCGTTTTTCCAAGGTGTCTGCCGCTTTAGCATCCTGTGCAATGATCATGAAGTGCATTTTTATTTCCTTGTTTTAAATATATGGTAATGAGCGATACGCATGGTCAAGCCCGACGGTAGCGCGCCAGCACTTCGTGATCGGGAGTAACGCCCAGGCCAGGCCCCTCGGGAAGCAGGAACTGATTATTTTGGCGATGCCCCTCCACGTCGAATAGCCACGCCTTTGGCTCAACAAAGAGGTATTCGAGTTGGATAGCCTGGGGGAAGGCTGCCGCCAAGTGGAGGCTCGCGAAAAGGCCAGGCCCGAAATAGGGCGTATGGGGCATCAAGGCAACGTTAGCCTCTTCGGCTTTACGGGCGATGCTCAGCCATTCGCTGATACCACCCACCTTAGTCACGCTGGGCTGCACATAATCCACCGCCCCCCTCTCGATAGCCGCTGAGAACTGCATGGAGGTACACCAGTTTTCGCCGCAGGCCAAGGCCACACCGCCGCCCCTCACCTCGGCGAGCTTGGCATAGTCTTCCGGTGGGAAAATGGGCTCTTCCAGCCAGGCGATGGATAACTCTTTAAGTTCAGTAAGACGTGAATGAGTTTCCGCTTCGCTCCAACTACAGTTAACGTCCACAGCCATAGGCGTGCTGTCCCCCACGACTACTCGGCAGGCACGAATCTCTTCTAGCGTTATTTCATGTAACTTGAGATCAGTGAAACCACTGGCTAACGCTTTCTGGCATATTTCAGCAGCAAGCGGGCCATCCGCATAGCGAACCAGGCTTGCGTAAACTGGTATTTGCGAACGTGCTTGGTTACTAAAGAGTTGGTGCAAGGGAACTTGTTCGCGCCGAGCTTTAAGGTCCCATAGGGCAATATCGATACCGGAAATGGCGAATAGGGTAATCCCGTAGCGGCCAAATAGATGGAGTCGTTGCTGCAGGGCTTGATTGTAACTAACGATATCCTCGATTGTGGCTCCCACGATAAGAGGAGATATCAACCTGTCGAGAACGGCCTTAACAGCATCGGCGGTGAAGTAGCCAAAGGCCTCCCCCCAGCCGACATTGCCGGCCTCGTCTTCCAGGCGGATCAGAACTGTTTCCAAGCTGTTCCACGTCGTGGGCGTAATGCCAATGCCCTTACCGCCATCGAAAAAAGGGATGTCGACGATAAAGGTATCAAGTGAGCAGATCTTCATGGTGACCTCCTAATCATTTCAGTTGGCTCCCAGCGTAGCCACCGCCAACATAGTCGGGCCCCTCAGCCTCGGTCATGGCATCAAAATTGATGAATTTTGGGTCGATGAAATCCTCAGCATTGTCTTGAGGGCAGTACCCTAACGTCTGGGCAATTGTGTTTTTGAACATGGGGTCGGGGCTGCGTGAAATGCCGTAGACGATGGCATGCTCAAGTTGCTCATGGGTCATGCCGATGTTAATCAGTTGTGCGAGGTCACGGGCGCTGATCCAGAGGCGCCGACGGCGCGCGTCTATAACTCTCGGATCAGCATTGCCAATACGGATAGATAGAGTGGCGATACCGAAACGCTGAGCATACATGGCGCAAGCCGCTTCCCCAAAAGCCTTACTTAGACCGTAGTAGCTGTCGGGTGCGGGTGAAGCATCGTCGCCAGGGAGGGCGTCTGCTCGATATTGGCCTACCACATGGTGGCTGCTGGCGAAAATAAAGCGTCCTACCGCTGCATGTCTGGCGGCTTCGAGTAGTGCGAGAGTGGCACGGTAGTTAACATCCAAAGTGTCGTCAAAATCGAGCTCAGTCCCATGGACGCATGCCAAATGCAGGATGCCATCTACCCCCTGTACGGCTTGCTGGAGAATATCCGAATCGCGTAAGTCGCCAATGATGCCTTCTTCTTCGGAAGTGGTCACCTCGATAGGTTGGGTATCAAGCAGGCGAAGGCGGTAACGCTGGCGAAGAAGAGGACGGAGTATCTTGCCAACGCGTCCCCCTGCACCGGTGATCAGCAGTGTTTTCATAACGATCTTCTTTTCCATTGTTCAAAAGCGGGCCGGAAGTGCGCATTAGTTTATCTTTGTACTGGAGGCTCCAGTGCGTAACCACGGCCAGCGTAGTCGAAACCTTCTAGCTCATTCATTGGGCGTTCCTTGTCCGCTCGTGAAGCATAATAGGCGCGGATCTCTGTAATCAGTCCCGTGTCAGCATCAAATCGGTACCACTCATCGCCACGTAGGGCCTCGCCCAACTTGGTTTTCCAGTGCGTCCACTCAATAACCGCCTCAAGTCCGTCGCTACCCACCAGTACGTTTTCAATAGTCCAACTGGAGCCGAAGTTTTCTACACACCAGACCCATTTCTCTGCAATGGTGCGGGCGCTGCGCCACGGAATATCGGGCAAGCCGGGGGGGAAATAGTGCACGGCATCTTTAGTGAAACATTGCATCATTTTTTCGACATTGGCTTCATTACAGCCATCGAAGTATTTACGAATAATTGCTTCACGCTGTTTGGCTATATCACTCATTTCAGACTCCTTGCTGGCGGGTAAGTGACAGTTCATTCTGCTCTGCACGGTAGCGTTCATACTCGGCGAGAGTCTTGGCATTGGGTGGATAAGTGCCCCACAGCGGTGCACCGGCCTCGATTTTCTTGTGCAGATACTGTTCGCGCTGCTCCTGCTCGTAGGCATCCACGGCCAGGTCGTCGGCAATGCTGCGAGGAATGACCACTACACCGTTCCCGTCGGAGACCACCACATCCCCAGGATAAACAGCAACACCAGCGCAGCCGATTGGCACCTGCATGTCTATAGCACGCAGAAAGGCAGGCCGGGTTGTGGCCGTGTTTTCACGGCTGTAGGCGGGAAGGCCTATTTTGGCCACTTCTGTGCCATCGCGAAAGGCGCCATCCGTTACCGCACCGACGGCGCCACGCTTGAGCAAGCGGGTCAGCAGCATATCGCCAGCGGATGCTGCGCGCGGATCCTGACAGCTGTCGATTATTAGTACTTCACCCTCGCTGACACTCTCTATCGCTTCCCACTGCAGATTGTCCTCGCCTCGCTTGGCAAGATCACCCAGGTCCCAATCCTTATCTTCACGGGAGGGGATAAAACGCAGTGTAAACGCGATGCCTGCGAAGCTGGCAACATCGGGATTCATGGGCCTCAGGCCGACCAGGAATTGCTGTCGGTAGCCGCGCTTGAATAACTGAGTAGTAATAGTGGCGGTACTGCTCTTGACGAGTAGTTCAAGTGTGTCACTTGCCAAGGGTGAAAGATCGCTCATGCTCTGCCTCCTTTATTTATCATAATGTGATTTTTAACGAATAAAATAAGATTGTCAATGATTAGATTGAAAGTCGATCATGCTTCCATTAACCTTTTAAAAGTATCTTTTTAGATTAAATAATTAAATTTATTCAATGACTTATAGTATTTCCGCTTGGAAGGTTATCCTTTGGTCTAATCGTATTGCATAATGATACAGATTGGTTGATATTTATAATGTGATAACAAATCAAGCAGAGAGAGGCAGAAAACATGTGGAAGAAAGCGCTTACAACAGCCGTCATCGGATACATGGTGGGCGGATTGACGTCCGCCCATGCTATGCAACTGAATGTCAGTACCACCCAAACTGCGGATGACCCGCTGATAGCTGGGTTCGAGCTCTTCAAGCAAAACGTGGAGGATCGCACCAATGGAGATATCCAAGTACGTATCTTCCCTAGCTCCCAGCTGGGTGATACGCAGGATGTGATGGAGCAGGCGATGGCCGGCGCCAATACCGCAGCACTGACCGATGCAGCCTATCTCGCGGACTACGTTTCAGAAATTGGAGTACTTAACTCCCCTTACGTCTTCGACGGCTACGAAGAGGCCGCCCGCTTCGTAGAAACGGAACTTTTTAATGAATGGGAGAAAGCGATCGAAGAACAGGCAGGGATCGTCGTTTTGTCTTTTAACTGGTATCAAGGTGCTCGACACATTTTCAGCAAGGAAGAGATCCATGAACCATCAGACTTAGAGGGCATGCGGGTTCGAACTCCTCAAGCACCGATCTGGACGGAGTCCATGGCGGCATTGGGCGCCACGCCAACGCCCTTGGCGTGGGGGGAGGTGTATTCAGCCATGCAGACCGACGTTATCGATGGAGCTGGCGCTCAAATAATGGGGGGATATGGAACTCGGTTTCATGAGGTCTCACCGTACATTTCATTGACACGCCATATTGAATTGATTACAGCACTCGTCGTCGGTAGAGATTGGTTCTATAGCCTACCTGAAGAGTACCAAATAGCGCTAAAGGAAGAAGCTCGAAACGGAGGGCGACATGCATCAGAGGTACTCCTCCAACGTATCGAAGAAGTCAAGAGTGCCATTCCTGAAGAAACGGGCACTCAATTAATTGAGGTAGATGAAGAGGTCTTCAAGCAGTCGGTTTCAGATTACGGCTACTACGACAAGATGGAGCTACAAGAAGCTTATGACGCTGTTCAAGAAGCGCTCTCTTCTTCTCAGTAAATGAGTGGCATTGCCGAGTGGCGGGGGTGTGTCACCGTTGCTCGGCCTAAGTTATAGGGGCTATTAACATGACTGACTTCCTTACCAAGTGTGAGGGTGTAATCACAAAACTGTTGTTCAGCATACTGGTAGCAGTGGTGTTGGTGGGCTCTATCGCTCGCTACTCTGGTTATCCGGTTACCTGGTCGGTAGAACTATCACAATCAATTTTCGTCTGGCTGGGCATACTATCTGCAAATCAAGCCTTACGCCTTCATGCGCATGTAGTCGTGGACCTTTTTAGCGGACTTATCAACAAGGTGCCTCTTGTGGCGGTGTCAATAAACATTATGCACCGATTGCTTATGTTTTCATTCTTGCTTTTTATCGTTATTCACGGCTATCACCTAGTAATCGTTAGCGCGGGAAGAACGGTGTCATCTATCGGCTTTAGTTATGGATGGGTGGTCGCTGCTATTCCGGTGGGGTGTCTACTGTTATTGATAACAATGATGGTGCAATGCGCCACCGATATAAATGAATGGCGCAAGATCCGTAGATCGACAACCCAGGGGAAAGTGATATGACTTTAGTATTCCCAGTTTTTTTGATCTTGCTATTTACAGCAATGCCAGCAGCTTTCGCTATAGGCATTGCGAGCTTACTGTACTACCTGGTAGATAGCCCTATTCCTGTCAGCATTGCCGTTCAGAAACTGGCCACTGCGACACAGTCGTTCCCTTTGCTGGCAATCCCGCTCTTTATTCTTGCTGGCAATTTGATGAACCGAACCGGTATCACTCATCGTTTATTGGATTTTTCCAAAATGCTCACCGGCTGGATGGTCGGAGGGATGGCCCAAGTAAGCATCGTATTATCAACGCTGATGGGGGGCGTTTCGGGGTCGGCAGTCGCAGATGCTTCCATGCAGTCACGGATCCTCGGCGGCCACATGATTGAAAGCGGCTATAGCAAGGGATTTACTGCGGCAGTCATTGCGTATAGCGCCGTTATTACAGCTACCATACCGCCCAGTATTGGCCTGATTGTTTTTGGGTTTGTGGGAAATGTGTCTATCGGTAAATTGCTGCTGGCAGGTATCGTGCCTGGTCTCCTGTTAATGGTTATTTACATGTTCGTTACGTGGGGCATATCCAAGCGTAATAACTATCAACCGGAATTGGAGAGCCTTCCGACGCTTAAAGAGCTAGGGAACTCATTTGTTAGATCCATTTGGGCGCTTATGTTTCCCGTTCTTCTTCTTGTTGGGATTCGGTTTGGCGTCTTTACGCCCACTGAAGCTGGGGCATTCGTTGTTCTTTACTCCTTAATAGTCGGTATTTTTATTCATAAAGAGCTTAATTGGAAAGCCGCTATGGAGGCGCTCCAAGACTCAGTGACTGATGTTGGTGTGGTGACTCTCATCGTCATGACTTCGGCTATGTTGGGGCATGTATTTGTGCTTGATCAAGTACCTCAGACTATTTCCCAACTGATATTAGGCCTCTCGGACAACACCTTGATTGTGTTCTTGTTGATGATGCTGTTCATGATCGTGGTCGGCATGCTGATGGAGGCAACGGTGAATGTGTTGTTACTGACACCAATTTTACTTCCGCTGGCAACAGGCATCGGCCTTGATCCTGTTCACTTTGGGGTGATTTTCGTGACGATGGTCTCTTTGGGGGGGAATACACCACCAGTCGGTGTGTGTATGTACACTGTGTGTGGGCTTTTGAAGGTGAGTACCTGGGATTACTTCGTTGCCTCGATTCCTTTCATATTAAGCTTTTTGGCCCTGATGGTGGTCTTGTTATTGGTTCCGGATTTGGTCATGTACCTACCCAACCAGTTCTCGGGCTTCTGAGCCGTTCATGGACGTAATAAATTAAGAGCGGAGAGAGTCGATGAATCTTTCTTACACAACACTCAACCCTTTGCAGAGCGACGAACTACCAGCGACTCGCAACCTGCTTGAGGGACAGATTCAGGGTGCTACGGTACTCCACCATATGCTTCCGCCTGCCGGGGAACGAGTATTGTCTGAGCGACAAGACAGATTGAGCATTCTGTTCTTGCTGGAAGGGGATCTATCTTGCAAGCAGGCTGATCAGGAGCATGTCCTTTCTGAGCGGGGCGCGCTCGTGCCGTTGCCGGGAACCGATATTCCCTTGGCGTCCATTGATGGGGCTAGTCTTCTTGAAATTGTGCTAGAGCTAACGCAGGGGGAGTGGAATGCTTTACAGCAGGATGCCGACAGCTTTCCTTATTTACAGCTCTACCGCACTAGTGCTCGCTATCGTGATGCCTCAAAGAGTGAGAAAACCACTAGTCGCAAGGTTATCCCCCCAGGTGTAGTGCCACGTTTCTGCATGGGTTCAGTGGAAGCGAGTGGGCCAGACCAGGTTGCATCTCATGCCCACCCCATACTGGATCAGCTATTCCTGGTTTTTCCAGAAAGCCAGATCACCCTACAAATAAATGGAGAGCCACATACGGTCCTAGGTAATTCCCTAGTGCACATCCCTTTGGGATCTGAACATGGCGTCGTCGTAGAGTCTGGGCATCATCTGCATTATTTATGGTTGGACTTTTTTTTTAATCAAGACGACATGTCATTTATTACCCAAAGCCACCAGGAACTCGATCATTAAACACAATTAATTCAACCACCTACTAAAGATGGTGTACTAACTCAGGAGAATATCTGTTATGACGATGATGGGCAAATTACTTATTGGACAGAGTGACGTTAGCGGCAGTGCTAAGCCCATTAACGCTATCAATCCCGCCACTGGTGAAACGCTGGAACCCACCTATGCTGGCGGCAGCAAGGCGGAGGTAGAAAGCGCCTGCGAATTTGCCGAGGCGGCCTTTACTACTTATCACGAAACAACCCTCGAAGATCGTGCTGTGTTTCTTGAGACCATCGCCAGCGAAATCGAAGGTATTGGCAATCAATTGATTGAGCGTGCCATGGCCGAGACCGGCCTGCCCCAGGCACGCCTGGAGGGCGAACGTGGTCGCACTTGCGGTCAGCTGCGCCTGTTCGCCTCGGTGGTACGGGCCGGTGAGTGGCTTGATATGCGTATCGACTCGGCAATGCCGGATCGCCAGCCAATGCCGCGCGCTGATCTGCGTCAGCGCCATATTGGCCTAGGACCGGTAGCCGTGTTTGGCGCTAGCAATTTCCCACTGGCCTTCAGCGTGGCCGGTGGTGATACCGCCTCGGCTTTGGCTGCTGGTTGCCCGGTCATCGTCAAAGGCCACTCTGCCCACCCCGGCACCTCAGAGCTGGTCGGCCGCGCGGTCCAGCGTGCAGTGAAGGCGTGCAATCTGCCGGAAGGCACCTTCTCGCTACTGTTTGGATCGGGCAGGGAGATAGGCCAGGCACTGGTCTCCGATGCGCGCATCCAAGCAGTAGGCTTTACCGGCTCAAGGGGTGGCGGCACCGCTTTAATGAAGACCGCTCAGGCGCGCCCACAGCCAATCCCGGTCTATGCCGAGATGAGTTCGATTAACCCGGTGTTTCTAATGCCTGAGGCGCTCAAGGCGCGGGGCCAGCAACTCGCCGAGGACTTTGTCACTTCGCTCACTATGGGCGCAGGGCAGTTTTGCACCAATCCTGGCCTGGTAATAGCGGTTAAGGGCACCGAGCTTGACGACTTTGTCGAGGCTGCTGGCAAAGCGGTGAAAGGAAGCGCTGCCCAGACCATGCTCACTCCCAGCATCCATAAAGCCTACGAGCAGGGCGTCGGCCGGCTCACAAATAGCTCGAGGGTCAAGGAAGTGGCGCGCGGCCAAGCCGGTGAGTCGGCTCATCCGTGCCAGGCCATGCTATTCGTCACCTCGGCCTCCGATTTTCTCAGTGATCCCGAGCTGCAGGATGAAGTCTTCGGCTCAAGCTCGCTGGTGATCGAATGTAGTGACCAGGAAGAGGTGAAGCAGGTCGCTAGACAGCTCGAAGGCCAGCTTACTATCACGTTGCATATAGATGACGGTGATATCGAAACAGCCAAGGCCCTGCTGCCGATACTCGAGCGCAAAGCCGGACGGATACTGGCCAATGGCTGGCCAACCGGCGTAGAGGTATGCCATGCCATGGTTCATGGTGGGCCGTACCCGGCGACCTCTGATTCCCGCTCTACCTCAGTAGGCAGCGCGGCAATCTACCGCTTTCTGCGCCCAGTATGCTACCAAGCGCTTCCTGAAAGGCTGCTGCCCGAAGTGCTTAAAGACGGCAATCCACTGGGCGTCTCACGGCTGGTGGATGGCAAGCGCGAGCTGTAGTAACACCTTCGGGTCACGTAAAGCCTTTTTAGCGGCCTACCGGCCGCTTTTTTTATTAGCTGTTATCGAGATCGTAGCGCGTATTTTCTGAAACACAATTGGGCCTACCAGCTTTGCCGCAATCTGTAACTGAATAGCCCCGGGTTTCGTAGACACCCCTAGGCCATATACTAAGGCATCTAGGAGGGCCCATAAGCCATCCCCGTTACACTGAAGAATTCAAAATCGAAGCCGTCAAACAGTCGGGTAGTGCCTTCTTTGGGGTCCCGTCCATAACGTTGGAATGTCTTTGTTATCGATCACATGTACGTCAGGAGGGCTGGCTATTGCTATTAAAGCTTCAGTTAAATAAAACAGCCCCGCAGCGGCGGGGCAGAAGCGCATAGCATTAGTTAAACACTAGCGGGCGAATAGCCTTTCTACTAAGCATGCATCAGCCATTCATGGTCGGGATCGTTGTGGAATTTCCACACTCTATTAGGGCCCGCCATCACATTTAAGTAGTAGAGCGAGTAACCATGAGAGGCCCCGACAGGGTGGTAGCCCTTGGGAACCAACACACAGCAGCCGTTCTCCACCGCCATGGTTTCATCAAGGGTTCGGTCGTCGGTATAGACGCGTTGAAAGGCAAACCCCTGTTCAGGGTTGATGCGGTGGTAGTAGGTCTCTTCAAGGAGTGACTCGTTAGGTAAGTTATCCTCATCATGTTTGTGGGGCGGGTAGCTAGACCAGTTACCCGCAGGGGTAAACACTTCCACGACCAGCAGACTATCGGCGGGCTCAGTTTCAGGCAAAATATCATGAACATGGCGAACATTAGTTCCTTGGCCACGGGTACTCTGTTTGACGTTGTCTGGAGCGATCAGTCTTGGGGAATGATTACCCTGCCCAGGAGCGGCGCACACCGCTAGCTCTAAGTCCGTTGTCGCTTCTACCGAGTAACTAACATGGTCAGGCAGATAAACCGCATAGGGGGGAATCTGCTCAAAGATATCCATGCGTTTGCCGATATCATCGAAATGATGCTCGCCGCAGCTCACATTGGCGCGACCAGTCAGCAGCACCAGGCATACTTCCTGATCATCGCTGCTGGCCTCCAGGCGCTGACCCTTGGCGAGTTTATGCACCCGAAAGCCGACATGCTGCCAGCCAGCCGATTCAGGGGTAACGTCAATGACGGTGCCTTGGGTATCTGGGGCGGTGGGGCGTACCAGTAGGGATGACATAGTTCCTCCAATTTCAACTGCGTGTAGGCAGTAGGGATATGTAAAATATTAAGCGGTTTTTAAACGACGACGTTGGCGATATTGATCGATGACCACGGCTGCAATGATGATGGCGCCCTTGACGATGTCCTGGTAGTAAGCATCGACTCCCAGGAAGGTGAAACCGCTTAGCATTACCCCAAGAATCAGTGCACCTATCACAGTGCCAGCAATACGCCCGACACCACCCGCTAGGCTGGTGCCGCCGATGACAGCGGCTGCAATGGCATCAAGCTCGTACATCAAACCCATACCCGCCTGACCGGTGCCCGCGCGAGCCGATGCAACCACACCGGCCAGACCTGCCAGCAGGCCTGCAATGGCATAAACCATGATGAGGTGGCGACGCACATTAATGCCGGAGACACGGGCTGCCTGGGGGTTGGCACCGATGGCATAAGTATATTTGCCGTAGCGGGTGTACTTCAGCGCGATGTGGAAGAGCACTGCTACCGCCAGGAAAATAATCACCGGATTGGCGCCTGAACCGATCCAGGTGAACTGATCAGTCAACATGCTGACTGGCTGGCCATCGGTATAGGCGCGTGCCACGCCACGAGCGCTGACCATCATGCCTAGGGTGGCAATGAAGGGCGGGATCATGGCGAAAGCGATCAGGGCGCCATTGATCAACCCCGCCAATGCGCCGATCAACAGCCCGGCCAATAACGGCAATACCCAAGGAAGGTCGGTGAGTGCCGGGTAGACAGCGCGCAGGTAGTCTGATTGCTGAGCAAAACTAGCGGTGACCATGGCCGTCAACGCAAGTACCGACCCGGACGAAAGGTCTATACCGCCAGTGATGATGACCTGGGTAACCCCGATAGCGATAATGCCGATGATCGACATCTGTAAGATCATGATCAGCAGGCGTTGTGGATTCATCAGGAAAGAGTCGCCACGCACGATCCAGCCGAGCAGCTCGAAGAGTAGTGCAATGCCGACCAGCACCAGGAGAATGCTCACCTCGGTGGGAATCTTTTTCTTGCGCTTCTTGACCACCTCCAGGTGATCAGTGTGTTCCATTGTATTGTTCATTGTTTTCTACCTCATTGGTACCCGTTGCCGGGAAGGTAATTAGGCTTCGACGACCGGTGGTGTCACCGGTGATGAGGCGAGTTGCATGATGTTGACCTGGTTGGCCTCGCTGCGGTCGAGGAAGCCCGTCACTCTGCCTTGGTGCATCACCATGATGCGGTCGCTCATGCCTAACACTTCTGGCAATTCGGAAGAAATCATGATCACTGCCACGCCTTGCTTGACTAGCTCAGTGATCAACTTGTGGATTTCGGCTTTTGCCCCCACATCTACCCCGCGGGTGGGTTCGTCAAGGATCAGGATGCGTGGCTTGGTCATCAGCCAGCGGCCGATCAGTACTTTTTGCTGGTTACCGCCGGAGAGGTTACTGATACGTTCTTCCATGGAAGGTGTTTTGACACTCAAGCGTTCCTTCATCGAGTCGCACTCTTGGTCGAGTCGGCTCTGCTCAACGAACGTGCCGCGGGTATAGCCGTCTCGCAATACGGCCATTTCCATGTTCTCTTCGACCGAAAGGCCAAGAAACAAGCCTGTCTCCTTACGATCTTCAGTGAGTAACGCCAAGCCGCGCAGCATGGCCTGGTGCGGTGAGCTGATGACTTCCTTTTTGCCGTCGATGGCAATGCTGCCGGAGGAGGGCGGCGTCACGCCGAACAGCGTCTCGGCGATATTGGTGCGGCCAGAACCTACCAAGCCCGCCAGGCCGAGTATCTCGCCGGCGCGCACCTCAAAGCTGACATCCTGGAAGACACCATCCAAACAGAGGCTGTCGACCGACAGCACCACCTCGCCGATGGGAACCTCTTCCTTAGGGAACATCTGGGTTACCTCGCGACCCACCATGAGCTTGATAATCTCGTTGGAGGTCATGTCGCGGGCGGCGGCGGAGTGGATGAATTGGCCATCGCGGAAGACCGAAATATCATCAGCGATCTCGAATACCTCATCCATCTTGTGGGTGATGTAGATGATGCCTTTGCCCTGTGCGCGCAGGTCATTGATGATTCGGAATAGCTGTTCCACCTCGCGGTCAGCCAGCGACGAGGTAGGCTCATCCATGATGAGTACGTCAGACTCATAGGAGACCGCCTTGGCAATCTCGATCATCTGACGACCTGCCACCGTGAGGTGGCGCACTTGGGTTTCTGGATCCATATCAATGCCCAGACGCTCAAACAGTGTCTCGGTCATCTTGTTCATCTTGTCGTGATTGACCATGCCGAACGCGTTGAGCGGTTCACGACGAATCCAGATGTTTTCGGCGATGCTCATATAAGGCATCAGGTTGAGTTCCTGATGGATCATGGCAATGCCGGCTTCCAGTGCGTCCAGAGGGCCGTGCAATTGCAGTGGCTTGCCTTTCAGGCGAATTTCGCCCTGATCGGGAATGTAAACGCCAGCGATGATCTTCATCAGTGTCGACTTGCCCGCGCCATTTTCGCCCATCAGGGCATGTACGGTGCCTGGACGTATCTTGAGCTGGACATTGTCCAGTGCCACCACGCCTGGAAAGGTCTTGCGGACATCGGCCACCTCGAGAATGAACTCGGCGGCTTCGGGAGTCAGGTTTTCTGCGGTCATTGACGCCATGCTGGTTTCTCCTGAAACATTAAGACAGACTCGCCGTTAGGCGAGCCTAACGCCTCATTGATTGGCAAGAAATTCTTCAAGCGTCTCGGGGGTGACCAGTTGGAAAGGCACCATTGTGGTTTTCTCGACCTCATTGCCTTCGGCTAGATCGATGGCTGCCTTCACCGCACCGCCGCCCTGGCCGACCGGATCCTGGAAGACGGTAACGGCGAGCTCACCGCTTTGCATGGACTCGAGTGCATCACGAGTGGCATCAATACCCCCTACGATGATCTCTTCAGGGCTGATCCCCAGCTGGCGCATGGCGTTGAGGGCGCCAATCGCCATCTCATCGTTGTTGGCCGCAATAGCATTAATTTCCTGGCCGCCAACGATCCAGTTAGTCATAAGATCGATGGCTTCAGTGCGCTGATAATCTGCGGGTTGTTCTGCAATGATCTCAATACCCGGATACTCGGCAGCGACTTCCTTGACGCCGTTGGTACGTTTATGTGTAGCTCCAGATGCAAGGTTCCCCAACATGATGGCAACGTTACCTTCGCCACCAAGCATCTCGGCCAGTGCCTCCATCTGGAGAGTGCCCGCACGTTTTTGATCCGAGCCGACAAAAACCACGCCGTCGTTATCTAAGTCATCCCCTTCGGGTTCACGGTTTACATACACTAATGGAATGTTCTGCAGTACGGCTTCTCCTGTCATGCGTGATGTTGCTGCCGTATCAACGGGATTAATAATGATGGCATCCACTCCTTGAGCAGCAAGGCTTTGTACTTGGCTAAGCTGACGGCCAATATCCTCTTGAGCATCCAGAAACTGGATATCGTAACCCTGCGCTTCGGCTTCGGCTTCCATCGCCTGGCGCATAGAGGTAAGGAAGTTATCATCGAAACGGGCGACGGAGACGCCGATAGATTGAGCCATGGCAGACGTGCAAGTGACGGCGAGGGCCGCACCGAGTAGCAGGCGTTTCATAAGTATTCTCCTGAGCAACGTTGTTGTGGTTGTTATCATCATTCGAGTGGGTAAGTGTGAACATATCCCTGTTATGGAATTTAGATTCTATTGAGCAGTAAAGCAAAATTTTAATTCCATACTTTGGTATAAATGGAATTTTTGTTTCTTTTTTACGAGGCCGTTTAATTAGCTATTATTGGAAACGTACGGCATTGAAAACGTAAGGTAAGCGACCGGTGAGTGACTGACATATCTATGACAGCTGGTTAATCAGCCACTCTTACCGGCGCTCTTAGAAAAGGGAAAAGCCAGATGCGTCAGTGGCAAGGTGCACCGGTGGGCAGGGGCATTGGTTGCAAAGGTATATCGGTGGACAGGTACATCGGTTGAAAGGGGCAATACGGTATCCGTGGTGCCCGTCATTATGGTGCCCGCCATTAAGGTTGGGCCGGCTGGCTAAGGCTTTTTTGCAAATCCAGTGCTTTGTCTTGGCGAACGCCGAGCGAAATAGCCAGTGTTTGAGTGAGGCACAGCGAAGCGGTCAGCCCTCGGAAGCTCTTCACTTCCGCTTCGTGCACTATGAGGGCTACGTCTGACAAGCGCACCAGTGGGCTGAGAGTTGAATCAGTCAACACCACCAACGGGATGCCTCGCCGATTAGCCTCTTCTGCCACACTGCGGGATTCTTGAGCGTAAGGGGCAAAACTGATAACCAGCAGCGCGTCATGCGTATCCACCGCTTTTATTTGCTCGCTGTACATACCGCCAAGGCCGTTCATCAGGAATGCAGGTTTTTCTATGTGATGAAGGGCATAGGTCATATAGCTGGCGACGACAAAACTGCGGCGAGCGCCCATTACATGGATGGCTTTTGCCTTTTCGAAAATATCCAATACCTGTTCCAGGTGTTCCGGATTAATCCGGTCAGGAAGCTGTTGGAGGACTTCTTGATTGGCACTGGCAAATTCCCATAGCAGCTGGGTGCTGTCCGGTGTTTCCCCTGTCGCTGTGCGTACCGCACGGATGCGTTCGTTGTAATTGGGCAATTCATCAAATAAACGTGCACGAAACAGCTGCTGCATCTCGGAGAAGCCTGAAAACCCAAAGCTATTAGAGAAGCGAATGAGGGTTGAGGGCGTAACGCCCGCTTGTTGGGCTAGCTGAGCAACGGTCGCGAAGGCAACTTCTTGAGGATGATCCAAAAGAAACCGCGCTGTTTGCTGCAAACGACGGCTCAGAGTGGGGTAATCAGCGGTTATACGCTCTTCTAGGGTTGTAAAGCTCTGCGGTACTTGGCTCATAAGGGCTGTCCTGCCGGTCACATTTGATGTTGTCATCGTATAAGTGATCCATAGCGTAGTTAAATGGGAATATAAATTCTATAAATGCTTTTCGATAGCACTAGGGTAATCGCTAGGGTTTTATATGAGCGGTTTTTTTGAGCTTAAAAGATACTGCTTTGGTCGAAGGTGAAGCCTGTGGTTAGCTCAATAAAAACAATAAGCTATTGATTTTATTATTAGTATATAAGCTTGATGCCAAGCAGTGAAAGAATTGAATATTCTGTATGTTGATTGAATGGAATGTATGTTCTATCCTCGTTTTATCGTTGGACGCCCTTGCTTGACTAGCCCAACAGCTGAGCTCGCTGTTTGTCCTATTTTAGAAAAACGCCAAGTTAAGAGAAACACCAGGTTAAGAAAAACAACCAAGCCACATTATTGGAGACCACCATGGCGCAACACACACTTAAATTCGCGCTTAACCACATGGTTAACCCTCGCTGGTCGCCCCAGCAGCTTATCGAGGCCGCCGCCGAAATGGGGTTAGGCGCAGTAGAGTTGCGTAATGACGTGGGCGACAACAGTGTGGTTGATCTTGATTCTGCAAGCAGCGCTGGTCAGCGAGCACGCGAATTGGGTATTGACGTGCTAAGTATCAATGCGCTTTACCCGTTTAATGTATGGAACGACGAGCGCGCGAGCCAGGCAGAGGCTTTGGCGCAGCAGGTCGATGCTGTCGGCGGTCGTGGATTGGTACTTTGCCCCTTGGTAGACGCCCACAATACCGCTACTGCTGAAGAGCGGCGAGCACAGCTAGAACAGGCGCTTAGCGCTTTGGATGCCATACTGGGGCGTTACAATCTGCAGGGCTTTGTTGAGCCACTGGGGTTTCCCATTTCCTCGTTACGCACCAAGCGCGAAGCGGTAGAGGCCATTAAGGCGCTTAACCTGGGGTCTCGTTTTTCGTTGGTACACGATACGTTCCATCACCAGGGTGCCGGTGAAACGGCGTTTTTTGCTGAGAGTACCGGACTGGTGCACATTTCCGGCCTGGAAGATCCCGCCATTACCTTTGAAGACATGTTAGACGAGCATCGTGTGCTGGTTGGTGAGCGTGACAGGCTGGATAACTTGGGGCAATTGAAGCGTTTGCTGGACGACGGCTACGACGGTTATATCTCTTTTGAGCCCTTTGCTGAATCAGTACACAAACACAACGATCCCGTGGCAGCGCTGCGTGACAGCATGGCGTTTATTGAAAGATTCTTGAAGTGAAACCATCGCTGTACTGGCCGCCTCATCAACAATAAAGACAAGGAGCATTCGATGAAAATCGCTCTCGATCCGCATATGCATCGGCATCTTTCGCTGCCAGAAACATGCCGGCTAACCAAAGAGCTCGGTTACGATTACATTGAGCTGTCGCCCCGCCCCGATTTCATGGTGTGGTGGACTCGGCCACGTACTTATCCTGATGCTATCAGGTCATTTAAAAAAGCCATGAAAGAGCATGATGTTGGCCTTGCCACCATGCAGCCGATGTACCGATGGTCCAGCCCCTATCGCGACGAATGGGAAATGGCCATGGATAACTGGAAAAGAATTATCGAAGTGGCGGTAGAGCTTGATAATCCGCTGCTGATTTCCGAGTTCGGGCGCGGCGGTTCAGTGGAGCGTTCTCAGGCAGACCGAGCAGGAATCCATACGCCGGAAGCGTGCGAAAACGCCTTCTGGCGCTCAATGGATGTATTGGTACCCATTCTGGAGCGTGAAGGGCTAACACTAAGCATCGAGCCGCACCCCGAGGATTGGGTTGAAACCATGGCGCCTGCGGCTGAGATCATCAAGACCATTAACTCGCCTGCCATTAAAAGCTCCTATATTGCCCCTCACAGCTTTTTCTACGGTGACGACCTAGCGACCACCATTCGCGCCACCAAAGGTGAGTTGGTTCATGCCCGCGTGGCCGATACGTTTAACCACAAAGCCTCTTCAGAACTGCGCTATATCGTTAATCCCCCTGGCTCCACTGCCCGTGTCCATCAGCACCTTGATATGGGGGAAGGGGAAATAGATTGGGACGTGTTCTTCAAGACGCTGCATGAAATTGGTTTTGATGGCGTGCTTTCCAGCTGTGTCTTTGGCTGGGAAGAGCGGGCGGAAGCCTCCAATCGGTTTATGCGCGGCGAGATTCAGCGCTACGTCGACAAGTACTGGAAATAACAAGGAAAACAACTATGTCCGTTAATATTGGAATCATCGGCACCGGAATGATCGGTGAGGAACACGCTCGTCGTATTACCGAGCAGCTGACAGGCGGCGTGATTGCGGCAGTCACTGACGTGAACCTCGATCAGGCCCGCGATGTGGTCAAACACCTGGGCATTGATGCACAGGTGTTTGAGGACGGCCAATCACTGATTGCCGCTGATAATGTCGATGCGGTGATGGTGACGTCGTGGGGCCCGACCCATGAAGAATATGTGTTGGCGGCGATCAAGGCCGGCAAGCCCGTCTTTTGTGAAAAGCCCCTGGCGACCACGGCCGAAGGCTGCCGCCACATCATTGATGCCGAAATACAGGCTGGCAAGCGGCTCGTCCAGGTTGGCTTTATGCGTCGCTACGACAGTGGCTATCAGATGATGAAAGCAGCGATTGATGGCAACCGACTGGGAGAGCCGTTGATCGTACATGCGGCCCACCGCAACCCGGAAGTGCCTGAGCGCTACGTTACCCCCATGGCGATTCACGACACGCTGATCCATGAGCTGGACACGTTCCGCTGGCTGCTGGACGACGACTACAAAAGCGCGCAGGTACTGTTTCCACGCAAGACACGCCATGCCCACAGCAAAGTGGAAGACCCGCAGATCGTGCTGCTTGAGACAGTGAAAGGCGTGCGCATTGATGTCGAAGTGTTTGTGAACTGTCAGTACGGCTATGACATTCAATGTGAGGTCGTGGGCGAGGAAGGCATCGCTCGCTTGCCGGAACCTCAGTCGTTGCAATTCCGCCAATCCGGACAGCGTTCCAACGAGATATTGATGGATTGGAAAAAACGTTTCGGTGAGGCATTTGATGTCGAGCTGCAAGCGTTTATCGATGGCGTGGCGGCTGGCAACCTTGGCGGCCCTTCATCCTGGGACGGCTATGCGGCGGCTATTACAGGCGATGTGTGCGTCAAGGCGCAGGAGAGTGGCGCTATTGAACCTATCGAGATGCCCGAACGGCCGGCTTTTTACGGATAACCATCAAGTAGCTCCTTTAGACGGCTCCGTTGCTTGGCACGGAGCCGTTTTTGTATGCGTTGGCGTGGTGGGTTTGATGTACAACCAAAGCACTATGCAAAACGTCTTGGATCAATAGTTTCATGACTTGATATTTTGGAATATAAATTCTATATTTAATAAAACGCCAATAAACAACAACGCCCATTCCTGAAAAGCCACAGCAACACGATTTCTCTTTGTGAGTAACGCTGGGTGAAGGACTGGCTACGTGTAGGAAGTGATGCGATGAAAGATAACAAGACACTTGACCTAATCTGCCTCGGGCGAGCGGCCGTTGACCTCTACGGCAACCAAGTGGGTAGCCGTTTGGAAGATATGAGTAGCTTTGCCAAGTACCTGGGGGGGTCGTCGGGCAATATCGCCTATGGCACCGCTCGCCTGGGTCTTAAAACGGCGATGCTAACGCGCGTGGGTGACGAGCACATGGGCCGCTTCGTACGTGAAGAGTTGGCCAGAGCCGGTGTCGACACCAGCCACGTCGTCACCGATAAAGAGCGACTCACGGGGATGGTGGTGCTGGGCATTAAAGACCGCGATACGTTTCCGCTGATCTTTTATCGGAATGACTGTGCCGACATGGCCGTTGATAGTGACGATTTCGATCCTGCCTTTATTGCCTCCAGCAACGCGCTGCTGATTACCGGTACGCACTTCTCGACAGAACAAACCTACAAGACCAGTAAAACAGCGATTGAATACGCCAAAGCCGCTGGCACCAAAGTCATTCTGGATATCGACTATCGCCCGGTGCTGTGGGGGTTAACCACGCTGGGTGATGGTGAAACCCGGTTCGTTTCTGATGAAGGTGTTAGCCGCCATTTGCAGACAATTCTGCCTGACCTTGATCTGGTCGTAGGCACCGAAGAAGAAGTGCATATCGCGGGCAACAGCACCGATACTCTTACCGCACTGAAGCGTATTCGCGAACTCACGGATGCCACCATCGTGCTCAAGCTAGGGGCTCAGGGCTGTACGGTGCTCGACGGTGATATCCCCGGTAGTGAAGAAGACTTCGTGGTGCATACCGGGGTGCGCGTCGATGTGCTGAATGTATTGGGGGCAGGCGATGCCTTTATGAGCGGCTTCTTGCGAGGCTGGCTGCGTAATGAAACTCATGAACGCAGCTGCGCGTATGCCAACGCTTGTGGTGCTCTTGTGGTCTCCCGTCACGGCTGCGCACCGGCGATTCCCAGTGCCGAAGAGCTTGATGATTACCTCTCCAGAGCGGAGTCCATTGCCCGTCCAGACCTGGATGCCCGGCTTAATTACCTGCACCGCGTGACCACTCAGCGCAACCCACAGCAGTGGGATGATCTCTGCATCATGGCGTTTGATCACCGCAAACAGCTCTTTGATATGGCCCGTGAAGAAGGGGCCGATATCGCCAGAATTCCCTACCTGAAGCAACTGCTTGTGAAAGCGACAGAGCGCGGTAGCGAGCAGTTGGGCAACAGCCACGTGGGGGTATTGATTGACGATACGTACGGTCAGGATGCGCTTAACGATGTCACCGGGCGAGGCTGGTGGATCGCCCGGCCGGTGGAGCTGCCTAGCTCCCGGCCCATCGAACTGGAAGGCGGGCGCAGTATCGGCTCACGCCTTCAGCAATGGCCGAAGGAACATATCGTCAAGTGCCTTGTTTTCTACCACCCAGAAGATCAAGTGACCCTGCGGCAAGCCCAGGAAAGACAAGTGATAGAGCTTTATCACGCCTGTGCCGAGTCGGGCAATGAATTATTGCTGGAAGTTATCCCGCCGCGTGACCTGGCTGCCGATGACGATATGTTCATCAATGCGATGCAGCGTTTTTACAATCTGGGCGTGCAGCCTGATTGGTGGAAACTTCCGCCGCAGTCGCCAGACGGCTGGCAGCGTATTGGCAGGTTACTCCAAGCCCGTGCGCCTCACTGCCGCGGTGTTGTGATGCTGGGCTTGGATGCGCCGTTGGATGAGCTTAAAAAAGGGTTAATGGATAGTGCCGGCGTCGATGTGTGTAAAGGCTTTGCCGTTGGTCGCACCATCTTTGGTGAGCCAAGCCGCCGCTGGCTACGTGGCGATTATGACGATGAGCAGCTGATTGAAGCGGTGCTGGCCAATTATATGACCCTGGTTGATGCCTGGCAGATGCGCCAGCGCGCAGCCTAGCGCCTTCCAGTTTATGACAAGTGCATTCCAGTTTATGACAAGAGTGACAAGGCTATGAACACGATTCGACTCACCATGGCGCAAGCGGTCGTGCGCTATATGCTGGCCCAGAAAGTAGACATTGAGGGCGAGATTAAGCCGCTCTTTCCAGGAGTTTGGGCCATTTTTGGTCACGGCAACGTCGCCGGGCTAGGCGAGGCGCTGTACCAGGCGCGCGAGTATCTGCCCACCTATCGCGCGCACAATGAGCAGGGCATGGCCCATGCCGCCATTGCTTATACCAAAACACTCAACCGTCAGCAGGTAATGGCCTGCACCGCCTCGGCGGGCCCAGGCGCTACGAACATGGTGACGGCAGCCGCAGTAGCGCATGTGAACCGCCTGCCGGTGCTATTCCTGCCTGGGGATACGTTTGCCACGCGCATGCCTGACCCTGTCCTTCAGCAGGTGGAAAACTTCCACGATCACACACTGACCTCTAATGATTGCTTCAAACCGGTCAGTCGGTTTTTTGACCGCATTACGCGGCCCGAGCAACTGCTCACCTCGCTGCCCCAGGCGGTGCGGGTGCTAACGGATCCGGTCGAGTGTGGGCCGGTCACGCTGGCGTTGCCACAAGATATTCAGACGTTCGCCTTTGATTATCCCGAACACTTCTTTGCCGAGAAGGTGCACCGGCAGCGTCGCCAGTCAGCAGATCGCCATGAGTTGGAAAGTGCAGTTCAGCTTATCCGTCAGGCCAAAAAGCCGCTGGTGGTGGCGGGCGGCGGCGTGCACTACTCAGGGGCTTTACCCGCCCTTGATGCGTGGGTTTCCCGCTATCAGCTACCTGTCGGCGAGACCCAGGCGGGCAAAGGGGCACTACCGTGGGATCACACCCAGAACGTAGGCACGATTGGCGTTACCGGCGGCGCGGCCGCCAACGCGTTGGCGGCCGAGGCGGATCTGATTATTGCTGTCGGTACCCGGCTTGGTGATTTCGCCTCTGGCTCGCGCGCCATCATCAACCCGAATGCCAAGCTGCTGAGCATCAATGTGGCCTCTTTCGATGCGGTTAAGCACAAGGGGCAGGCGCTGGTAGGCGATGCCAAGCTGACCCTTGAAGAGCTAATCACTGAGCTTGAGGGTTGGCAGCCAGAGGATAGCTGGGTTGAGCAAGCCGCTGGGCTACGTGCTGACTGGAACCAGACGGTCGATAAGGTAACTACCGACCGAGGAACCAACCTGCCCTGCGACGCAGAAGTGGTCGGTGCTGTTAACCGCGCAGCGGGTGAGCGTGACATTGTGGTGTGTGCGGCTGGAGGCCTGCCGGGTGAGCTGCAAAAACTGTGGCGCACGCGGTTTGATCGCGGCTATCACATGGAGTACGGCTACTCCTGCATGGGTTACGAGTTAGCCGGTGGTGTCGGCGTCAAAATGGCCAAGCCCAACTCTGAAGTGTTTGTGATGGTGGGCGATGGCTCTTACCTGATGCTCAATTCAGAAATTGCCACCTCCGTCATGTTGGGTCACAAGATCGTCGCCGTCGTCCTAGATAACCGTGGCTATGGATGCATCCACCGCCTGCAGCAGTTCTGCGGCGGGCCCGGCTTTAACAACATGCTGGATGACTGCTTAACCGTTGATGAAGGCGCCCCCAAGACCGACTTCGCAGCGCATGCGGCCGCATTGGGCGCACTCAGCGAGAAGGTCGGCAATATCCAGGAATTAGAACAAGCACTTGAGCGTGCCAAGGCCGCTGACCGTAGTTACGTGATTGCTATCGATACCGATGGCTCGACCGATACTCAAGACGGTGGTGCCTGGTGGGACGTGGCGGTGCCAGAGGTTTCCGAACGCGCCGAAGTGAATACGGCCCGCGAACGCTATGAGGCGTACAAAGCGCGCCAATTCCAGAATCTTTAAGGCTTTAACACCTACTTATTTTGAACTTTAAATAACAACAGTAACGGAGACCGCCATGAGCGTAAGACTCGGTATTAACCCACTGACCTGGACTAACGATGATATGCCCGCGCTAGGCGGTGATACACCGTTGGATACCTGCCTTGCCGAAGGTAAACAGGCGGGGTTTTCGGGCTTCGAGCTAGGCCATAAGTTCCCCCGGGTGCCAGAAAAGCTTGGCCCCATTCTTGAGAAGCACGGCCTCTCGTTAGTCTCAGGCTGGTACAGCAGCGAATTATTGACCCGCAGTGCCGAGGACGAGATTGAAGCGCTCAAGCCGCACCTGCACCTGCTCAAATCGCTGGGCGCCAACGTCATGGTGTTCTGTGAAGTGACCCACTGCGTGCACGGCGAGCGCGACACGCCTCTCTCGCATTCGCCGCGTATGAGCGAAGCGGACTGGCAGATGTTTATACCGCGTCTCAACAAGGTGGCTGATTACTGCCTGGAGCAGGGGGTGCAAATCGCCTACCACTACCACTTAGGCACAGTGATTGAAACGCCTGATGAAATTGATCGGCTGATGGCCGAAGCCGCTCCTTCGCTTGGGCTGCTGCTGGATACCGGGCACCTGGTGGCGGCGGGCGGCGATCCGGTGGCGTTGCAGAAGAAGTACGCGGATCGCATCAATCATGTGCACTGCAAAGATATCCGCAAAGACGTACTGGCGGACGTGCGTAATCGGGATCTCAGTTTTCTTGACGGCGTGCTGAACGGCATGTTCACCGTGCCGGGCGATGGCTATATCGACTACACCACCTTATTTGAAGGGCTCCGGGATAGTGACTATTCGGGCTGGATGGTGGTAGAGGCGGAGCAGGATCCCGCCGTGGCCCATCCGCTTACCTACGCCTGTTTAGGGCATGACAATTTACGCCGTTTCTGCGCCGAAGCGCGTTTAACCGTAGATGCGTAAACCGAACACCAAGAGGAGTTGAGCGATGAGTATCTTAGGTAATTTTATCAATGGTCAGGCGGTTGCGAGCCAAAGCGGCCGCACCGCGCCTGTCTATAATCCCGCCACTGGCGAGCAGAGCCTGCAAGTGGCGCTCTCTTCTGCGCAGGAGACCCAGGAAGCCGTGCGCGTTGCCGATGAGGCTTTTGCCACTTGGTCGAAAATGTCTCCGCTTAAGCGCTCGCGTATTCTGTTTAAATTCAAGGCGCTGGTGGAGGAACACACCGACGAGCTGGCGCGGCTGATTTCCCGCGAGCATGGCAAGGTATTTTCTGACGCCAAAGGCGAAGTGACCCGTGGCCTGGAAGTGGTTGAGTTTGCCTGTGGCATTCCGCACTTGCAGAAGGGCGAGCACTCCATGAACGTCGGCACCGGCGTTGATAGCTACTCCATGATGCAGTCGCTCGGCGTGTGCGCCGGTATTTCGCCGTTCAACTTCCCGGCAATGGTGCCCATGTGGATGTTCCCCATTGCGCTGGCCTGTGGCAATACCTTTGTTATGAAACCATCGGAGAAGGATCCCTCTACGCCGATGCGATTAGCAGAGTTGCTGAAAGAAGCGGGCTTGCCGGATGGCGTCTTCAATGTTGTCAATGGCGATAAAGAGTCGGTGGATGTGCTGCTGACCGATGAGCGCGTGCAGGCCGTCAGCTTTGTGGGTTCCACGCCTATTGCAGAGTACATCTATGCCACGGCATCAAAACATGGCAAGCGTGTCCAGGCGCTGGGCGGTGCCAAGAATCACATGGTGATCATGCCGGATGCTGATCTTGATCAGGCGGTTGGCGCCCTGATGGGCGCCGCCTACGGCTCCGCAGGTGAACGCTGCATGGCCATTTCGGTAGCGGTACCTGTGGGCGAGGAGACCGCCCAGAAGCTGCGCGAGAAGCTTGAGGCTGAACTCGCGAGCCTGCGCGTCGGGCCTGGCTTGGTCGATGGCCCCGATAACGATATGGGCCCGCTGGTGACTCGTGAACACCTGGAAAAGGTCAAAGGCTATATTCAAACCGGCGTGGACGAAGGCGCTGAACTGGTGGTGGATGGCCGCAAAACGGCGGTGGACGGCGCCGGTGATGGTTTCTTTATTGGCGGCACGCTGTTTGATCACGTCAAGCCCGGTATGCGTATTCACTCTGAAGAGATCTTCGGCCCGGTGCTGGCGATTACCCGCGCGGCAAGCTTCGATGAAGCGGTCAGCATGGTTAACGCGCATGAGTACGGCAACGGCACGGCGATCTTTACCCGTGATGGGGATGCTGCGCGCCAATACTGCGAGCAGATTCAGGTCGGCATGGTCGGCGTTAATGTCCCCATTCCCGTGCCCATGGCGTTTCACAGCTTTGGCGGCTGGAAGCGCTCGCTGTTCGGCCCGCTGCACATGCACGGCCCGGATGGCGTACGTTTCTACACGCGAATGAAGACCATTACCCAACGCTGGCCCAGCGGTATCCGTGAAGAGACCAATCACTTCACGATGCCCACGCTTTAATTTTTTCTTCACTTGCTTTGCGCCGAGCCCTATTGGTTCGGCATTTTTTTTGAGTCCTCTCTTATGTTTCCAAACACTTACCTTACTCGTAACAAGGTAAGCGGCGAAGCAGTGAGCAATATCTCCAGCCTAATGGAACACTTTTTCCACACTGAAAGCGCGTAAAGGCTATCTAGCGACTAAAGTATAGAATAAATAATTTGATTATCTATTTTATAGAATATATGTTCTATTCAGAGGTTAAAACAATTCGGAAATATCCATATCAATAAATACAAAACATACGTACGAGGAAACTCGGCATGAAAACGACTAAGTACAATCTAAGGTACCTACTGACGATATGTGGTGTAGCCGCGTTAGGTGGTCTTTTGTTTGGTTATGACACAGCGGTAATTTCGGGTGCGATTGGACCCATACAGCGTTATTTCGACCTTAGCTCATTTGAGACGGGCTGGGCGGTTTCCAACGTTGCTATTGGTTGTATTATAGGTGCTTTTGCTTCCGGCGCCGTTGCTGCAAAATTAGGGCGCAAAAAAACGCTTATCATTGCCGCATTGTTGTTTACGGTCTCTGCGATCGGAGCCGCCCTGGCGGCCACTTTTTATTGGTTTATCGTCTATCGCTTCATTGGCGGTATTGCTGTTGGTCTCGCCTCGGCTGTTTCACCGATGTATATGAGCGAGGTGTCGCCGAAGAGCCTTCGTGGCCGTGCACTTAGTATGCAGAATATTGCTATTGTTTTTGGCCAAGTTGTAATTTTTGTGGTCAATTACTTGATTGCTAAAGGTGCGTCCGATGCTTGGCTAACCGATGTGGGCTGGCGTGTGATGATTGGCTCAGAGGTTTTGCCCTGTATCTTATTTTGTCTGATTGTATTTTTTATTCCAGAGTCCCCGCGCTGGTTGGTTATGAAGGGCCGTGATCAAGAAGCGCTGAAAACCCTAAGCCGCATTGGGGGGACAGTTTATGCTAAAAGCGTTCTTGTGGAAGTGCATGAGTCGTTGGAAAGTGATCGACTACGTCGCCAGCAGGCTGACCGCAAAAGCGATTTGATTCGTGATCGTCGCTTTTGGTTTATTGCATCCATTGCCTGTTTAATTGCATTCTTCCAACAGGCTAGCGGCGTTAACGTGATGATGTATTTCGCCCCGGTAGTTCTCGGTAATGTAACCGGTAATACCGAAGTCGCTATGTTTCTTACTATCTGGATCGGCGTTGTCCAATTAATTGGCAACCTGATTGGCATGATGCTGATGGATAAAGTTGGTCGTGTACCGCTGTTTCGGGTTGGCACTCTCGGCTGCGTTGTCGGCTTACTGGTAACGTCTTTCTTCCTCTATCGTTCGGCTGGCCTTAGCGGAGATGCGGCTATTGTTCAGGGCTATCTCACTTTGGCCGGCATGTTGATTTTTATGTTGTTTTTTGCGTTTTCCTGGGCGCTGGGGGCGTGGATTATCGTTTCGGAAATATTCCCAAATAGAATGCGTGCGTTTGGCATGTCGCTATCGGTTACTGTACTTTGGATAAGCAACTTCTTAATCGGCCAAGGTTTCCCTGTGTTAAACCAGAATACCTGGCTAAATGAGCAGTTTCATGGGGCTTTCCCAATGTGGATATTCGCTGGTTTGATGGTGCTGGCTTATTTATTTATTCGTCGCTTTCTGCCAGAAACTAACGGGGTTGCCTTGGAACATATGGAAGACCATGTGTTGGCTAAGCGTAGCGGTAGCAGCAACCAACTTCGCGTCAATAACCAAACCCTGGCAGAAGCTGTGCGCTAAATCACAAGTGATAAAGTGGGGCAATGACTGCCTCGCTCATTTAATGGGATTGACGGATGATCAACTCCCCAGGCAAGAGAAGTTGGCGCGTTGCTTCCTTGTTTCCCTCTAAGCGACGAATTGCCTCGTCAACCAACTGCTCTAATGGTTGCCGGTAGGTGGTTAGTGCGTAGTGAGGAGAGGATGCTTCGTCTATATCGTCAAAGCCCACAATACCGATTCTGTTTGAGTTTCCTCTATTGTGCAGCGCGTCAATCGCACCGATAGCAAGAATATCGTTCTCACAAAATAGGGCTTCAATACGGAGACTCCCGCCTAGAGTTGCCAAGTACTGATTCAGCGTATTAAAGCCCGCTTCGCGCCCATAGTGGCCAGCTTCTAAGATTAAATCGACCTCTAGATCATGCTTGGCAAGGCCATCCCGGAATCCTTCTAAGCGGTTGAGCTGCGTCGACTCGCTAACTGGTCCGCTCATATAACCAATACGTTGGTAGCCTTGCCTTGCCAGAAACGTGGCGATCTGGATTCCAGCACTGTACCCGTCGGTTGAAACAACCTGGATATGAGGGGTATTACTGTTGCGATAAAGAACGATCAACGGAATATGCTGAATTTTCTGAGCTAGGTCTACCAGTTCTTCGGTCAAGGCGGTGCCTAGAAAAATTAGCCCATCAATTTGAAATTGGTCAGCAAGTGAAATCTGTTTCTCTTGTTCCCCAAGCTCGGAGATATTGATCAGCATCGAGAGATATCCACGCTTCTGGAGCTTTAAGCTTGTTTCGTTTATCAACCGTAAAAGGTTCGGATTGTCCATTTCATCCACAACTAAGCCAATGAGACGGGTTTTGCGTTTAGTGAGGCTACGCGCCAACAAGTTTGGGCGGTAACCAAGCTCTGTTGCCGCCTTCAGTACTTTTTCACGAGCCTTGGGAGAGATAGAAGCTCCTTGAGAAAAAGCACGAGACACCGTCCATTTGGACACACCTGCCTGTTTTGCTACGTCGCTAGCAGTAACTTTATTCGAATAACCCATTTCACTCTCAGGTTTGGACTTTTTGATCATTTTTTACCCTTGACGGAATTTTTGTTCCAGTCTAGTCTTTTTGCAACCGGGTGCAGCTTGATGGTGAGTTTAGCAAACACAGCGTATTTTCTCAGCAATCACTCCCTATTTGGATTTTATTGCAACCGGTTGCAATAGCTACTCAGTGAGAAAAGAGATTTTGAACATAACAATTGACAAGAAGGTGTAATGCCATGTTAAACGGCGAAAAGAAAATTGAACGTCCACTACGCTGGGGAATGGTAGGCGGTGGCCGCACTGGTCAGGTTGGCTATAAGCACCGTACTGGTGCCTTGCGTGATGGCACCTATCAGTTGGTAGCGGGTGCTTTTGATCTGGATGCTGAGCGCGGAAGAGATTTTGGCACGAATCTAGGGGTGTCCGCAGATCGTTGTTATGCAACCTACCAGGATCTTATCAATGGGGAAGCAAATCGAGAGGATGGCGTTGAAGTTGTTTCCATTGCCACACCCAACTTTACCCATTATGAAATCACTAAAGCGTGCTTGAACGCCGGTTTACATGTGATCTGCGAAAAACCACTGTTCTTCACCGTTGCGGAGTGCGAAGAGATTGCTGTGCTTGCCGACGACAAGAATTTAATCGTAGGCGTTACCTATGGGTTCTCGGGTCATCCTCTAGTGCATCAAATGGCCGCGATGGTACAGAAAGGGATGCTGGGTGATATCCGTATCGTCGACATGCAATATACCCACGGTTTCAACTCTGGAGATGATGCAAACGCCGGGGAAGCCGTTAAATGGCGCACTAATCCTGAAACCGCTGGCCCTACCTTCGTGCTAGGGGATATTGGTACCCATCTTTATTATCTTTCCGAGGTAGTGCTGCCACATTTAAAGATCGAGAAATTACTTTGCGATCGCAAGGCTTTTATTCCGACCCGGCAGCCGCTTGAAGACAATGCCACAGTATTGACTCACTACGATAACGGTGCCCGTGGCCGACTTTGGGTGTCATCAGTTAACGCGGGCCATATGGGCTCTCAGCGTTACCGTTTTGTGGGCTCCACAGCTTCTCTTGAGTGGTCAGATGCTCATCCCGATCAGTTGATCTATGAAGTGCAAGGTGAGCCTCCTCGCACCCTACACCATGGCATGCCTTATCTCGAAGAGGAGAGCCTGGCGATTGATCGCATGGGCGCACTGCATGCCGAGGGTCTGGGCGATAGTTGGGCCAATATTTATCTATGGATTGCCCAGGCTATTGATGCCAAGCAGCGCGGTGATAGTGAGTTTCTTAACACTCACCATTACCCCGGTATTAAGGCGGGGACTGAAGGCGTGCGCTGGCTCGAAAACTGCGTACGTTCTGCTGACGCTGGTTCGGCATGGGTCGATTTCCAATAAAGATAAAGGCTATATCATGAAACTTTCTATTTGTACTGACGTAATGGCGGATCTGTCCTTCACCGATATGCTCGACAAGTGCATTGAACTAGGGGTTGAAGGCATTGAAATGACAGGTGGCGGCTGGTCACCAGCTTCCCATTTTCGTGCTGATGAGCTATTGGCTGACAAGAGTCTTCTGAACAAAAAAATGCGTGAGATTGAAGCCAGGGGCCTCAACATTGCTGCACTTAATTGTTCTGGAAACCCTCTCGATCCCGGTGGACTAGGCGAGAGGCACCGAAAAGAAATTGAACAAACCATCCGTCTTGCTGGCGAGATTGGAATAAAGAAAGTCGTCACCATGTCAGGATTGCCGGCAGCAGCACCGGGCGACAGCGTGCCCAATTGGCTGGTTTACACCAAAAGCTGGCCGGAAGAGATGCCTGAGCGCGACCGCTATCAGTGGGAAGATTGCGCTTTTCCTTATTGGCACGGACTGGTCAAGCTAGCCGATGAAGTGGGGGTTGAGAAATATGCCCTGGAGAATTTTTCGGCAATGCTGGTGTGGAACCCCGAGACGCTTTTCCGTCTACGCGACGAAGTAGGCCCCAAAGTGGGCATGAATCTAGACCCATCGCATTTGTTCTGGAAAGGGGCTTGCCCAATCGCGGCTGCCCGAGCTCTGGGCGATGCCATTCATCATGTCCATGGTAAAGACACTCGAATTGAGCGCGGACTGGCTGATGTGAATGGACTGCTCGAACTGCGAGAGGTCACCGATGTGGTCAACCGCGCCTGGAACTATGTAGCTGTGGGGGCTGGGCATGACCTGCAATGGTGGAAAGAGTTTTTCTCTGTTGTTCGCATGCTGGGCTACAACGACTGGGTTAGCCTCGAAATGGAAGACTTCACAATGTCTACAGAAGCAGGCATTCAGTCTTCGATTGATGCGCTACAGCAAACTATAAGCAAGTAACCACCTCTCATTAAAGAAGACAATAACAAGAGGATTAGACCATGAAAAAGCTAAGTATGATTCCGCTTATGATGACATTGGTCAGTGCGCCGACGTTAGCCGAAGAGCTCAACATTGGCGTAAGTTTCTTTAATCTTGATGAACGCTTCATCATCGGTTTGCGCGAGAGCCTTGAAGAGGCTGCAGAAGCACAGGGCATGGACATAAATGTTGAAGATGCTCGCAACGATATTGGCCGTCAACTTAGCCAAGTACAAAACTTCATTGCAGGGGGAGTCGACGGCATTATTGTCAACCCTGTACATTCTGACTCCACTAGTGCCATGAGCCAAGCTGCTGCCAATGCGGGTATACCACTGGTCTATGTTAATCGTCAGCCCGTCGATATTGAGTCGCTGCCCGAGGGACAGGCTTTTGTCGGTTCTGATGAAAAAGAGTCTGGCACCTTGCAAACTCAGGAGGTCTGCCGCCAATTAGGTGGAGAAGGGGAACTCTTGGTCATGATGGGCACGTTAGGCGACAACGCCGCCGAGGTTCGTACCCAGGATGTGCATGATGTCATCGCTACTCCAGAGTGTAGTGGGCTTGAGATCGTGGAGCAGCAAGAGGCTGACTTCCAGCGGATCGAAGGGAATAACTTGATGACGAATTGGCTGACTTCAGGCCTCGAGTTCGATGCTGTGATTGCTAATAATGATGAAATGGCTATCGGCGCTATCCAGGCGCTAAAAAACATTGGTTACGACATGGATGATGTCATCGTTGCTGGCATCGACGCCACCAGCGACGCATTGTCTGCCATGCAGGCTGGCGAGTTGGATATCACCGTTTTCCAGAATGGCCCAGCTCAAGGGGAGGGAGCTGTCAATACGCTGAACCGGCTTATCGAAGGAGAAGATGTCGATAACGCCGTTTGGGTACCTTTTGAGTTAGTAACACCAGATAACCTAGACGAATACATCGGACGTAACTAAGTTATTGTCGCCAGTGGCATGGGCCAGGTGCCCATGCTTCTTTTTGGGTGCCTGATATTAGATTTGGCGCATTGAAGCCTGCATGGTGGCTGCACAAAATAGAGGCATCCTGCTTGATGCTTTAAAATCGCAAGAATATGTAGTAGTAGCAGTGAGTAATACCGTTTTTATTGTTAAATATCTGATTATTAATAATAATTTTCTTTAATGTGAGGTTAGTAATAACAAGAAAGTGACAGTGAGTGCCGTGAATAACTGTTTTAATAAAGCCTGAATCAGAACCGTCAGGTATAAAAATAATCGTATAGGAGGCACTTAATGAGCATGCAAATCGCCAGCGCGCCTTGTTGTTGGGGCGTCGACGACGTTAATAACCCGAATTTACCACCCTGGCAGAAAGTGCTGGATGAGGCCGCACAAGCGGGCTACCAGGGCCTAGAACTTGGGCCTTACGGCTACTTGCCGCTAGCTCAAGGGCACCTTGGAGAAATGCTTGAGGAGCGTGGTTTGAAAGTCGTCGCGGGTACTATTTTTGATGACCTAGTTGATCCCGCCAATCGAAATAACCTTATTCGTCAGACTCATGAAATTTGTACCTTCCTGAAACAGCTTCCAGAGCTACCAAGTCAGCCAGGCAAAGACTACCCTGCACCCTACTTGGTATTGATCGACCATGTTCATGATGAGCGCAGTCTATATGCGGGCCACTCCGACAAAGCGCCGCGTCTAGATAATGTGCAGTGGGACACCCTCATGGATCATATTCGCATCATTGCTGAGCTAGCTAGCCGCGAGTATGGCATCCGTGCCGTCATTCATCCCCATGCTGGAGGGTACATCGAGTTTGAGGATGAAATACTGCAATTGATGGCAGATGTTTCCTATGACACAGCTGGATTGTGCCTGGATACTGGCCATCTCTACTATTCGGGCATGGATCCCGTAACCTGGATTCGCGACCATGCTGACCGAATAGATTACCTGCATTTCAAAGATATTGAGCCAAAAATCTTTGAAAATGTCATGGCCAGCCAAGTGGACTTTTTTGATGCCTGCGCACGTGGAGTCATGTGTCCGATTGGAGAAGGAGTTATCGACTACGAAGCTATCTATCAACTCCTTCAAGAGATTGGTTATAAAGGCTATATCACGATTGAACAGGAGCGCGACCCTCGCGATGCCGATGGTAGCCTCGCCGACGTTACAGCCAGCTTAGAGTATTTGAAACGCCGGGGCTTTCAGAACGAGTTTTGATGACAGGATACAAGACCATGATACAGGGTGATACAAAAGTGACTGTGCCAGTTCGTTGGGCGATGGTGGGCGGCGGCCAAGGAAGTCAGATCGGTTATATCCATCGTTGTGCGGCGCTGCGTGACAATAGCTTTCAGCTGGTGGCCGGTGCATTCGACATCGACCCAGCAAGGGGTCGTGAGTTTGGCGTGTCGCTACGGCTAGCCTCCGAGCGTTGCTACCCAGACTACCAGACGCTGTTTGCCGAGGAGGCGAAACGAGAGGACGGTATTCAGGCAGTTTCCATCGCAACGCCCAATAACACCCACTTCGCCATCTGTAAGGCAGCGTTGGAGGCTGGCTTGCACGTAGTTTGTGAGAAGCCTCTATGCTTCAATGTGACAGAGGCCGAAGAGCTCCGGGCGTTGGCTACAGAGAACCGCTGCATCGTAGGTGTTACCTATGGTTATGCGGGCCACCAGCTGGTGCGCCAAGCCCGAGAGATGATAGCCAACGGGGCTCTCGGTGATATTCGCATGGTACATATGCAGTTTGCTCATGGCTTCCACAGCGAAGCCGTTGAGAATGCCAGCCCCAGCACCCGTTGGCGGGTCGACCCTCGCTACGCCGGGCCCAGCTATGTGCTAGGTGATTTGGCAACTCACCCGTATTACATTGCAGAAATGATGTTGCCAGAGCTTCGCATCAAAAGGTTGCTTTGTTCTCGGCAAAGTTTTGTCGCCAGCCGGGCACCGCTTGAGGATAATGCTTACGTACTTATGGAATATGAGGGTGGTGCCATGGGGCATTTGTGGGCTTCGGCAGTCAACGCTGGCTCCATGCATGGGCAAAAAGTTCGCGTCGTGGGCTCTCGAGCAAGTATCGAATGGTGGGATGAGCATCCCAACCAGCTGCGTTACGAAGTGCAAGGTGAACCTGTGCGTCTCCTCGAAAGAGGCATGGAGTATCTCTATCCTCAAGCGCGGGAGGATGATCGCATTGGCGCTGGTCATCCAGAAGGTTTATTTGAAGCGTGGGCTAACCTCTACTATCGCTTTGCACTCGCTATGGAGGCGATGGATCGTAATGATGTTGCTGGTGTTGAAGCGCTAGGGGTGCCGGGTATTGATGCAGGGTTAGAAGGCGTGCGTTGGGTAGAGAACTGCGTGCGTTCTGCCGATGCTGGAGCGACTTGGGTCGATTATTTCTGACTTGGCTAGAGTTTGAAGCTACCTTGAGCTACTAGGTTATATTTTAATACCGTTAAGAATAAGGCTAACGCCGTGATTCAGCGCTTTAAGAAACCTAACCGTAGTAGCTCTCTGGTGGTTGAACAGCCCGGTGAGTTGCTCTATATGTGCATGGTTGAAGGCAAGCAGAGCGAGATGCCGCGAACAATGCATCGCCATAGCAACTGTACTGAAATCGTTTTTATCAGCGAAGGGCAGGGAGCCCACATAATTGGCGGCCAGAAGTATGCTACTCAAGACGGCGACGTGCTGATTTATAACAGTGGTACATTACATGATGAGTCTGCTCAGCCAAGCGTCGGTGTTGTGGCCTATTGTTGTGGTTTTCAAGGGCTTAAACTTCGAGGGCTGCCTGCCAACCACCTTATATCTGCGCAGGATCAACCTGTGCTTAGCAGCGGCGAGCATTACGATTCAATTAAAAGTTTGATGCAGTTGCTATATGATCATGTCGAAGTTAGTAGAAGCGCTGATATTTGTCATCATTTGTTGCAAGCGTTGATTCAATTAGTAAATCGTATGACGGTTCAACCTGACGCGCAGCTTAATATTCTAGGTTACGACCTTGGACAGGAAGTAAGACGTTTTATTGATGAGCGATATGCCGACGAGCTTGATCTTCAGGCTCTCGCTAAGCGTTTTAAAGTAAGTCGCTATCACCTTGCTCACTGCTTCAAGGCCTCAGTAGGCTGCTCACCTATCCACTATATGATTCGGCGCCGAATGGGAGAGGCGCAGACTCTCCTTATTAATACAGGTCTGAGTATTACCGAAGTAGCCGAGCAGGTTGGTTATCATTATCCCAGCTACTTTAATACTGCTTTCAAGAAGGTTGTTGGAGTGCCACCTAGTACCTACAGAAAATATTATCTTGGCAAGTAGGGCTGTCACCCCTGAATGCTTCCCAGCTTACATCCATCTTTAATCCTTACTCTATTTCTTGATTATGAAGATACGGTCGCGCCGGCACGCTTAACGCGATCGGCTGTCCGTCGCCAGCAGTACCCCGAAAATAACCAGCAGGCCGCCGAAGATCCTGTCTATCCAGTAACGCGCTACTAGTAAGCGGTCACGGATGATACCCGCTGAAAAGCAAAGTGCCACTAGGCCAAACCATACTATGTGTGCCACCGAGGTAAAGAGGCCATAGCCAGCCTGTACCATGAGCGGCGTCTCTGGCTTCACCACCTGCATAAACAGGCTGACGATAAAAATAGTGGTTTTGGGATTCAGCACGTTTGTCAGAAAACCGGTGCGCAGGGCGGCCAGATCCGACAGGGGGGCAACACGGTTGTCAGACACTGTGCTGCCCGGCTTTGTCCGGAGCATTTTAACGCCCAGATAAACTAGATAAACGGCCCCGGCCAGCTTGATGGCGTTAAACAGCCAGAGCGACTGCTGGATCAACAGACCCACGCCGAGCAGCGTATATGAAACGTGGACGAGAACGCCCAGCCCAATCCCGAATGCCGTGAGCAGGCCCGCACGGCGCGACAGAATGAGGCTGTTGCGAGAAACCATTGCAAAATCCGGTCCCGGGCTGATAACGGCCAGTAGAGTAATAGTGATAACAGCTAGTAATTCAGTCAAAATGGTCTCCGGTATAAATTAATGAATATGCAAGATTGGCGACCTCAAATTCTAAGTGCTCAGGCCATTATGCCGGCAGGCAAATCTCCGCTTTCATGAATGTGGCTGCCTTCCCTTCGATAACTACCCTGTCTTCTTTCAGCTCGCAGGCCAGATGGCCCCCTCTCTGGGAGGCCTGCCAGGCAGAAAGGCACTTTTTATCCAGTTTCTCTGCCCAGTAAGGAACCAGGGTGGCATGTATTGAGCCGGTCACCGGATCCTCCGGGATGCCCGCCCCCGGCGCAAAGTAACGCGAGACAAAGTCATATTGGCTGCTCGTGCTCTGACCCGTGATCACAACGCCGACCGGCCCCAGTCCCGCAAGTGCGCTTAAATCAGGCTGGCAAGCTCTGACCGCATCTTCACCGGACAGCACCACAAAGATATTTTCGAAATTCCTGAACCAGCTCTCAGCCTGATTACTGAAGATAGGGCTGATAATGTCTGGAAGCTGCGCCAAGTCTTCCGGAGGAATGCACGGCAGATCGAGCAGGTAGCCGTTCTCTTTCACCTCAACCTTCAGATGTCCGACGCGGGCTGAAAACGAGAGCGGTCCCGGTATGCCATATTCCGTTACCAGAATATGCGCGGTCGCAAGCGTGGCGTGGCCGCAGAAATCCACTTCCACCGTAGGTGTGAACCACCGCAGGTTCCAGCCGTCACCGGCGCGCTTCACGAAGGCCGTCTCCGCAAGGTTATTTTCTGAAGCTATAGACTGCATCAGGCTGTCCGGCAGCCAGTCTTCAAGTACCAGAACGGCAGCGGGGTTTCCGCCAAAGACCCGGTCAGAAAAGGCGTCAACCTGGTACATCTTAAGGAACATAGTAAGCATTCTCTCTTTGCAATTGGGGTCCATGCCTTTTGGAAATAAGATATTGAAACCTCTGACTACCGTTACCTATTGGTGAAGTTCAACAACGGTCATCATAAAGACAAGCCTGGATTCGCCATCATTAGCGTACAGATGGGGTACGTCCGTCCTTGCCACGGCTGAACAGCCAGTTGGAACGACAAGCTCGGTTTCACCGACTTCTATCCTCAGTTCTCCTTGCTCTACATGAAACAGCTCATACGTTCCATTCGGATGGCTGAGCGCCTTGAATAGCTCCCCAGGTTGCATCTCCCAACGCCACATCTCGATCATATTGGGGCCACTCGTACCCGCAAGCAGCCGAGCGGTGCCTCCCTTGGGGCCCGTCCATAGCGTCGGGATGTCCTGGCTCTCAATAAGGTGCACCGCCGGAGGGCTGGCGACATTCACGATATCTGCTACCGATATGCCGAGTGCTGCTGCTACCTTGCACAAGCTAGCGATACTGGGATTGGCGAGCCCTTTCTCCATCTCGACGAGCATTCCCTTGCTGATGCCCGCACGCCGGGATAGCTCGTCGAGGGAAAGCTTCTGTTCTTTTCTATACGCTTTGAGCTTGGTGGCGACGGCCTGGCTGATGAATTGTGCATCGGCTCCGGGGTCGGTCGTTATATTGACTTTATTGGTCATTGGTCACTATCATAGAATAAAATGGTCACTAGAGTGATTCTCCAATGAATGTTGTCTTACCGTCAATCGATTCAGGGATATCTCGCATCGCACCGGGATTTCGTGCACTTAGCATTAGTGTGGAAGCGGCGAAGATCGCCGACCCAGGTATAGCAACTGAGGCCCTGTCCCGTGCCTGCCGGTCGCTAGCCGAGGGGGATGTTGCCTGGGCCAAGGCACATTCGTCGGCTTGGGCCGACGTGTTCCGTGCCTTCGGCGCCAAACCACAGCGCACCCCCAGCTCCTCCGATGCTCTACGCAAGCGGGTGTTGCGCGATGGCAGCCTACCGAGCATTGATCCCGTCGTTGATCTATACAACGCGATCAGCATTGAGTATGCCTTGCCGGTCGGTGGCGAGAATATTGCGGCCTATGTTGGAGAACCCAGGCTGGTAATTGCCAACGGAACGGAATCGTTCGACACGGTAATCCCCCCATTTATAACCGAAGCGATAAGTAGAGTTGGTTAGGCCGCCATGGCCACCTTCTGTTTCGGTGTTATCCCACCCAATGCCATGTTCGGTCGCTCGTGGTTGTACGTCCAGAGCCAGCGTGTGGCAAAATCCTGTACTTCAGCGATCGAGTCGAAAAGATAATGGCTCAACCAATCATAACGGACTGTTCGGTTGTAGCGTTCAACATAAGCATTCTGCTGCGGATTCCCCGGCTGGATATATCGAAGTTCAATGCCTTCCTGCCTTGCCCAGGTAACGAGCTTACCGCTGATGTATTCCGGGCCGTTGTCACAGCGAATGGCTTTTGGCTTGCCGCGCCATTCGATCAACTGCGTGAGAGAGCGTATTACGCGCTCTGCCGGCAGCGAGAAGTCTGCATCGATGATCAGACCTTCCCGGTTGTAGTCATCGAGCACGTTGAACAATCGATACGTTCGGCCGTCTGCCAACTGGTCGTGCATGAAGTCCATAGACCAACAGCCGTTCAGAACCTGCGGTACCGACAAGGGTTCCGGCTTTTTCCGCACCAGTCGCTTCTTGGGCTTGATCCGCAGGTTAAGCTCCAGCTCCCGGTAAATCCGGTAGATGCGCTTATGGTTCCAGCCGAAGCCCTTCACGTTGCGCAGATACAGGTAACACAGCCCAAACCCCCAGTTACGCTGGTTATGGGTTAAACGCACCAGCCAGTCGGCAATCACCGCGTTCTCATGGCTCAGCTTTGCCCGGTAGCGATAACAGGTCTCACTGATACCAAAGGCCACACAGGCCAGCCGTACACTGCAGCGATCGGCATCAACTGCATTTTTTGCCATCTCTCGGCGTTGAGATGGCTTTACCACTTTCCCTCAAGGGCCTCCTGGCGAAGCTCGGATTTCAAGCGCTCTTCGGCGTACATCTTCTTGAGTCGACGGTTTTCGTCTTCCAGGTCCTTGAGGCGCTTCATCATGGACGCGTCCATACCGCCATACTTCGAACGCCATTTATAAAACGTGGCACTGCTCATACCGTGCTCGCGGCAAAGTTCAGGAACCGGCACGCCAGATTCGGCTTGCTTCAGAATCGCCATGATCTGGCTGTCGGTAAAACGTGATTTTCGCATGTGGAATCTCCTGTCTGTTCAGAGTACAAAATTCCACTTATCACCGCGATTATTTTTCGGGGGGATTACCTCTGTACCTACAAGCGGGTGCCAACCCATAACTGAATCGCCCCGAGTTTCGTAGACACCATTAGGTCTTGTACTTGGATTTTGAGGAGGCTCCCCGGTTGCTTGGCCGGATAATTTGAGCTCTGAGTAAGGATGTTTCATGTAGTAAGGTGGTGTTACATATCATTTCGCTAAACCACCCAGATAGAGCGTACAAAAAGGCCGCCAAGCGAAACTTTAGGCGGCATTAGAACGGTTTAATACGCGGTGCTATTGAGGCTGTGAGGTGGATACTTCTGGCCGCCAGAATAAATTTTGGCCAAGGCGGCTGAAGCCCCAGTGGCTTTTGGTACAAAACGCTCGCATTTGGTTGTCGGCCATTGCACTTTGTCCATCAGCATCACGGATATATCGAGCGAGCGTTATGGCTGCTTTCTGGCCGTAGCGCGCACCAGGTGAGGCGCATGTCCACACATGCCGCAGGATGATGGCAAGGTCAGGGGCGTGCTTATCCAAATACGCCAGCCCATAGGCGCAGGCTTCCAAGGTAAAGGCATCGTGGCTGCAAAGCTTCCAGGCGGCGTTCGGTTTGCCTTTCGAGTCGTAGGTATAGGTCTTCCCAATATCGTGCAATAACCCCGCCACAAAGCATGCTTCCTGCATTAGGCGCGGCATAGTAGGCTCGTTCAGGCGCAGCATTGCTACGGCGTTATTAGCGACGTTCAGCGAATGCTCTAGCAAGCCGCCCGGGTAGGCATGGTGATAATTGACGCTGGCCGGCGCATTCAAAAAAGTTTCAAGACGATCCTTGCGTTCCAGTACCCGCGTTAAAAACTCGCGAAGACAGTCTGATTGAAGCGACTGCACGGTCGCGACTAACTTATCGAATACTTCTGGCATCGGGGAGTACACTCGCGGCAACGACTGCAGTGTATTCAACGTGATCACTTCCTCTCGGGTCGCCTTGCGAAACTCATCAAGTAAGAATTGGCCTGACAAACACTTCACTCCGGAAGCGGTAACAAAGTCTAGATGGCCGATGCGCTCCGGTACCGTTATTTTGCTCAAGTTGAGCACCGCGATTTGATCCCCCACACAATCGCTTAGCCGCAGCTTTAAGAAAGGCGTTTTCGAGTTGTCGAACTCCACCACGCGGCCAGTAAGGCGATAAGTGCCCGTGAAGGTGCGAGACAGGTGAGTAGGGACGTTATCAAGCCGTTTCATGATGCTGCTCCTTCTGGGGCTTGGTAGGCGTGGTATTGCCGAGCAAACGCTCAAAGGCTGAGCCATCCATACGGGTGGCATTGGGGACGTAACGCGAATACACCTTAAACAGCATCTCGGTGGAGCTGTGGCCCAGCATTCGCGCCACCCATTCAGGGTTTTCACCTGAGGCCAGAAAAAGCGTCGCGGCGGTATGGCGCGTTTGGTAAGGGCGCCGCTTGGTCAGCCCAAGAGTCTTCAACAAGGGATACCACACGCGCTTCGTCACGTTATTGTGATCAAGAGGCTGCCCCAACTGATTGCAGAACACGTACTTACTCATATGCCCAGTGGCGGCGTACTGCGTTTTTAGCGCGTCATACACTTGACCAAACATAGGGATTTCACGCTGCGAGCCATCGGTCTTGGTGTATTCTGTTTCGCCATTAATCAGTGTTTCGCGTACCAAGATTTCCCGCTTAGCAAAATCAATATTTGTCCACTTCAACCCATCGACTTCACCGGTGCGCATGCCGGTAAAGAAGCGCACGGTGTAATAGTTGCAATAGTCTGCGCGGACGTTATCGATGATGCGTTGCACCTCGTGTAGCGAAAATGGCTCGATGTGCGTCTTCTGTAGCTTTAACGGCTTGATGTTTTTGTACGGCGTCTCAAAATCGAAACGCTCGGCCGCCTCATCGAGCACCATACGCAAAATGGACATATGGCTGTTGATCGTTTTAGGCGATACCAGCCCCGTGGCACCACGGCCCCTGCGCTTGGCTAGTTTGGTGCGGAACGCCAGGATGTCCGCCTTGGTGATATCTCCGATGTGCTTTTTCCCAAACGCTGGCTTAAGTGAGCTATCCAGGATCGAGCTCACATTGCGTACGTGGGAAGCACGCCATTGGATTTTGCTTTCGTCGAACCACTGATCAGAAAAATCGTTGAAGAGCGGTGTCTCCACAGCCGGTTGAGTGTTCTCGATCTGTGCAGGTTGAAGAGATTGATTTTTAGCGGCGTTATTTAACCCCAGCTTCTGCAAATTTTTACTGCCAGGGAAAAATTCAGCATAGTCGAGATCATCTAGCAAAATTTTTGCTTCTACCTTTGCCAGTAATTGCTCCACCTTTTTTCTGTTAGTAGGCGTGTCTTTCAGTGCAGTTTGCTCACGTAACCGCAGGCCTTGGTAGAAAAAATCCAGATAGAGCTTACCCGTCTCTTTACGTTGGCGAACCTTACCCATGGCTATAGCCTCCATTTGCCATCGGAATGGAAATGTTGCCATGAGCGGCTTTCAGCATTTCTTTTTCAACGGCTTCCCACAAGAACAAAATTTTCCGTCGGCCAAATGGCTTGATGTAGTGGGTGCCCTCGATAAGGACGCTGTCTTTTAGTTGCTGTCGGATAGTACGGCAGTCGTACTTGATGCGCTGGGCAAGCTCTTCGGTCGTGAGATAGGTATAAGATGAATCCATCGAAAACCTCCAGAAGGAGTGGTATTCTGCGTGACTAAAAGGCATTCCAAGTATCAGAATGTCATCCTGAATGACATTTTAGACAGCAAAATACCATTTGCAAGCATTTTTTGCCATTCAGGATGACAAAAAGCATTTACAGGAGATTTTGATGGTTCGTTGTCATCTCGCGCGCTTGATGGGTGAGCACAAAATGAAGATCGTGGATGTTGCGCGTGAAACAGGCCTTAACCGCAATACTGTTACGCTTCTTTATAAAGAAACCGCTCAGCGAATCGAGCTGGATGCATTAGATAAGCTATGCAAACTTTTCAATTGTAAGGTGGGTGATTTGCTTGAAATTCAAGAAGATCATGAGAAAAATGAGAAATGATTAATGCTGACAATCGTTGACTGAAGGTCATAAGAGTAATTTTAAAAGGCAAGCAACGGAGCGAATGTGTCACATATACGTCACAGATGTGTCACAGGAAGTTAGCAGACGAACGAAAACAAAAAAGGCAGATCAGTAAGTAACTGATCTGCCTCTCAAAATATTGGTAGCGGGGACCGGATTTGAACCGATGACCTTCGGGTTATGAGCCCGACGAGCTACCAAACTGCTCCACCCCGCATCAACGTGTGGCGTATTCTACAGAGATCTAGCATGAAGTCAATAGGGGTATTAACACGTTCGGCTTATGGCAGTAGCGAGCATCCTGCTGCAACATGAGAGGAGTGCAGCTATGCTTTAGATAGCCATAACAAAAAGCTTACGTTGGTGCCTTGCTCAAGCCAGTAATGCACTAGGGTAATACAGGCGCAACCGCGCTTATTCACAATGGCTTGTGACACAACCCATATACTTTTAGACCCAAGCCATTTGTCATTTCAGGGAGGTAGTCAATGACCAATCAAGCCCCCGTCGCCTGGGTAACTGGTGGAACTGGTGGTATCGGTACGGCAATTTGTCGTTCGTTGGCAGATGCGGGATATTTGGTCGTCGCGGGTTACCACAACCCCGATAAGGCCAAGACCTGGCTAGAAACGCAGCGTGCTGACGGCTATAACAATATCGAATTGTCCGGTGTCGACCTTTCTGACCACAACGCCTGCCTGGAAGGTGCCCGCGAAATTCATGACAAGTATGGCCCCATCAGTGTACTAGTGAACTGTGCGGGTATTACCCGTGATGGCACCATGAAGAAAATGTCTTACGAGCAGTGGTACGAAGTGCTCGATACCAACCTCAACAGTGTTTTTAATACCTGCCGTAGTGTCATTGAGATGATGCTAGAGAATGGCTATGGTCGGATCATCAATATTTCATCCATCAATGGCCGTAAGGGGCAGTTTGGTCAGGTGAACTACGCGGCGGCGAAAGCTGGCATGCACGGCTTGACCATGTCGCTGGCGCAGGAGACGGCGACCAAGGGGATCACGGTTAACACGGTATCGCCTGGTTATATCGCTACCGATATGATCATGAATATTCCCGAAAAAGTGCGCGAAGCCATTCGGGAAACAATCCCAGTGAAGCGCTATGGCACGCCAGAAGAGATTGGCCGCTTGGTCACTTTCTTAGCCGACAAGGAATCAGGGTTTATTACCGGTGCTAACATTGATATCAACGGTGGTCAGTTTATGGGCTAGTGGTTCGCCACTGGCTGATAAAAACCAGCTCCTTTTACTTAGAGGAGAACGCAAACGGGAGGCGCTCAGCCTCCCGTTGTTATTGATATTTCATCATTTGCTAAGGCAGGGGAATTCTTGCCAAGCGGCTTAGCAGGTTATCCAGCTCTTCTACTTCTTCAGCCCATAGTGCGGCAGGCATCGGTCCCAGTGCCAAAAGCGCGGCTAGAATGTCGGTGACTTCTTCATCACGACTGCGCTCCTGGCTGAAACCCTCGTTCAAGCGTTCTACCTGGATGGCTAGCCGCAGCGGCTCATCGCTTTGCCGCACGCTACCAACAGCCAACATAGAGAGATGTACCCTCAAGCGGGCGAGAGACTCCGCCAGCTTGGCATAGTTATTATCAGATAATGGCACCGCTACACGATGGCGCTGCTGATTGCGGGTGGTGTGTGCCTCTTTAAAGGCCGCCGGAAGGGGGGCGCTGAGCAACACTTGCGCATCCACTTGGGTGAGAGTTCCCTCGCTCAGGTAGTTCTGGTCGGCGGCCAAGTGAGCATTCACTAGCGGCATAATGGCGTGCCACTGCTGAACCGTATTGACGACGGCGAGCCGATTTAAGCGTTCGCGACGTGCCCGCACAATGCCGCTCATGCGTCGCTGCATGCCTTCGCTGCGACGATTGCGTGGCAGCGGCTCGAGCTGGTTGGCCTGGTTTAGAAAGTTATCCAACGTGGAGGCTTCGCTGGCCTCAATGGGCTGCCAGCTATCCATTTGATCGATGAGCGTTTGCATCTCATCAAGCTGCTGTTGTTGGCGTGCCGCTTGCTCATTTTTATGCGCATCGCGCTGGGCAAAAAGCTGGTCACACTCATGTCGAAAGGTTTGCCACAACGTTTGCTCTTCGCCTTTTGGGGCTCGCCCGAGCGCTCGCCACTGCTGTTGTAGCTGTTTGGTGTGGTGAATGCGTTGTGCCAACGGTTGGCTGTCATCACTGCGCAGTGCGGTTACCTGACTGATCAGCTCCCGTTTCTGTGAGGCAATCGTATCGGCACGCTGATCAATTAGTGCCTGTAGCTGATGACGAATAGTGCCAAAGCGGCGACCAACGGCTTCTGAGCGGTCACGGGGGACGGGGCTGTAGTGACGCCATTGGTGGCGTGCCTTGTCGCGAATTTGCCGAAGTACATCGGGGTCGGCGTTTTCAGCTGGCTGGGCCAACAAGCTTTCAAGTTGAGCGCATAGCGCTTCACGGGCTTGAAGGTTAATCTCGCGCTCTTTGCTAAGCTGATCTCGCCAAGGAGCGAGACGCTCATGAATACGGTCCGAGGCGCTGCGAAAACGAGCGGACTGCTCGCGGTTGGCCGCTGCATCACCTAGTGATTTCCACTCTTTAACCAACTGACGATGGTGACGGTCAAGCGCTTCTTCTGCCATGTGAAGGTCGTTGGCTAACGCTTCGATGCTGGCACATAGCTGCTCACGCTTTGGTCCGGCGACAAATCCACGCCAATCGCGTAACTCCGCTAGCCGTGCTGCTAAGTGCTTCAGGCGAGTTTTGAGCGGTTGAGCGGCAGCGCTTTCTAGCCCTTCAATACGAGGTTTAAGCCGCTGGTGTAGGCGGCTGGCGCTTTTGAAGGCGCCACGCTCTAGTAAGTGCTCAAAGGAATCGAGTTCGCCCGCATAGGTCGTGAGTGTGGCTTGATCTTCCGCCGGAGGCGATGGGGCGTTAGTTTCGTCGCTAAGTACCGCATGGGCACGACCCAGCAGCGCGGGGGGCGTTAACGTGTCGGGCCACTGGCACTCGCTAACCTGTGTCGCCAAGGTGGTGTGGTCACCATTAGCCAGCGCCGTTTCCATATTGGCGCTAACCTTGCACCAGCGTTGCCAAGCTTCCAGGCATTGGTCATAGTGTTGAATCGCTACCGTATAACGCTGGCGTATAGTATCGCTCGGCGGATGCATGTCGGAAAGCGCTTGCCAGCGCTGGCCGAGTAGCTGGCGCTGAGCGCGCAGGCTGTCTATATCCTGTACGGTCATGGCAGACGCGTGACGTAGGCCGTCTAGGGTTTCTTCAATCCCTTCAAGTAACTGTTCGCGCGTGGTTTCGGCTTCGTCGCGGCGCTCTGCGCTCTGTTGGCGAGCCTGCTCTTGAGTCTCATGATCGTGCAGTGTTTTGCGGCAATTGAGCAGCGCTTGGTGAAAACGCTGCTCCTGCTCAACGGTTGGTGGTTGAGTGAGTTGTTCCCATTGCCGTTCAAGATGCCGGAAACGACCGCCATAAAGCGGCTCCCACGGCGCGCGAGCATGCTGTTCCAGTTGGCACAGCAGCGTTTCACGCTGCTGTGCTTCAGCTTCTAGCCACTGCGCATCGCTACGTAAGCGGTTAAGGCGTTCCCGCGCTAAACGAGCTACTTGGCGGTCACGGCGTGCTTCTTTCAATAAGCGTTTGAGTCCCTCTTCATCCTCAATGCGCTCAGCAGCCTGGTGACGAACCGCGGCCACGCCGTTATGGCAGGCCTGATGTATCAGGTCGTTCTCATCAGTAAGCTTGCTCAATGCCATTAAGCGTAATGTTAGATTGTCGGCCTGTAAGGCTACCGCGTTTAACGCTCGCGGCTCTTCAACAAGCTCAACCAGCACTTGACGCTGCTGCAGGTCGGTATGGCCTTCAAGCCCGCTTAGCCGTTGGCAAACCGCATTAAACCAGGCTTCATTTTGCTGATGATGCGGATAAGCATCGACTAAGCCTGCGCAGTCATCCAACGCCAGCAGCGCAGCAAGGCGTATCTGGCTATCGGGATCTTGAGAGAGCGACTGCAGCGCTTGGCGCTGTTCTGATTGCTCAGGGTCGAGTCGCTGGAGGGCCTGACGACGTACTTCGGGGTCGGGATGCTGCCACCGAGGTGCGAACAGGCGTCTTAACAGTCCGTGCATGGATCATCCTGCTGGTGCGTAGCGTGAAAAAAATCGTTAGTCAGCAATGCGGCGGTTGCAGTCGCCGGCGCTGTCGCTTAGCTTGGCCTTACTATCTTGTAATAAGCATGGTGTGGTAAGCGACTATTTTCTAGACCACAATGCGTGATAGTACGCTACCTTTATCTTATCTGAACATGACAGGGAGTTCGGCCATGAGCCTTAACGTGGATAGTGCCGCAGTGGCCTTTACCTTCAAAGGCGGCATGCTGCCGATGACCGTCATGGAGCTAAGTAGCGCTGACCCGGAACGAATCCGGCAGCAGTTGGCTGGCAAACTTTCCCAATCGCCTGCTTTCTTTCAGCATACACCGGTTGTGCTCAGCGTGGAAAAGCTAGATGAACCGCACTTAGCCCTTGAGCGTATTTGTGCCGTGTGCCGCGACCATAAGCTATTGCCGGTAGCAGTGCGCGGTGGCGCTGAGCCTGTGCGCCAGTCGGCCTGGGCGCTGGGGTTGGGTTGGTTCCCGCCGGTCGAAGAGGGGCGTCCGCGGGTGCTCGAAAGCGTTAATAGCTCTCCCGTGCAGGAAGTCAGCCGTGAAGAGGCTCCCATAAGCGACGTAGACGCTCCGGCACTTGCCACTCGCCTATACCGTGGTACCGTTCGCTCGGGGCAGCAGGTTAGTGCTTCTGAAGGGGATTTGGTCGTGATTGGGGCGGTAAATGCGGGGGCAGAAGTGCTTGCAGCAGGCAGTATTCATGTTTACGGCGCGCTGCGTGGCCGTGCTCTCGCAGGTATCCATGGCAACACCCAGGCGGGTATTTACTGCCGTGAGCTGGAAGCCGAGTTGCTGTCAGTGGCAGGCAATTACAAACGTTCGGAAGATATTGATGCACAGCTTCTGGGGCGCCCCACAGAAGTTCACTTTACAAAAGAACAGCTTGAAATTAAGCCATTAGGCTAATGTATTGGTATGAGGCTGCGTTGGTGTTTCATGACTAGCGACGCCGAAGACGCTATCCGTTACAGTATGGCTTGTTGATGACATTGACGTTCCCGTTATGCGCAGAGCGGCATAATGACTCGCGCTCGCGAAGAACGACTTCAAGAAGGAAGTGACTCTTGGCCAAGATAATTGTAGTGACCTCTGGTAAAGGAGGGGTCGGCAAAACCACCAGTGCGGCGGCAATTTCCACAGGGCTTGCGCTGCGCGGTAAAAAAACCGTCGTCATCGATTTTGATGTAGGTCTGCGTAATCTTGATCTCATCATGGGCTGTGAACGGCGTGTGGTATATGACTTAGTCAACGTGATTCAAGGCGAAGCGGGGCTTAATCAAGCGCTGATTCGTGATAAACGCGTCGAAAATTTGTTTATTTTGCCGGCTTCTCAAACCCGCGATAAAGATGCCCTGACCCAGGAAGGCGTCGCGGAAATTCTCGAGAAGTTGAAAGAAGACTTCGATTACATTCTTTGCGATTCACCCGCCGGTATTGAGCGTGGTGCTCAGTTGGCGATGTATTTTGCCGATGAAGCCATCGTGGTTACCAACCCTGAAGTATCGTCAGTGCGCGATTCTGACCGTATTTTAGGGCTGCTTGCCTCTAAAACCCGGCGTGCGGAGCAGGGCGAAGACCCTATCAAGGAGCACCTGCTGGTTACCCGTTATAACCCGGAACGCGTTACCTCCGGCGACATGCTGACGCTGGACGATATCCGTGAAATACTGGCGATCAACCTGTTGGGCTTGATTCCTGAGTCAGAAGCCGTACTGCGTGCTTCCAACCAGGGCGTACCAGTGACTCACGATATCGCGAGTGACGCGGGCCAAGCCTATAGCGACACCGTATCTCGCCTGCTCGGTGAAGACATGCCGCTGCGTTTCCACGAAATGCAACGTAAAAGCCTGCTGAGCCGCATGTTCGGGGGAGGTCGTCGATGAAACTGCTGGAGTTCTTGAAGCGTGAGCGCAGGAAATCCGCCTCGGTAGCCAAAGAACGTTTGCAAATTATTGTGGCGCATCAGCGTAGCCAGCGCGGTCAGCCCGACTATATGCCGCTGCTTGAGCGCGAACTGCTTGAAGTAATTCGCCGTTACGTGCATGTAGATGACGATGCCATTCAGATTTCATTGGATAGCGAAGACAACTGCTCCGTGCTGGAGCTAAACGTTACGCTTCCCAAGAGCGGATCTTAAGAGCGTAAGACGCGGCGAAAGGGGTAGCGGGTGTGCTACGCTTGGGCTTTTCATTGCCCAGCGGAGTGTTTGTTCATGGCGCCACCCAATGCTGCCCCTGCCAGTTTTCTCTGGCATGACTATGAAACCTTCGGGGCTGACCCGCGTCGCGATCGTCCAGCCCAGTTCGCAGCCCTGCGCACTGATGCCGAATTGAACGAGATCGGCGAGCCGATTGAGCTCTACTGCAAACCGGCCGATGACTATTTACCGCACCCCGCCGCCTGTTTGATCACCGGCATTACCCCTCAAAAAGCGCAACGCCATGGCTTGGCTGAAGCAGAGTTCGCGGGCGAAATTCAGCGCCATATGAGTGAACCGGGCACCTGCGTAGTCGGCTACAACAGCCTGCGCTTTGATGACGAAGTGTCCCGCCACCTATTTTACCGAAATCTGCTCGACCCCTATTCCCGCGAGTGGCAAAACGGCAACTCCCGCTGGGATTTGATTGATGTGGTGCGCGCTTTTTATGCGTTGCGCCCTACGGGCATCGAGTGGCCGCTGCGCGAAGATGGTGCGCCCAGTTTTAAGCTTGAGCACTTAACGGCAGCGAACGGTATTGCCCATGAGGGGGCTCATGACGCAGTGGCCGATGTGCGCGCAACAATCGCCTTGGCGCGTCTTCTCAAGGAGCGCAATGCGAAGCTGTTTGATTACTTGCTCGGCCTGCGCGGTAAGCGTGCGGTGGCTAAGCAGCTCGACTTGGCCAATGCCAAACCTCTATTGCATATTTCCCGCCGTTATCCCGCTAGCCGTGGCTGCAGCGCCCTGGTGATGCCGTTGGCTGAACACCCGACCAACCCCAACGGGGTCATCGTTTACGATTTAAGCATTGATCCCAGCGATATGCTTAGTATGTCGGTGGAACAGATTCGTGACCGTGTGTTTGTTAGTCAGCAAGATTTGGCCGAAGGCGATGTACGCATTCCGCTGAAAGTGATTCATATCAACCGCTGCCCGGTGGTCTTTCCTGCCAGTGCCTTAAAAGATGTCGATGGGCCACAAAAGGGGGAGTATGGCTCTATCGTTGAACGTTTAGGCTTGGATGTGACGGCCTGTCGGCAGCATTGGAAAACCCTGCGTGATGCCAGCGGTGTGGCTGAGAAGGTCGCAGAGGTATTTAACGCAGGCTATGAAGATGCACCGCAAGACCCAGATCTAATGCTCTATTCAGGCAGCTTCTTTTCCGCCGCCGACCGCCAGCAGATGGAGCGTGTGCGTGAAATGGAGCCGTGGGACTTAGTGGGGCAGCGTTTTGCGTTCCAAGATCCACGCTTGGAAGAGATGTTGTTTCGCTTTCGTGCGCGTAGCTACCCCGACACCTTGGAAGGCGAAGAGCGTGAGCAGTGGGAGGCGTATCGCTGGATGCGCATTAATGACCCTGCGCTAGCGGGCTTTACATTAAAGGCGTTTGCGCGGGAGATCGCTCAGTACAATCAGCAAACGCTTACTGATCGCGAGCGGCAGATTCTGGAAGAGCTGGTCATGTTCGTCGAAGCCATGATGCCAGCTCAGGCGTTTGACGCCTGAGCCGCTATCAATAACGAGTCGTTACAATTAAGTGTTACGGGGTGGCTTGCTGCTCATGCACGCTGGGCAGTGGTGAGCGGGCCTCCCGATAATCGGCGACATCGCTGGGTTCATCGCCTGGATTGAAACGCACGTCTAGCATGTGTTCACGTAGCGATGGCCAAAGGGCCTTGATGTCATCAAGGCTAACGTTAAGGGCTAATTCCGCCAGTTGTTCACGGCGGTCAAAGCGCACGTCTTCCAGAGCCGTGGCCTGCCAGTAGCGGTTGGCCATGCCCGATAAGCTCGTGTCGCGCTGGCGCAGCTGGTCGTGAACTGCTTGGCGGTGGGGCGCTAACGCTTCGTCGCTTAACTGATCGAGTCGCTGGCCAGCGTCCTCAAGAAACGCATCCATCCGCTCGGCGATCGTATCGCTGTCGGCATCTGGCGATTGCACCACTAACGCAATGCCCGGTGCTTCTAGAAGGGGCGAATAGCCAGCGTTAACGATGTAGCCAAGTTGCTGTTCAGTGCGCAGCTGCTGGTAGAACGGCGTATCCAACCACTGGGCAATCACGCTGGTTGTCGCTTGCTCTTCAGGGGTGTGATCACGCGCTTGCAGATAGCGCAGCACCAACGATTCATCTCGCGAGCTATGAGGGTGAAGCACAGTGTGCTCTTTATTTACCGCCAGCGGGGTTAGGCTGGGTATCTCCTCGCGGGTTAAGCGTGGACGTAGTTCGGCGCGTATCAGCTCTGCTTGTTCGCGAGCCAGCTCGGCATCAAGATTGCCGACTGCCATGGCATCGACATAGAGATCATCCAGAAAACGTTGGCGGAAATTCTCTAGGTGGTGACGGTCAAAGCGTTCACTGGCGGCGAGTAGATCCGCAGTCGACCACTGAGGTGTAAGCAAGGCTTCGCCCAGTGTACGGCTGGCTTGGCCATATAACGACGCCTGGGGCGCGTTGCGCCATTCACGCTGCAGCTGGTAACGCACGCGCTCAAAAGCACCGTCGTCAATCTCTGCGTTTTTAAGCTGCTCAATCGCCTGCTCGATTAGGGGCGTTTGCCCGTCCCGCCAGCCTGAGAACGAAAGCGTCATGCCGCGGGAGTGCGGGTAAGCGCTAAACGATTGGCCTGCCAGCCACGCCGGGTAGAGAGATTCATTCAGGCTGTCGTTAAGCCAACTGGCGAGCAGCCGGGTAAGCACTGCCTCTTGGGCGGAGTAGCTAGCGGTTGGGTTTTGCAAGCTGACACGCCACTCGACGCTGGGGGTGTTAAAGCGCGCAGCTTGCATATGCCAGGTAGTAAATGATGGCGTATCGACCAGCAGGCTGGGGTGCTCATCCTGCCCTTCCAGCAAGGTTAAGTCATTGGCGATAAACGGGTTGGGGCCGGGCAGCGCTAAGCCGCTTAAGGCTTGACCCGGCTGGTCGGGCGTTTGCTCGCGCCACTCAGTGTTGAACCAGGGGGACACGGTATCGCTCTCCACGTCCGGCGCTGAGTAGAAGCGCAGCATATTATCCGCCGTTAGTGCGTCCAGGTACTCTTGTTGACGCTCGGCATCAGGGCCATCCATGCGGTAAGCCGCGTACTGCACATCTTCTACCGGGTAGCGCGAGAGGCTCATGGAGAGGCGCGTCGCTTCCTGCTGAGGTGCACCATGCTGCTGGAAACGGAACCCCTGCTCGTTAAGGTCTGCCTGTTCCTCGTAGCGCCACTCGGCGAGGCCGTCGTTACGCAGCTGCTCAATGGCCGCCAACAGGGTGGCTTCAATATCGTCCAGACGCCCGGCGCCCGCCGGGGTCAGACTGATGGAAACAGTGAACAGTGCCTCGTTTCCGTCGCCCCGGCCAACGCCAGCGGAAAGACCGTCGGCAAGCCCTGCATCGCGCAGTACCGCCAGCAGGCTGCCATCGCCTTCATCGCCGAGTAAATGGGCGATCAGTTGTGTTGGTTTTGTACGGTAGTCGTCGGTGGGGTCGGGTACTGGGAAGTAGAAGCGTAGCTGGCGCCGGTTTTGCAGCGATTGGCGTTCGATATAGCGGGGGAGGGTATCCGACTCCACTAACGGCGCTTCTATACTCGGCACGTTCAAATCGTTGTCGGGAATAGCGGCAAAGCGTTCGGCGACCCACTCTTCCAGCTGATCCAGTGGTTGGGGCGCGACAATGGCCAGATTCATGACATTGGCGTCGTAATGCCGGTGATAAAAATCAATCACTCGCTCGCGCAGAGGTGTTTCGCCTTCAGGTGGGCTGGCTAATGTCTCGCGGCTACCGACGGCAAACCCGGTGGTGGGGTTGTCAGGGTTGAGTAGCTGATTCAGGACATCGTTTTCACGCCGCGATTCGTCACGGATCCGCGCCATATACTCCGAGTGAACAATATTGCGCTCGCTTTCCAGGTGATCCGCATTGAACAGCGGCGAAAGGAAAAACTCGCTGAAGCGGTCAAGCGCGCCCTGCAGTGCCGATGGCTCAATATCAAAGAAGTAGTTGGTGTCCTGCTGCGCCGTAAAGGCGTTATGAGAACCGGCGTTATTGGAGATGTAGCGCTGGTAGCCGTCGGATTCTGGATACGGTTCGGTGCCTAAAAACAGCATATGCTCCAGAAAGTGGGCCAAGCCCTGGAGATCATCAGGATCTTGCGCGCTGCCCACGCGGACGTTCATTGACACTGCTGCTTTATCTGCCTCGGGGTCGCTGACCAGTAGCACATTAAGCCCATTTTCAAGCGTCAAAACGCGGTAGTCGCGGCTGTCATAAGGACTGGTAATCGGGGTGACTGTTTCTTTAACAGCGTCTACTGCATCCGTGTCGGCAAGGGCCTCATTGTCAGCGCCTAACGCAAGCGGCGCTACCCAAAGGCTTATGATGACAGCGAGCAGTGCACGCTGAGGCAGGTGATGCCAGTGCTTGAAACAAGGGGATCGCAACATTACAGCTCCTGAGACACAGCCCAGCGCAGCATCGACCCGGTGGGGTGGGCACAAGCCGATGACTGATAGGCGGGATTATTGACATATTTAGATACCGGAAAAGCGCCCAACAGTTCCAAAGGGGCGGGCGCTAGTAGTGAGTTAAGCGTTTCAGTATCGGTATCGGGGTTGAGCCAGGTGGATAGCGCATGATTGGGAATGACCACCGGCAGGCGATCCGTTAGTGGTGATAGCAGAATATTAGCGGGCACGGTAATCAAGGCAGAGGAGTCGGTGAACGCCGTTAAGGTGGTGTGATAGCGGCACCACAAAGCGCCCAGCAGTAGCGGTGCCCGGGACACCTGAGTCACTAGAAAAGGCTGTTTGCTGCGTGATTGGGTTTTCCATACATAGAAACCGCTCACCGGAATAACGCAGCGGCGTGCGCCGAAAGCATCGCGAAACATCGCCCGAGATTCCAGGGTTTCAGACCGGGCGCAGTGGGGTGCGTGATCCAGCACTTCCAGCCAGGGCGGCGTTAGGCCCCAGAAAACCGACGAGAGCCGATACTGGCCCTGCTCAAGGCGAATCGCCGAAATGGGCCGTCGAGGCGCGAGGTTCGGGGATTCAATCAGCGGTTCCTGGAGGCCAAGCGATGGCAATAAACGGGTTAGCGGTAAGTTTTGCACATGCAGTCGTCCCGTCATGCCTATCTCCTTAAGCAAAATCGTCGTGGAAGTGGCCCTGGATGTGAGGGACTTCGCGCAATTAAGCACGAATTGTAGTGTTTTAGTGTCGAAAACAGTGTTCGATGTAAGGTATCCTATAGTAACCCTTACTCCCGCTAAAGTGCAGTGAGGCATTCCTCCTCGTTTGCCGTTGACCTTAAGAGATCGCCATGGCCCGTCCTAGACAGCATGCGCCCGATGCCCTCCATTCGCAGGTCATGCACGCTTGTGATGAGTGGTTGGCTGAGCAGCCAGTCCATGGTCTTTCACTGCGTGCCCTGGCCAGGGAAGTCGGCTGCGCCCCCAGCACGCTACTCAAACTATATGGCAGCTTCAATAACTTATTGCAGCACGTCAATGTGGAAACGCTGGCGCGCTTGCAGCACACCATTACTAGCTTAGTGGATGATGATCCTGAGCCATGGTTACGTTCGCTAGCCCGTGCCTACTGGCTTTTCGCTGAACAAGACTGCTACCGCTGGCAATTACTTTTCGATTACCCGTTAGCAAAAGAGGGTGAGCTTGATCAGCGCCAGAGCGATTTGATTGAAGCGCTGTTTACGCAGGTGGAAGCATCGCTCAAATCCTATCAGCCTGCGTTGGATGACCTTGAAGCGCGTCGATTGGGGCGCACTCTGTGGGGCAGCGTACACGGACTCGTTCAGCTTGGCCTTAATGAGCGCTTGGGCTACTGGCAGGGGCAGCAGTTAAAAGTGGACGAGTTGCTCGACCAACTGATGAGCACCATTCTGGCTGGCTTACGCCACCGTGAGGCGGCAACGTGACGGGGTGGGTCAATGTGACTCGACAAGTGTTGCGCTGGCTGATTTTTATCTCCATGCGCCTGTGCTACCGGCTGCAGGTTCATGGGCGCCACCATATTCCCAAACACGGCGCGGCGCTGGTGGTGTGTAACCACGTAAGCTTTATGGATGCCTTGGTGCTCGGCGGTGCTAGCCCTCGGCCACTGCGCTTTGTTATGGATCAGCCGATTTTTGATTCCCCTTGGCTGAAGTGGTGGTTCCAACTGGTGGGCGCTATTCCTATCGAGTCTGAGCGGCGCAGCCCCGGCGCGCTCAGGCGCGCTTTGGATGACGTGAGCGCAGCCCTTCGTCAGGGTCAGGTCGTGATGGTATTTCCTGAAGGTCGATTGACCCCAGATGGTGAGATTCACGCTTTTCGCCGTGGCTTGGAGACAATCCTGGCGCGGGACGATGTGCCGGTAATCCCTGCTGGATTGGCGGGTCTATGGGGTTCCTGGACGTCTCACCATGGTGGTAAGGCGCTGAAGAAATACCCCAAGCGTTTCCGGGCGCCGGTCAGCTTGCACTTTGGCCCACCGCTCAATCGCCTGGATGCCGATGATATGGCGCTGCGGCGGTTTCTAGAGGCAAGGGTAAGGGCGTTAAAAGCGGCAGCTGACCAGGATCTGGCCAACCGTCATTAACACTTGCTTGTAACTGACTAGCGGCGTGGCAGGCGTATTTTTTGCCAGCAGCGTGCTGAGGTGATGAGATTGTCTCGGATCTCTAGAATCTCCATGCGCATATTGTCGATCTGCAGGCACGCTGGGCCTTCCGGAAAAGCTTCAAGGTGTTCAAGGATTAGCCCGTTAAGCGTCTTGGGGCCATCGGTAGGAAGCTGCCAGCCGAGCATCTTATTAATTTCGCGAATATTGGCGGTGCCTTCGATCACATGGCTGCCGTCGTCCTGCTGGTGAATCTCTTCATCTTCAGAGACATCGGTGGTGAATTCACCAACGATCTCTTCCAGAATATCTTCCAGCGTGACCAAACCCTCAACATCGCCATACTCATCTACCACGATGCCAATGCGCCGCTTCTGCTTTTGAAAGTTGAGCAGCTGGGTATGGAGAGGTGTCGACTCGGGAATAAAATAGGGCTCGCGGGCTTCCTGAACAATGGATGCCTTGGTGACTTCATCCCGAGAGAGAAAGCGTGCCGCATTACGCAAATGCAGCATGCCGATAATATTATTGATGTCGCCTTTATAGACCGGCAGCCGGGTGTGCTGGCTGGTACGAATCTGCGTCAAAATATCCTCAAGCGTGTCATCCAGGTCGATGCCCAGGACTTCATGGCGAGGCACCATAATGTCATTAACCGTAACGTTCTCAAGGTCAAGAATCGACAGCAGCATGGCGCGGTGACGGTAGGGAATCAACGTGCCGGCCTCGTGAACCACCGTACGCAGTTCATCACGCGTTAGGCTGTCACCGCCGTTATCGACGCTTTTAACGCCCACTAGTCGGAGTAGGCCGTTAGACATCACGTTAACCAGCCATACCAGCGGGTAGAGCAGTTTCAGCAGCGGCTCAAGGGCATAGGACGTCGGGTAAGCAATCCGCTCGGGCTTAATCGCGGCGTAGGTCTTCGGCGTCACTTCGGCGAAAATCAAAATCGTGATGGTCAGCAGGGCGGTGGAGATAGCAGGCCCTGATACGTCACCAAAGAAGTGAATGGCAATAATAGTGGCGATCGACGCTGCCAAGTTATTGACGAAATTATTGCCGATCAGGATAACGCCGATCAGGCGGTCTGGGCGTGTGAGCAGGCGCATGACCCGTTTGGCTCTGCGATCCCCGCTATTAGCCTGATGGCTCAAGCGGTAGCGGTTAATCGACATCATGCCGGTTTCAGAGCTGGAGAAAAAAGCAGAAAGCACTATCAGTAAGGCTAGCAGGCCGAACAGTAACCCCAGGGGGAAGTCGTCGCTCAAGTCGAAAAGTCCTTTGTGGCGTATTAGGCTCGATTTGTAGAAGGTAGCGAGTGGTGTGTCAAGACAACCAAAGGCGTGGTGACGCCTAGTTAGCGGTTGAGTAGCTATTGATTGAGTAAAATCTCAAGTACGAACTTACTGCCAAAATAGGCCAGTACGAGGAGGCCGCAGCCACCGAGTGTCCAACGCACGGCACGCATGCCGCGCCAACCAAAGCGATAACGACCAATTAGCAGTGTCGTGAAGATTACCCAAGCCAGCAGCGAAAGCACGGTTTTATGCGCCAAGTGCTGGGCAAAAAAGTTATCCAGAAAAATAAGGCCACTCGCGATGGAGAGCGTTAATAAAATGATGCCCGCCCAGACCAACTCAAAAAGCACTCGCTCCATGGTGGTCAGCGGCGGTAACGACTGCACAATGCCGCGAATATGATGATGGCGTAACGCCTGGTTTTGCAGGCCGACCAGCACGGCTTGTGCGGCGGCAATGGCCAATACGGCAAACGCTAGGGCAGAGCTCACGGCATGTAGCAAAATGCCGGGCGTAAGCCCTGTATGGCCGCCTTGATTCGGTAGCCAAGTGGCGGCAATGAGCGCAATACCTGCTAGCGGAAACAGCGCAATGCCCGCATTAAGCACCGGTTTAAACAGGCTGGCGACCAACACAACATTAACCGCCACCGCCATCAGTAGCGTGGCGCTGGTGGTAAAGCCGGGCAGAAACCCAGGGGACTGGCCGACTAATTTGACCACCACAGGAATATGCAGCAGCAAGCCCAGCACGGCGAGCAGGCGCACCATGCCTTGGCGGGGCGGTACACGCCGGAACAGCGTCATGCCCTGCCAAATAGCAGCGGCAACGTAAAAAACAAAAGCAATCGTGGCGAAAGGGAGCGCCTGCATGATGCTATCCGTGCGCCTTGCAGCGCGTTGCTGTGAATAAATAAACGAATTAAGTGTGATTACGACGAAAATCTATCCAGCTACTATAACTAATCCAAGCGGCGTCGCCCAGCGGGGCAAACGCACGAAAATAGGTAAAGACTCGGAGTAAGTATGCATTAATGCCAGGGAAAGCTGTAAGCAAGGGTCTTTCGCCATGGATGGCGAAAGTAGCGCCCATGGATGGGTTAACAGCGCCCTTGCGTGAGCTTGCCCTGGCAGGATCGCTGGCACTCCCCCATGGAGACTCTAAGCGTGAGCGCGTATAATCTTTTTACTAATTAGTCCAGGGCGTGCGCGCCGACGGCAGTGACGGAGGCAGAGAGGCCCCATGTTCCAGAATCTAAGTGAGCGTCTTTCCCAGACGTTAAAGTCGATTAAGGGTCAGGCTCGCCTGACTGACGACAATATAAAAGACACCCTGCGCGAAGTGCGCCGCGCACTGCTTGAGGCCGATGTAGCACTGCCGGTCATCAAGGAGTTTATCGAGCGCGTTCGCGAGCGTGCGGTCGGGCAGGAAGTGTCCAAAAGCCTGTCGCCAGGGCAGCAGTTCGTCAAAATCGTCCAGCAAGAGCTGGAAGCGATTATGGGCGAAGCCAACGACGGCTTTGTGCTTAAAGGCTCACCCGCCGTTGTATTGATGGCTGGTCTGCAGGGTGCGGGTAAAACCACCTCTGTGGCCAAGCTGGCCCGCTACCTGCGCGAGCGCGAGAAAAAGAAAGTCTTGGTGGTGTCTGCGGACGTCTATCGCCCGGCGGCCATCGACCAGCTCGAAACCCTGGCCAAAGAGGTCGAGGTGGATTTCTTCCCCTCGCGCTCTGACCAGCAGCCGGTAGCCATTGCCGAAGCGGCGATCAAGCACGCCAAAATCCAGTTTCACGATGTCGTGCTGATCGATACCGCCGGTCGTTTGGCGATTGATGAAGCCATGATGGCGGAGATCCAGGCGCTGCATAAGGCAGTCTCGCCTCAGGAAACGCTGTTTGTCGTTGATGCCATGACCGGCCAGGACGCTGCCAATACCGCCAAGGCGTTCAGCGAAGCGTTGCCGCTAACCGGGGTGATCCTCACCAAGGCGGACGGTGATGCTCGTGGTGGCGCGGCGCTGTCGGTACGCCACATTACCGGCAAACCCATTAAGTTTATGGGTGTCGGTGAAAAGGTTGACGCCCTAGAGCCTTTCCACCCAGACCGGGTCGCCTCGCGCATCCTGGGCATGGGCGACATGCTGTCGCTGATCGAGGAAGCCGAGCGCACCGTCGATAAGTCCAAAGCCGAGAAGTTGGCCAAAAAGGTCAAGAGGGGTGACGGATTTGACCTGGAAGATTTTCGCGACCAGCTCCAGCAGCTCAAGAAAATGGGCGGTATGGGTGGCCTAATGGGCAAGTTGCCGGGTATGGGGCAGATGGCCGAGATGGCGCAAGGCCCTGGCCCTGAGAAAGAGCTGGGCAAGTTGGAAGCGCTAATTAACTCCATGACGCCTAAAGAGCGCCGCAAGCCCGATATTATCAACGGCTCGCGCAAGCGCCGTATTGCCTCGGGGGCCGGCCTTCAAGTGCCTGATCTTAATCGTCTGCTCAAGCAGCATAAGCAGATGCAGAAGATGATGAAGAAAGCGGGCCAGAAGGGCGGCATGCAGAAAATGATGCGCGGTATGTCCGGCATGATGGGCGGCGGTGGCCCAGGTGGGCCCGGAGGAATGGGCGGACCCGGCGGCATGGGCGGTATGGGTGGCCCAGGCGGATTGCCACGGCGTTAAAACACTAACAGTAACGTGCTGATGCGCTTGGTGAGGTTGACGGCCTGTGAGTTTTCTGGCTGTCAGGCTTTCCAAGCCGAGCGCATTTGCGTAGAATGCGGCCTCTTCATGCGTGGGTGTTGCCTAAAATACGTTAAAAACGTAGCGGTAATAGTCTCAGTGAAGGCCCTAATGGTACTAAGCATGCCTTATGCGAGCTTAGCGCCAAGAAAACAGCACGAAGAGTGTTCCGATAGCGGTTTGCGCTATAACCACACTCTCGTAACCTCAACCGAAGGATAGTTATCGTATGGTTACCATTCGTTTGGCCCGTGGTGGCGCCAAGAAGCGTCCCTTTTACCACTTGACCGTTACTGACTCTCGTAACGCCCGCGACGGTCGTTTCATCGAGCGTATCGGCTTCTTCAACCCGGTTGCCCGTGGTCAGGAAGAGCGTCTGCGCGTTGACCTAGATCGCGTTGTTCACTGGCAGAGCCAAGGCGCCCAGTTGTCTGGTCGTGTTGCTGAGCTAGTTAAAGAAGCACGCAAACAGGCTTAAGCCTGCATTGTGGGTTCTGTAGTGTGACATTAGATGAATGCTGGGTTAGCTGAGGTCGTCAATGACGCGTTTTGAAATAAGCCAAACTGACGACACGCATGTGGTGCTAGGCAAGCTGACTAGCCCTTATGGGGTGAAAGGTTGGCTCAAGGTGTACTCCTACACTAGCCCGATGGACAGCATTCTCGAATACCCGGAATGGTGGGTGCGCCAAGGTGAAACCCTTAAGCGCATGAGCATTGTTCAGGGGCGTCGACAGGGCAAGGGAATTGTAGTGCAGCTTGAAGGGGTCGATGACCGTAGTGCGGCGGAAGCATTAGCCCAAACGGACATTCTGATGCCTAAAGAAACACTGCCTAAGCTTTCTGACGGCGAATACTATTGGCATGAGCTTGAAGGCATGACGGTCTTCACTCAGGCCGGCGAGCGGTTAGGGCGGGTAAGCTACCTGTTTGAAACCGGCGCCAACGATGTCATGGTGGTTCGCGGCGATTCAGACGCAATCGACAAGCGCGAGCGACTGCTGCCATTTTTGCCAGATGATGTCATTGTTGAAATCAGTTCCCAAGAGGGCCGCATGGTCGTCGATTGGGATCCTGAATTTTGACCAAACTTATGAACAGTTTGAGTAATGATGCATCTCCCGACTCCACTGAGTTGGATAGTGGCAACGCTCCGGAAACGGGGAGTGAAGCAGTAGCGCCTGCGATGTGGATTGGGGTTGTATCGTTGTTTCCCGAAATGTTCGACGCGTTAACGCAACAGGGCGTAGTCGGGCGAGCGGTAGAGAAACAGCGTATCGCACTGGAGTTTTGGAACCCGCGAAATTACGCCACTGACCGCCATCGTAGCGTAGATGACCGCCCTTATGGCGGTGGTCCAGGGATGTTGATGAAAGTCGACACTCTGCGCTCAGCGATCTTTGCGGCTCGTGAGCGGGCGCAACAAGCCACCGGCTTAGTGCCGACGGTGATCTATCTATCGCCTCAAGGGCGCAAGCTGGATCAGCAGGGCGTTCAAGCACTGGCTTCCGCCGGGCCTTTAGTGGTCGTGGCGGGGCGCTATGAAGGCATTGATGAACGCGTGGTGGAGAGTGACATTGATGAAGAGTGGTCGATTGGTGACTATGTGCTGAGCGGCGGTGAGCTGCCAGCGATGGTGCTGATCGATGCAGCGGCAAGGCTGATTCCCGGCGTGCTGGGCCATCAGGATTCCGCTGTCGAAGACTCGTTTAATGACGGTCTGTTAGACTGCCCACATTACACTCGTCCGGAAATAATTGACGGGCGCCAAGTGCCAGATGTGCTGTTAAGCGGTAATCATGCAGCGATCAAGCGCTGGCGATTAAAGCAGTCACTAGGCCGGACATGGCAACGCCGTCCAGACCTATTGGAAGGGCGACCGTTAGACGCCGAACAGCACAAGCTGTTAAATGAGTTTATCGAGGAACACGCTCTGTCCACTAAGTAAGTTGTTTTCAATTAGATTGTTCTCAACTACTTAGGCCAGAGCGGCGGTGCAGGGCGAAAAAGCGCACCTGTGTCACCCATAACGACTCCCGCGAAGCTCGTTTCGAGCGCCGGGATCACGGCTTCCGCCACCCATGATTGAGCGGTCAAGCCAACACGTTATTCAGGAGTATGATGATGAGCAGCAAAAGCAAAGTGATCCAGGCGATCGAATCTGAGCAAATGGGCAAGGAAATTCCTGCCTTTGCCCCCGGCGACACCATTGTCGTTCAGGTTAAAGTAAAAGAAGGCACTCGTGAGCGTCTTCAGGCGTTTGAAGGTGTGGTCATCGGTAAGCGTAACCGTGGCCTGAACTCCGCGTTCACCGTGCGTAAAATTTCTCACGGCGTTGGCGTTGAGCGTACCTTCCAGACCTACAGCCCGCTGGTTGACTCGATTGAAGTCAAACGTCGTGGTGATGTTCGTCAAGCCAAGCTTTACTACCTGCGCGAGCGCAGCGGTCGTTCTGCACGTATCAAGGAAAAGCTGGCTTAAACGCCACTGTTCCATGGGCGTGCGCTGTGCTTCTATATGCGTGGCGCCCAGATACCAAAACCCCGTCACCGCTTTGCGGGGCGGGGTTTTGTTTATACAGCTGCTTGATAATAAACAGCCGGAGACTGCTACCGTATGAGCGTGATTGATGCTTTCCTGGATGCCCTCTGGCTCGAACAGGGCGCCAGTGATCATACGCTAGCTGCCTATCGGCGCGATTTAACCGCGTGGCAATGTCATTTGGAGAGCCATGGCGAAGCGCTGCTAGCGCCACCGCCGGAACGGATTAGCGAATGGTTTGCCAGCCGCCGTGAACAGGGCTATCAACTACGTAGCAATGCCCGACTATTATCGACACTGCGCAGCTTCTATCGTTGGGGGCGCTTAAACAACCAAGTGGAAAGTGACCCACTCACCGACATCAAGCTGCCGCGAGTAATCCCCGGCTTACCTAATACCTTGGAAGAGGATGAGGTGGAACGCCTACTGATGGCGCCGGATACGGAAACGCCTTTAGGCGTGCGCGATCGTGCCATGTTGGAGTTGCTTTACGCCTGTGGCCTACGGGTATCTGAGCTGGTGGGGCTGACCGGCGATGCCGTCAACCTTCGCCAAAACGTGGTGCGGGTGCGCGGTAAGGGTGATAAAGACCGCCTGGTGCCGATGGGGGAAGAGGCCGCGGATTGGATTGCGCACTACATGGCGACCGCACGGCTGGCGCTGATGAGCGACCCGACGCGCCCAGCGCTGTTCCCAGGGCGGGGCGACAAAGCCATGACCCGGCAAACGTTTTGGCACCGTATTAAGGTGCATGCCATCACCGCCGGGATAACCCGGCCACTGTCGCCACATACGCTTCGCCATGCATTTGCGACTCATTTATTGAATCATGGGGCCAATTTGCGGGTCGTACAGCTGCTGCTGGGTCATAGCGATTTATCGACGACCCAAATTTATACCCATGTAGCCCAAGCGCGCTTGGAAAGCCTACATGCAGAACATCACCCACGAGGTTGAATTGATGATGCGTCAACGCCGTTTTTTAGTATTTCCCTTACTGATCGCGAGCAGTCTATTACCGGCTGTCGCTCAGGCTGATGAGATAACAGACCGCCTTTCAGAATCCCTTAGCGTTAATGGTCAGGCGATGCCTGTGGAAGCGGTGACAGAGACGCCCATGAGTGGCGTTTACCATGTGCGGCTGGAGAGCGGAGAGTCTTTCTACTCCAATGCGGACGGTAGCCACTTTCTTGTCGGCGACCTATATGAAAATGCGCCCGATGGGTTGGTCAATTTGACCGAGCAAGAGCAAAACCAAGAGCGTGCCGATGCGTTGGCGGCAGTGCCTGAAAGTGAGCTAGTGGTCTTCCGCGGTGCCGACGAGCCGAAGGCGACTGTCACGGTGTTTACCGACCCCACATGTCCTTACTGCGCCCGCTTACACGAAACGATTCCCGAGCTAAATGAGCGCGGTATCGCCGTTCACTACATGGCATTTCCACGCGCAGGCATGGGTAGCCAAGCCGCCACAACGCTGCAACAGGTGTGGTGTTCGGACAATCGCAGCGAAGCGATGACCCAAGCCAAGGAAGGAGAGGCTATTTCCAGCGCAGCAGACTGCGACAATCCTGTGGCAGGGCAGTATGATCTGGGTAAGGCGCTGGGTGTACAGGGCACGCCAGCGATTATTTTGCCCAATGGGCAGCTAGTGCCGGGTTTTGTGCCCCCTGAGCGACTCTCCGCCATGTTAGGCTTAGATGACGAATAACGTCACATTGAAAGATAATGCAAAGCGCTGAGACACGGTCTTTAAGATCGTATTCAAAACCGTAATTAAGGCCAGCACCACCAGGTGCACAACACGAAAGGGGAAGTATTTTGAAACCGGTAAGAGTAGGTATTTGTGGTTTAGGCACTGTCGGTGGCGGCACCTTTAACGTATTGACCCGCAACGCTGACGATATTTCGCGTCGTGCTGGCCGCCCTATTGTGATTGAGCAGGTTGCTCACCGCAGTATTCATCCTGACTGCGATATTACCGGCATCAATGCTACCTCTGATGTGTTTGAAGTTGCCACCAATCCCAATGTGGATGTCCTGGTGGAGCTAATTGGCGGTTACGATATCGCTCGCGAACTGGTGCTGACGGCGATCGCCAATGGCAAACACGTGGTCACCGCCAACAAAGCGCTGATTGCCGTGCACGGTAACGAAATCTTCAAGGCCGCTCATGAAAAGGGCGTTATCGTGGCATTTGAAGCCGCGGTCGCAGGCGGCATTCCGGTGATCAAATCGCTGCGCGAAGGCTTGGGTGCCAACCGTATCGAATGGGTGGCGGGCATTATCAACGGCACTGGCAACTACATTCTTACCCATATGCGCGACGAAGGCCGGGCATTTGAAGACGTGCTCGCGGAAGCCCAGGCGCTGGGCTACGCCGAATCCGACCCCACGTTTGATGTGGAGGGTATCGATGCTGCGCACAAGCTGACGATTTTGGCCTCGATTGCTTACGGCGTGCCGCTGCAGTTCGAGAAAGCCTTTACCGAAGGCATTTCACGGATTACTGCGGAAGACGTCGAGCAAGCCGACAATCTGGGCTATGTGATCAAGCACTTGGGTATCTCTAAGCGTACCGATCAAGGCCTTGAGCTACGCGTTCACCCCACGCTGATTCCTAAAGAGCGCCTACTGGCCAATGTGCATGGTGTGAAAAATGCCATTGCGATCATGGGCGATGCCGTTGGGCCGACGCTTTACTACGGTGCTGGTGCGGGCGCAGAGCCGACTGCTTCAGCGGTCGTGGCCGATTTGCTCGACGTAGCGCGGGATATCTCCACCGATCACCACTACCGAGTGCCTTACCTGGCGTTCAGCGGCATTGACGAAGATGTCACTCAGCTACCCATCATGCCGATGGAAGATATCATCACGGCGTACTACCTGCGTCTGCTGGCAGTAGACCGCCCCGGCGTGCTGGCGCGAGTAGCAACGATTCTGGCCGAGCAGGGCATCTCTATCGAAGCGCTGATTCAGAAAGAGGCCACCGAGGGTGAACTGGTGCCGATCATTCTGCTGACCCACCGCACCAAAGAGAGACAGATGAACGAAGCGATCCGTGAAATTGAATCGATGGCCGATATCGCCGGGCCGGTAACACGCATTCGCGTGGAAAGCCTGGACGAAGGGGAGTAAGCCAAGATGCGCTATATCAGCACGCGTGGGCAGGCGCCCGCGCTCTCCTTTGAAGAGGTCGTACTCACCGGCATGGCCAGCGACGGCGGACTGTATGTGCCAGAGACGCTGCCGGAGTTTTCCCGTGAGGAGCTCGCCGATATGGCCGGGCTATCCTACGCGGAGATTGCCTTTCGGGTGATGAAGCCGTTTGTGAACGGTGAAATCGACGATGCCACGTTCCACAGCATTGTGACCGAAGCCTACGCGACGTTTAATCACGATGCGGTCGTGCCACTTAAGCAGCTAGATGCCAATCACTTCCTGCTCGAGCAGTTTCATGGCCCGACGCTGGCGTTCAAAGATGTGGCGCTACAGTTGCTCGGCCGCTTGCTGGATCACTTTCTGAAAAAGCGCGGCGAGCGCGCAGTGATTATGGGCGCCACCTCGGGTGATACCGGCTCCGCGGCGATTGAGGGCTGCCGCCACTGCGACAACCTGGATATCTTTATTCTGCACCCGCACAACCGGGTCTCAGAAGTTCAGCGTCGTCAAATGACCTCGGTACTGGCCAATAACGTCTTCAATATTGCCATCGAAGGCAATTTCGACGACGCCCAGGCGATGGTCAAGGCCAGCTTTGCCGATCAAACGTTCCTGAACGGCACGCGTCTGGTAGCGGTCAACTCGATCAACTGGGCGCGCATTATGGCTCAGATCGTTTACTACATCGCCTCAGGCGTCGCGCTGGGTGCACCGCACCGCGAGGTGAGCTTCTGCGTACCGTCCGCCAACTTTGGCAACGTGTTTGCGGGCTATATGGCCTACAAAATGGGCCTGCCGGTGAAGCAGTTCATCATCGCCACCAACGCCAACGATATTCTGCACCGTACGCTGGCCGCCAACGACTTCTCCAAAAAAGAGCTGGCGGCGACGCTGGCGCCTTCCATGGATATCGTGGTGTCGTCTAACTTCGAGCGGCTGCTGTTTGATGCCTATGATCGCGACGGCTTAGCCGTGGCAGCCCTGCTTGAGCGCTTCCAGCAGGAGCCCTCGGCTCTGGCCGATGCGCCGCTGGCCAAGCTGCGCGAGAAGTTCTCAAGCTATAGCGTGGACGACGCAACGATTCTGGAAGTGATTCGTGACGCTCATAAACGCACCGGTGAGATGCTCGATCCGCATACGGCGACCGGTTATATTGCCGCTGAGCGCGCCCGGGCTGATCAGTCAACGCCGATGATTACCCTGGCGACTGCGCATCCGGCCAAGTTTGCCGAGGCCGTGGTAAAAGCGGGTTTCTTAGGCGTGCCGCTGCCGCCACATATGGAAGACCTGCTAGAGCGCGAAGAGCGTTACACCGTGCTGCCAGCAGAGCTTGCCGCTGTGCAGCAGTATGTTGCGGAAAACCGGCGTTGAATGCCCGTTCGTTGAGACAGCGATGACCTCAGTGACCGATTTACCCCATAGCACGCTGACGTCTAGCAAGAGCGAACCGCGTTTAGAGCCTCGTCCTGTGGACGAGGCGCTTTATGCCCGTGCCCAAGCCGAAGGCTTAAGCGAACTGCAGGCACGGCTGCTGGCGTCCCGGTTGCCCGGCTACAGCGGCGAGCTGTTGCCGCTAATCTCGCCTAGCCTGCGCTATCTGGCGCATCCCGAGAAGCTTGCGGACGGTAAGCGCGCCGCCGAACGTATCGCTCAGGCGGTGGCAGAGGGCGAAGCGATCGGTATTCTTACCGACTACGATGTGGACGGCATCACCTCCCATGTGGTGATCCGGCGCACGCTGGTGGAGCTGTTTGGGGTGCCGGAAGGCAAGCTGCACAGTCTGATCGGCCATCGTATTCACGACGGCTATGGGATTAGCCTACCGCTGGTAGAGCGCACCCTTGCGCAAAAGCCGTTTCCGACCCTGGTGATTACCGCCGACTGTGGCAGCTCCGATGAGCCGCGTATCGCACGCCTAAAAGCGGCGGGTATCGATGTGGTGGTCAGCGACCACCATGCGCTGCCTATCGAGGGGCCACCATCTTCTGCTTATGCCTGTGTAAATCCTACTCGCTCGGACTGTGACTACCCTGACAAAACCATCGCCGGCTGTATGGTGGCGTGGCTGTTGATGTCACTGGCGCGCGGTGTGCTGATTGAGTGGGGAGCGCTGTCAGAGTCGACGCCCAAGCTGTCGCCCTGGCTCTCCTACGTTGCGCTAGGCACAGTAGCGGATTGCGTCTCCTTGGGCGGCAGTCCTGCCAACCGCGCGGTGGTCAATCAAGGGTTAAAGCTGATTAATCGCATGGACGCCGCCTGCTGGCGGGCCATGGCCACGCGGCTAGGTGCCGACAGCGTGCCGTTTAACGCCGAGACGTTAGCGTTTCAGATGGGGCCGCGTATCAACGCCCGCTCGCGGCTGGACGACCCCTACGCGGCGCTGCACTTTATGCTGGCCGAGAACGATGGTGTCGCCAATCGTCAGCTCGACGTGCTGGATCAGGATAACCAGTCCCGCAAAGCGATTGAGGCCGATATGGCCGCCGAGGCGCGCACTCTCGCTGCGGCGGCTCTGGACGCCGACGAGCCCGCCGTGGTGGTGCTGCTGGAAGACGGGCACCCCGGCGTACAGGGTATCGTCGCCTCGCGATTGGTGCAGGCCTACGGACGCCCGGCACTAGTGCTAACGCAAGCGTCGGCGCCGGGCATGCTAACCGGCTCTGGCCGCTCGATTGACGGGCTGCACCTGCGCGATGCCCTTCAGCGTACCTTTGAGCTTGCTCCTCAGGCGTTACCGCGGTTTGGCGGCCATAGTGGCGCGGCAGGGGTAGGCGTGCCACGGGATCAGCTTGAGGCCTTTAAAACGGCTTTCTTGCAGGCAGTGGGCGAGCAGTTGGAGGGACGAACGCTCTATCCGCGCCTTTGGACGGATGGCGAACTCTCCACGGCGCAGCTTTCGCTGACGACATTAACGGAGATCGAAACACTCGGCCCCTACGGGCGTGAATTCGACCCACCGCTGTTTGAAGGCCGCTTTATTGTTGAGGCGCTGCGCCCGGTGGGAGCTGATGGCGCGCACCTGATGCTAGAGCTTTCCACTGGCCCCGTGACCTGCAAAGCGATCTGGTTTCGTGCCTTAACACCGGGGGAGCTGCCAGGGTTTAACGTGGGCGATACGCTGCACTGTGCCTATAAGCTCAATCGTAATCGTTGGCGTGGCCGCGAAACGCTGCAGTTAATGGTTGAGCACGCTAGCGCTATCTAAACTAATCACTTGATAACCTCAACAGCCTAAGTAAGGACGCTCCCATGCGTGTTGAAGATTTACCCAAGGATCAACATCGCCCCTATGAAGATGTGATGGCGATGCTGCTGGGCACGTTCTTTGTCGCGCTGGGGGTGACTTTTTACACCCATGCGGTGTTGCTGACCGGCAGTACGGCAGGTTTGGCGCTGCTGCTCAGCTATATGACCAGCAGCGTGACTGGCTGGGGCTTTGGGGTGTACTTTTTTGCCATTAACCTGCCGTTTTACTACTTGGCGGTGAAGCGCATGGGCTGGAGTTTTACCCTACGTACCTTCGCCGCTATTGGTCTGGTATCGCTGTTTTCGGAGCTAACCCAAGGGTGGGTGCAGTTTGACAGCGTGCCCTCAATCTACGCTGCGTTAATGGGCGGCGCGCTGATGGGCATTGGTATGCTGATGCTGTTTCGTCACCGCACGAGCCTTGGCGGTATCAATATTCTTGCGCTCTACTTGCAGGATAAACACGGCTTTCGTGCAGGTTACGTTCAACTGGCGATTGATGGCGTTATCCTGCTGATTGCGCTGACCCAACTACCGCTGGATCGTGTGGGGTATTCGGTACTAGGGGCGCTGACGCTCAACCTGATTATCGCCCTGAACCATAAGCCAGGGCGCTATATTGGGGTGAGCTAAAAGCGTTTAGTCAAGCCAGAACCACCACACTATCAGTGCGATGAGTCCCAGGCCTGCCAAGTTGATCAGTAAGCTCATGAGTACTCCTCCTGGCTAGCTTTCCATAGCCGCAAGCGATTGGCGTTACTCACCACGGTGATGGAAGAGAGTGACATGGCAGCGCCCGCTATCATCGGTGAAAGCAGCATGCCGGTGATCGGGTAGAGCACCCCCGCCGCGATGGGAATACACAGCAGGTTGTAGCCAAAGGCGCCCACCAGGTTCTGTTTGATATTGCGCAGCGTGGCGCGGCTGATCTCTATCGCAGACGCCACCCCGTGCAGCGAACCACGCATTAGCGTGATGCCCGCGCTCTCAATGGCCACATCGGTGCCTTGGCCAATCGCAAAGCCCACATTTGCTCGGGCCAGCGCTGGGGCATCATTAATGCCATCGCCCACCATGCCAACGATTTCCCCCGCCTTTTGACGGCGCTCGATCTCGGCGTGCTTGTCTTCAGGCAACAAGCCCGCGCGAAACTCATCGATGCCCACTTCCCGAGCAATGGCTTTGGCGGTGTGCTCGTTATCCCCGGTTAACATCACGATGGTTAAGCCGTCTTTTTGCAGGCGCTTGATCGCGGCCACGGTATCGTGGCGAAGTGGGTCGCTTATGCCAAAAAGCGCAGCTAGTTTTTCATCCACCGCTAGATAAACCAGCGTGCGGGCCTGCTCCTCCAGAGCGCGGGCCTGCTCTTCACCTGCTTTGAGATCCACCCCCGCCTCGCTTAACAGACGCGCATTGCCCAGCAACAGTGCTTTGCCGTCGGATGTTTGAGCTTTCACTCCGCCGCCGGTCACGCTGTCGAAACCATTAACCTCGGCAGGGGGAGCGTTGTGTTCATCTGCGTAATTCATTAACGCCGCTGCCAGTGGGTGTTCAGAGCCACGCTCAAGTGCGTTCACCAGCCCCAGCACGGTGGATTGCTCCACGCCAAACATCTGTGCATCGGTAACGCTGGGCTTGCCCTGGGTGAGCGTGCCAGTCTTATCGACGACTAGCGTGGTCAGCTTGCTAGCGGTTTGCAACGCTTCGCCGCTGCGCACCAGCACCCCATGTTCTGCCGCTTTACCGACGCCGATCATGGTTGAGATTGGGGTGGCCAGGCCCAGCGCGCAGGGGCAGGCAATGATCAGCACGGTGGTCGCTGTCACCAGCATATGGATCACCTGGGGGGCGGGCCCTAGGTTGAACCACACTAGAGCTGTCAGCACGGCAATAATCATTACCGCAGGCACAAAAACGCTGGAGACCTGGTCGGCGAGCTCGCCAATCGGAGGGCGCGAGTTCTGAGCGCTCGCCACCTGTTCGGTAATTTGGCCCAGCCGGGTATCGGCGCCTACTCGCGTTGCTTGATATACCAGCCCGCCACGGCCATTCACCGTGCCAGCGCTGACATCATCCCCTTCGCGCTTCGCTACCGGTAAAGGCTCGCCGGTGAGCATCGACTCATCTATATAGCTTTCGCCTTCGGTCACCTGACCATCCACAGGCAGTCGTTCGCCAGGCCGCACTCGAACGTGATCACCCGTTTGCACGGCATCGATCTCAATCTCCTGCTCGTGGCCGTCGCGAATAACTCTCGCTGTTCGGCTCTGTAGGTCAAGCAGGCGCTTTAAGGCATTGCTGGTGCGCCCTCGGGCGCGCAGTTCCATGGCATTGCCGAGCAGAATCAGCCCGATCACCATGGCGGAGGCTTCAAAATAGATGCCTTGAGCGACTTCCGGTAACCAGGGCGCGAACAGCACCACCGCCATGGAGTAGAGCCAGGCAGTGCCGGTGCCTATGGCGACTAATGTATCCATATTGGCTTGGCGGTGCTTAAACTGCTTCCAGGCGTTGACGAAAAAGTGCCGCCCTGGGAAGGCCATAATGCCCAGGGTTAATAGACCAATTACCAGCCAGTAGAGACGCCCTAGCCCCATAGGATGAGGGTGGAAAAACAGCATGCTCAACATAAGTGGAATCGCCAGTGCCAACGAGATGGCGCTGCCACGCAGGCGTTTTTGGTATGTCTTGGCATCCTGCTCTGCCCGGGTGCGCTCGGCCTCCCGCATATCCACAATCGGCTCGGCGCCGTAGCCCGCTGACTCAACGGCGGCGATCAATGCTTGGGTCTCGGCACTGCCGAATACCTGGGCGGAGTGGCTGCCAAAGTTGACGCTGGCGGTGTCCACACCCTCGGTACGTTCAAGCGCTTTTTGAACGCTTTTGACACAGCTGGCGCAGGTCATCCCGCTAATCGCCAAGCGCTGCTTTTTGCCTTGGCCATGCCCTTGAGAATGGGGGGGATTACTTGCAGTCTTTTCAGCTTCAGCGGGTGGCGCGTTATCCCGCTGCTTATCAGCATCATTTAGGGCTGTTTCCTCCAGCGCTGCTTCGCCTGGTGGATAGCCCGCCTCGGTCAAGCATTGATCAAGCTCGGTGTCGGTTAACGTCGAAACCACCTCAAGACGTTTTTCGCTAGGCGTGCCGATCACGTCAGCTTTAGGATCGCTACTTTGAATCGCCTCGCGCATACGCTTAACGCAGCCCTGGCAGCTCATGCCGGGGATGGTTCGTGTGGTGGCGCCATTGGCAGTGGTGCTTACGCTTGAGGCGGCTTCGGTGGATTCGATAGAGGAGTCACTCATGGGGCCTCCTGGGTAGATGGTGAGTCTGGGAAGCTTTCAATCAAGCGGCATACGCTATGCCCATCGGGAGTGCCATCGGGCATATGCTGCCAACTGGTCAAGGCATGCTCCATACGTTCAGCCAGAGCTTCGAGCTCAGCAATACGCGCTCGTATTTGTGGCAAACGGCTAGCGAGTAAATCGCGGACTAACGGGCAAGGGGAGTCGCCTTGGTCGGCGTGGGTCAGGATGTCGCGAATCTCCGCCACGCTAAAACCTAATTTGCGCGCCCGTTGAATAAAGCGCAGCCGCTCTAAGTCAGTATCGGAAAAAAGTTGATAGCCATTATCCGGGTGCCGCTGGGGGGCAAGCAGCTGTTCACGAGCGTAATGGCGCACGGTCTCAGCGGTGACGCCGCCTCGTTTGGCAAGCTCATTAACTTTCATGACCTATTCTCCCAGCTCGTTAACTAATGGCTATCTAAGTGTAGAACCTATGGGTAACCCATAGGTCAAGGGTGTCTATGGCTATCAGTTAAAATAACTAAAACACTGATTTAAAACGGCTGTGCGACTAATGTATAAGACAAAAATTAAATAAAACGAACGTTTGCCCTTGAACCTTTGGCTCAGTTGCGAGAAAACAGTCATGTAAAAAATAAAGAGGGTGGATCGTCGGTATCCACTGGATCATCGGGAAGAGAGGCCCACTATGAATAATAAGTTCAATAAGCTCACCCTGGCTGCTGCCATCACAGCCGCCTTCGCCAGCCAAGCCCATGCGGGCGGGTACCAAATCAATGAGCAGAGCGTTAGTGGGCAGGGCTATGGCCATGCAGGCCGAAGCTCGAATGTACATGATGCCACCATCGTATACGGCAACCCGGCGGGTATGTCGTTTTTAGACCGGGCGCAGATTACTGCAGGTGCTACTTATCTAAATGTTAGTACTGATATTTCTAACGCCGAAGCTTCTCGTACTTTAGACTCAGGTTTGGCCACTGGTGTAGGGCCAAGCGGTAGCCAAATTCCTGTAGGCAGTATCCCTGGGGGTAATGATGGAGATATGGTGCCGGGTACAGCGATTCCCTTTGCTTTCTATGCGCACCCAGTCAATGATCAGCTAGCGTTTGGTTTTGGTGTATATGCGCCGTTTGGCTCTAAAACTGATTATGAAGATGATTTCCAAGGCCGCTATTTTGGCAATTACACCGAGCTGACGGTAGTCAGTGCCCAGCCGACGGTTTCTTATCGCTTTAATGAGCAGTGGGCGGTAGGTGTGGGTGTGACCTATAACCAAGTAGAAGGGGAGTTGCGTCGTCAGCTTCCTTCAGAGGCAACGTTTAATCCAGCTAACGACATTGACTCTCGTGTAGACGGTGAAGACGAGGCGTGGGGCTATAATTTGGGGGTAATTTATCGCCCGGCGCCTGAAACAACCTTGGGTTTAACCTATCGCTCGAAAGTTGACTATGAGCTAGAAGGTAATTTTACTGCGACTGACCCGTTAGGAAATTTGGTTCGCGCTGATAACGCAAACTTGGATCTAACGACACCCGAAACTGTTAACTTCTCTCTAACTCAACAGATGACTGACCGCCTTAAGCTGATGTTTGGTGCCTCATGGGTGCGGTGGAGCCAGTTTGAAGAAATCCGGGTTGTTAATGATCAGGGTGGTCCAATTACCGACGAGCAGCAAAATTACGAAAATGTTTGGGCCTTTGCTACCGGCGGCGAGTATCAGCTAACCCCCACATTGGCGCTACGCGCTGGGGTAACGTTAGATTTCACACCATCCAATGATGAAGATCGCAGTGTGCGCATTCCTTCGGATGATCGTCGAATTTTCTCTTTAGGTGCTGGATGGAGTCCAACGCCTGATCTGACGGTTGATGTTGCATACTCCTATCTGACCGAGCGTGGCACTTTTGTTGAGCAAGATCGTAATGACTTGTTGGCAAGCGCTGCTACCGGCGGCGCGCCAGTAGGCGGAGCCTCCTACGCAGCTGACTATAAAAACGAAGCCCACGGCTTCGGCGCGCAGTTAACCTATCGCTTTTAAGACTTAAAGAACCAGTTCCCACCGAAACCCGGCACCCGCCGGGTTTTTTATTGCTTACTGGCAGGCCATTGGATGCGGGGCGTGTCGGCTTTCGTTACACTATGCGCTTTTCTGATCGATACGCTTCTGTACGATCAGGCACAGCAAACGCTAGGGCGACCCCATGTTGGAAACCAACCCGATTCACAACCAGATCAAGGACCTGTCTGAGCGGACAGACGTTCTTAGGGGGTATCTTTGACTATGCCGAGAAGAAAGACCGGCTAGAAGAGGTTACCCGCGAACTGGAAGACCCCAATGTCTGGAATGATCCAGACTACGCGCAGAAGTTAGGCAAAGAGCGCGCCTCCCTCGAAGCCATTGTGGCCACCATTGATGACCTTGAGCAGGGCCTGGGCGATAGCCGGGACCTGCTAGAGCTGGCTGAAATGGAGGAGGATGAAGGCACGGTTGATGAGGTGCGCCAAGAGTTGGACAGCATGCAAGCCGCGTTAGAAAAGCTTGAGTTTCGGCGCATGTTCTCCGGTGAAATGGACCCAAATAACGCCTATCTGGAAATTCAGTCCGGTTCCGGTGGTACGGAAGCCCAGGATTGGGCCAATATTTTGCTGCGCATGTACCTACGTTGGGCAGAGAGCCACGGCTTTAAAGCCGATATCACCGAAATCTCCGCGGGTGAAGTGGCGGGTATTAAGTCAGCGACGGTCCATGTTCAGGGCGATTACGCCTTCGGTTGGCTGCGTACCGAAACCGGCGTGCATCGGCTAGTGCGTAAAAGTCCGTTTGATTCCGGTGGTCGTCGGCATACTTCTTTTGCCTCGGTATTTTTGTCCCCTGAGATTGACGACAGTTTCGAGGTGGAGATTAATCCCTCGGACTTGCGCGTTGATACCTACCGCTCCAGCGGCGCGGGCGGTCAGCACGTAAACACCACCGATTCGGCCGTGCGGATTACCCACGAGCCGACCGGTATCGTCGTGGCCTGCCAGGGCCAGCGCAGCCAGCATGCCAACCGCGATTTTGCCATGAAGCAGTTGAAAGCGCGGTTGTGGGAACACGAGATGCAAAAGCGCAACGCCGCCAAGCAGGAGGCCGAGGACTCCAAGGCTGATATCGGCTGGGGCAGCCAGATTCGCTCTTACGTGCTGGATGATCAGCGCATCAAGGATTTGCGCACCAGCGTGCAGTCCAGTAACTGCGATAAAGTGCTCGACGGGGATATTGATCAATTTATCGTCGCCAGCTTGAAGCAAGGTTTGTAATCTTTTTAGCGTTTGAACATGAACAGGGTGCCCAATGGCTAACCAAGACGCGTCTCCTGCAGACAACGAAAACCACCTGATCGCCGAGCGCCGTGCCAAGCTGACTGCCCGCCGTGAGCGCGCCGCTGAGCAGGGAAAGAGTGCGTTTCCCAATGATTTTCGCCGCGACAGCTTAACTGTCGAGCTGCAAAACGCCTTCGGCGATAAAGACAAGGCCGAGCTTGAAGCGCTGGATCACCATGCCGCTGTGGCAGGTCGTGTGATGCGTCAACGTGGCCCCTTCATCGTCATTCAGGATGTGGCTGGGCAAATCCAGCTCTACGTGGATAAAAAAGGCCTGCCCGCCGACGTGCTTGAAGACGTTAAAAGCTGGGATATCGGTGACATCGTTGCCGCCCACGGGCCGGTGCATAAATCCGGCAAGGGCGATCTGTACGTGATAATGAAGGAGGCGCAGCTGCTCACCAAGAGCCTGCGCCCGCTGCCGGATAAGTTTCACGGCCTCACCGATATGGAAGCCCGCTATCGCCAGCGCTATGTGGATCTGATCATGAACCCGCAGTCGCGTAAGGTGTTTGAAACCCGCGCAGCGGTGATCAGCTCCATGCGCCGCTTCTTTGAAGCCCGCGGTTTTATGGAAGTGGAAACGCCAATGCTCCAGCCGATCCCCGGCGGCGCGGCGGCACGGCCGTTCATTACCCACCACAATGCGCTGGATATCGACATGTATCTGCGCATCGCGCCGGAGCTTTACCTCAAGCGTCTGGTGGTGGGCGGTTTTGAAAAAGTGTTCGAGATTAACCGCAACTTCCGCAACGAAGGGTTATCCACGCGCCATAATCCAGAATTCACCATGGTGGAGTTCTACTGGGCCTATGCGGATTACCGTGACCTGCTGGATATGACCGAAGCGATGCTGCGCACCGCGGCTGAAGAAGTGCTGGGCAGCGCGGTGATTGAGTATCAGGGTGCGAGCTACGATTTCGGTCAGCCGTTTGTCCGCCTGACGCTGCGCCAAGCGATCCTTGATCATGGCGACGGCATTGTCGACGCTGATTTGGATTCGCTGGAAGCGGCGCGGGCAACTGCAGAGAAACTCGGCATCAAGGTCAAAGAGAGCTGGGGCCTGGGTAAGGTGCAAACGGAGATATTCGAAGAGGTTGCCGAGCATAAGCTCGATCAGCCGACCTTTATCACCGAGTACCCTGCAGAGGTCAGCCCCTTGGCGCGGCGTAACGACGCTAACCCGTTCGTTACGGATCGGTTTGAGTTCTTTGTTGGTGGTCGCGAAATCGCCAACGGTTTCTCGGAGCTTAACGACGCTGAAGACCAGGCGGAACGCTTCCGCGCCCAATCAGCGGAAAAAGACGCCGGTGATCTGGAGGCAATGTATTACGATGCGGATTACGTGCGTGCTTTGGAGTACGGCATGCCGCCCACCGCTGGCGAAGGCATCGGTATCGACCGCTTGGTGATGCTGTTCACCGATAGCGCCTCAATTCGCGATGTACTGCTGTTCCCGGCGATGCGCCCTGAAGTGGACTAACACGCTAAGATAGCGGATGAGAAGTTGGTAAGGGCGCGTTATAGCGCCCATAATGGTCAACGTTTCGACGGCGAGGAGAATCCCATGAAACTGCTTAACCGCTCCGCACTGAGCGTCAGGCCGACCCAGCCCTTTGTGGACTGGATCAACGCGCTGGAACCCACCATGGGAGACGACGACCTGACCCTGGACGACGTCGAACGTGAAAGTACCATTTATCTGATTCCAGAGATGGATACTCCAGAGGCGCTGGAAACGTTTGTGCGCGAGCGCTGCGTGGAAATTCTCGAGACTGAGTTGCGCGCTTGGGAAGAGGATGAGCGCCAGTGGCCGGACAAGATCGATTGGGCTCTGTTTCAAGAATTTGTGCGCGTTGAACATAGCTACCTAGCAATTGATTTGGACGACGAAACAGCCCTTGAGATTTCCGAAGTCGATGATGCATTGTTATTAGACAGTGAGCAGGATTAGCGTGCTAATATTTTAGGCAAGCTCAGTGCTGCCTGCGCGGCTGTTTAATACAGCCATTTAGCGCACTAGGAAACCGGCTTAGGCCGGTTTTTTTGTTTTCAAGTTAATTGTTTTCGAGATAATTGTTTTGAAAACAATGGTTTTGAAGACAGCGGTTTTGAAAATAAGCATTCTGAAAACAATGGTTGGCGGCCTCAAGTTCCAAGTGCAACACTATTGAAGAGTGCTCGGGCCGGCGACGGATTTCTTGAGCACCTCGGCGTAGACTTCCAGTGGCGAGCGCCAATCCAGTGTCTTGCGCGGCCGTGTATTGAGTGAGTCGGCGATCTCGTCGAGTTCTTCCTGGCTGTAGACCGACAGATCCGTGCCCTTTGGCAAGTACTGTCTCAACAGCCCGTTGGTGTTCTCATTGGAACCCCGCTGCCATGGGCTATGCGGGTCGGCAAAGTAGATCGCTGTCCCCGTCTTCTGAGTGATCTCGGCATGTTTCACCATCTCTTTGCCCTGGTCATAGGTCATGGACAGGCGCAGGGAGCGCGGCACCTCATTGAGCTTGTCGCTGAAGCCGACAGCCGCCGCTGTGGCCGTGGTGCCATCCACTTTCGCCAGAATCACTAAACGCGTCGTGCGCTCCACCAATGTACCAACGGCAGAGCGATTGTTAGCGCCCATGATGAGATCCCCTTCCCAGTGGCCGGGCATCAGGCGATCTTCGATTTCAGGCGGCCGCAGATGGATGCTCACCAAGTCTGGAATCTGTTGTCGCCTATCCTTGCCACGGCTGCGAGGGCGTCGTTTACCTTTACCCTGGCGCAAACAGGCAATCAGCTCTTTCTTGAGCGAGCCGCGCGGCATGAGATAGAGCGCATTGTAGATGGCTTCGTGCGAGACGTGGCGGTCAGTATTATCAGGAAACATACGCTTTAGTGTGCGGGCTATTTGCTCTGGTGACCAGTACTTGCGCAGCAGGTAGACCACCAGTTCGAACAGCTCACCGTCGAGAGGAAGCTTCAAGCTACGGCGAGGCCGACAGCGGGTCAGTCGGGCGCGATGTCCAGCGAGGCTGGCGTCATACGCTCTGTTAGGGCTAACAGTATGACGCACCAGTTCTCGTGAAATAGTACTGGGCGAACGCCCTAACTGACGGGCGATAGCGCGAATCGAGTGGTTAGCCCGCATCAGCATGATGGCGGCTCGGTCTTCGGCAGAAAGATGGCGATAACAGTGAGTCATGGCAATACCCTACCTGATAGGTTAGGTGTTGCACTTGGTCATTGAGACCGCCGTTTTGAAGACAGCGGTTTTGAAAATAAGCATTCTGAAAACAATGGTTTTAGCCGTTTCGTTTAGGAACACTCTTCCCTAGGACTTCGCTATGCGACTGTTTGAAACCCGCCCTGGCGACGATGGCCTGCCTGGGCCTGAGCGTGCCTTGGCCGTGCTGGCGTTGGTAACCGGTACCTTAATGGCGGTGGTGGACACCACCATGATCAATCTGGCGCTGCCCACCATCGCCGCGGATCTAAATGTGTCGGCATCCCGAGCGGTATGGATCACCAACCTCTTTCAAGTGGTCTGTGCGGCGTTTTTACTCGTCTTCGCAGGCATCAGTGAGCTGATCACGCGGCGCAGGCTTTACCTGTTCGGGCTGGCTACCTTTGTTGCTGCTGCGCTGGGGGCGGCGCTATCACGCAACCTGGAAACGCTGCTGGTGTTTCGCGCTTTCCAGGGGCTAGGCGCCGCTGCAACGCTCTCCATTGGTCCGTCGCTCTATCGGGCTATTTTCCCTTCGCGATTGCTGGGCAGTGCGCTTGGTTTGAGTGCGCTGGTCGTGGCCGGAGGTTACGCCGCGGGGCCCACATTGAGCGGCGTAATCTTGTCCTTTGCTGACTGGCCCTGGCTGTTTGCTTTAAATGTGCCGCTTGGTCTCTGCTCGCTATGGCTGGCCAAGCGTGCGTTGCCCCGAGAAGAGCCGCGCAAAGGCAGTTTTGATGTTGCTGGGGCATTGCTCTCGATCGTTATGCTGGCCAGCTTCTTTATTGCCATGGACGCCGTGAGCCACGCCGCGCCGATTTGGCAAAGCGGTGGCTGGGCGCTACTGACGGTGCTGGCCTGTGCCGGATTTATTGCCCGCCAGCGACGTGCGCCTTATCCATTACTGCCGCTTAGCGTATTTGCCGAGCCGCGCTTTACGCTGGCCGTTTCTGCCTCTGGGCTTGCCTTTATTGGCCAGGGTCTTACGTTTGTTGCCCTGTCATTTTTCTACCAGGAACAGATGGGGTTTTCACCGCTGGAAACCGCTTGGCTATTCACTCCCTGGCCGCTGGCTATCATGTTCGTTGGCCCTGTGGCCGGGCGCCTAGCCGACAGGATCAATCCCAGCATCCTTTCCAGCACAGGGCTTAGCTTGCTGATCATTGGCCTGATAGCGCTGGCGTTAGTTGATGAGTCGACTGGTGTGGCCGGCAGTTTATGGCGTACCGCATTATGCGGTATTGGCTTTGGGCTGTTCCAGCCGCCCAATAATCGCGAAATGATGGGCAGCCTGCCACCGGAGCGCAGCGCTAACGTTTCAGGGGTAATGAGCACCACGCGCACGGTGGGCCAGTCGTTCGGCGTCGCTCTGGTCGGCGCCGCCCTGGCGTTGGGGTGGCCGGTGCAGGTAACGCTCTGGTTGGGGGCGGTAACCACGCTGCTAGCGCTATTGGCAAGCGTTGCACGTATGCCACTGGCAAGGCGTGCATTACACGCTCGTCGGGCATCGTCTGCCGGGCAGTAAGCGCGTACAATAAAATGGTTTGTAATCTCAAGGAGGCTCCCATGACGCTGCAGACACAGATTGAGCAGAAGTTAGCGGCACTCGCGCCCGATGTGCTGCAGGTTGAAAACGAAAGCCATATGCACAGCGTGCCCGCGAACTCTGAAACCCACTTCAAAGTAACGCTGGTAAGCGATGCCTTCGACGGCATGATGCCGGTGAAGCGCCACCAGCAGATTTATGCGCTGTTGGCCGATGAACTGTCAGGGCCGGTGCATGCCCTGGCGCTGCATCTTTATACGCCCGCCGAGTGGCAGGCGCGTGGCGGAGAGCGTCCGAATTCGCCCAACTGCCGTGGCGGCGAAAAGTGAACCAGGAAGTTATTCGGCGTCACTATCTGGACGCCATGGGCATTACCGCCTGGGGCTCGCGCTACCAACTGCCCAATGCACTGCCTACTGAAGCCTGCGAGTGGGACGATGTGGCGCCAGCCCCTACGCCACCCCGGGAGCGGCTGCAGGCGTTGTTGGATGATGCTCCTGCGCCACGGCGGAGCGTGCCTGAGCCTCAGGCGTCAGGCGAGGCGATAGCCTCGCCCTCGGCGGTACGCGCGTTGTTGCTGAAGGATAAGCCCAGCCCAGAAAAATCGGATCAAACCAACCAGAGCCAAACCAAGCAGGCTGGCGCCCAATCCGATACGGCTGAGCCTACCGTTGATGCAACACTTGCTACGCCCGCCAAGCCCCTTAAGTTCTCCCTCTCCTGTCTATGCCTTAATGCCCGCTGGTTAGTGCTGCAAGCGGGCGAAATGAGTGCGCTTGAGCAGCAATTGTTGGCTAATCTACTTCAAGCAGCGGGTATTCAGCAGAGCGCGTTGCCGGAAGTGACGCACTTTACGTGGCCGCAAATGACCAATGCCTTTGCTGTTGAGGACCCACTAGATGAAGCGCGTGAAGGGTTAGCGGCCTTTATTGCTGGCCAAGTAAGTCGGCAGGAGTGGCAGCTAACCCGGCTGCTCTGGTGGGGCGAGCTGGGCGCTGAACAAGCGCCGCTGGATCGTATACTGAACGTGAACGAAGGCCAAAGTCACACGCTCTCGCTGCCTGTCTGGCAGGGGCCAGCGCTTGCTGCACTTCTCGACGGCACCCGCAGTAAGCGCGATCTATGGCCAGAGCTGCAGGCCTTAAACCAAAAGTGGACGCGCGATAGTTCAACCGGCGCTGAGCCAGCAGTTGATGATCACTGAACTTAGCGTTGAGCATCTAGCCTTACTCACGGCTCTTGAGGGTCAGGCGCAAAGCGGTACCTCCGACTCGCAAATGCTGGAAGCGCTGGGCAGTCAAGATACCTGTGTAGTGGGCTGGTGGCAGGGTGAACAGCTGCAAGGTTATGCCATCGTGGCGCGACTGCCGTTTGAGGCGGAGCTTCAAGCGATAGGGGTTGTGCCTGAGTGCCGCCGAAGTGGGGCGGGCTTGGCATTGATGGAAGCCGTTTTAACGCAGGCTGAGCGCTGGTCAAGCGAGCGTTTGCTGTTGGAAGTGCGAGTGGGAAATCTAAGCGCTATTCGGCTCTATCAGCGCATGGGGTTTACCGAAGATGGGTGCCGGAAAGGATACTACCCGGCTCAGGCCGCTCATTCGGCCCAAAGCGACCCAGCAGCACAAAGTGCCGCTGGGCGCGAGGATGCACTGCTGATGTCGCGGACACTCTAAGCTGGTCGTGAGACTCTGTCGGCCGCGAGTGGCGTCAATTAAGAGGCGCTGGACGTGTCGAGACTATCGAATTTGCTGAGTAGGCTATTGAGGCGACGCTCCCACTCTTCGCGCTCCTCTTTCAGCTTGGCGTTTTCGCCACGCAGCTCTTCATTTTCCAGTTTCATCATTTCCAGCGCGTCAACAGTATCGGTGACTTTCTGTTCAAGCTGATTAAATAGTTCCAAGCTCATGTATATCTCCCTAGCGTAAAAACGAGAACCCAAAAAACGGTAGTCAAAAAGTACCCAAAAAAACAAGCGGAAAGCTTGCCAGCAGGCACGAATGACGCGAGCGTAACGCCACCACCGCGCGGCGGCAAGTGCTGTTTGCCGCTATTGACGTTGATAAAGCCGTGCGGTGCTTTCACCCGCCTGGGTTTCGCGGTGTAACTGCCAGTTGGCGGGCACCTCAGGCGCAAGCGATGTCTCGGTTTCGAGGTAAATCATTGCCCCGTCACTCAACCAGCCGCCACTCTCCAGCGCCTTACAGCACGGTTCGGCCAACTGCTGATGAAAGGGCGGATCGAGGAACACTAGTGAATAGGGCTGTGCAGGACGTGTCAGGTAGGCCTGAACATCGTTAATATGCACCGTGCTTGAGGTAATATGCAGAGATGCCAGATTAGTCGACAGCTGCGCTGCCACGCGCGGGTCGCGCTCGACAAAATCGACACAGGCCGCACCGCGAGAGACCGCTTCAATGCCGAGTGCGCCGGTACCGGCGAAGAGGTCGAGCACCTGCTGACCATAAAGCTGCTGTCCTAGCCAGTTGAACAGCGTTTCACGCACGCGGTCAGGTGTTGGACGCAAGCCTGGGCTATCCAATATAGGCAACTGACGGCGGCGAAACTCACCGCCGATAATGCGCAGTTTGCCAAGCGATTTGCCACCTCGCTGAGCAGGCGTGCGGCGGGAGGCGGATGAGCGGGAGGAGCGTTGTCGTGTCATGAGGCGGATTGTAGCGGGCTGCTTATCCAAAGTCTCGGGTTAGGGTGTTAGCATAACCTTAATGTTCACTATTTATATCGAGTAACACACATGTTTGGTTTTTTTAAGCGTAAGAATAAGCAAGACCCGCAGCAGGCGCCCCAAGACTCGCAGCAGGCGCCCCAAGACTCGCAGCAGGCGCCAGAGGAAGAGCAGCGTCTAAAAGATCAGCCTCAAAAGCGAGCTGATGAGGGTGACATCGAGGCGCCAGATACTTCTTCGGAAGCCGTTGAAGAGACTCCGCCCGTGCCGGATACTTTGCCAGAGCCAGAGCCAGAGCCAGAGCCAGAGCCAGAGCCAGAGCCAGAGCCAGAGCCAGAGCCAGAGCCAGAGCCAGAGCCAGAGCCAGAGCCAGAGCCAGAGCCAGAGCCCGTTCGTGAAACGGCGCAACGTCCTGCTTTACAGGAAAAGCCCGTCGCCGAAAAAAGTAAACAGCAAGGCGAACAGAAAGGCTGGTTTGCACGTATCAAATCAGGCCTAGGGAAAACCCGTGCCAATTTAACCGACGGCATCGCCGATCTGTTTTTAGGCAAGAAACAGATTGATGACGAGCTGCTGGAAGACCTGGAAACGCAGCTGCTAATGGCCGATGTCGGTATTGACGCGACGACCGAGATTATTGGGCGCCTGGAAGCGCGCGTCTCACGCAAAGAGCTAAATAACCCTGAGGCGCTTTACCGTGGCTTGCAGGAAGAGCTGTCTACTATGCTGGCGCCGGTCGCCAAGCCGCTGGTGCTGGAGAAGGCGGGCAAGGGGCCGTTTGTTATTTTAGTGGTAGGCGTTAACGGCGTGGGTAAAACCACCACCATCGGCAAACTTACCCAGCGCTTTCAGCGCGAAGGCAAAAGCGTCATGTTGGCGGCCGGTGACACTTTCCGTGCCGCGGCCGTTGAGCAGCTCAAAGTATGGGGCGAACGCAACCATGTGCCGGTAATCGCCCAGCACACTGGCGCGGACAGCGCCTCGGTGATTTACGATGCGGTAGCGGCCGCCACTGCGCGAGGTGTTGATGTGCTGATCGCCGACACCGCCGGGCGGCTGCATAACAAAAGCCACTTGATGGAAGAGCTGAAAAAAGTCCACCGAGTAATGCAGAAGCTAGATGACACCGCGCCACACGAGGTGATGCTGGTGTTGGATGCGGGCACCGGACAAAACGCTATTTCCCAGGCCAGCACCTTTAATGATGCCGTGCCAGTTAGCGGGATCACGCTAACCAAACTGGATGGTACCGCCAAAGGCGGCATTATCTTTGCACTGGCCAAACAGTTGGAAACACCCATTCGCTTTATCGGCGTAGGGGAGGGTATTGACGACCTGCGCCCCTTCGAGGCTAATGATTTTGTCCATGCGTTGTTTGACCGCCAAGGGGACGATGCCAGCGCATGATCGCCTTTGAGCATGTGGGAAAACGCTACGGCGGTCGCTTCGAAGCGCTGGCGCATCTCAATTTTCGGGTCGCTCGGGGCGAGATGGTGTTTCTGACCGGCCACTCCGGTGCGGGGAAAAGCTCGCTACTACGCTTAGTGATGCGCCTTGAGAAACCTAGCCGCGGACGCGTGGTCGTGGCGGGGCACGATATTGCCCAACTGCATGCCAGCCAGGTGCCGTTCTATCGGCGCCAAATTGGCGTGGTCTTTCAGGATCACCAGCTGCTATTTGATCGCAGTATTTTCCACAATGTCTCGCTGCCACTGGAGATTCAGGGGGTTGAGCCCCGTGAAGCCGCCCGCCGTGTGCGCGCAGCGTTAGATAAAGTGGGGCTGCTGCACCGTGAAAAGGCCTTGCCGATAGAACTCTCTGGTGGCGAGCAGCAGCGCGTTGGCATCGCCCGGGCGGTGGTCAATAAGCCTGCGCTACTGCTCGCCGATGAGCCTACGGGTAATCTGGATCCACAGCTGTCAGCGGATATTATGGCGCTGTTTGAGGATTTTAACCGAATTGGTACCACGGTAATGATCGCCAGCCACGACTTGGCCCTGATTGCCCAGTTGCGCCACCGCATCCTGCGTTTAAGCGATGGTCGTTTGGTGGCCGACGAGGGGGCAGCATGAAGTCCTCCGCGACCCCAAGGCGCCAGCAGGGAGCGGCATTAAAAACGCCGCGAAAAACCGCTGCTAAACCACCGGCCGATAAACCCTCGCAGCGAGGTGCACGTTCCCAACAAACGCGCTTTTCCAGCCGTCTGCGGGCCTGGGGACGCCACCATCGCAGCATGGCATGGGATAGTTTTCAGCGCTTGGTGCGTTATCCTTTGGGTAATCTGCTGACGATGCTAGCCATCGCCATTGCCCTGGTGCTGCCCGCTGCGCTGTGGTTGACCCTGGACAGTGCGCGCCTGCTGGATGCCGAGCTTGATGAAAGCGCCACGCTCACCGTTTATTTGGAATTGAGCACCGATGATGCCCAGGCACAACGTATAGAAGAAGCGGTCAGCGCCGAGCAGAGCGTGCTTGAGACGCAGTTGATTAGCGCTGAGCAAGGCATGGCTGAGTTTCAGCAGTCGCTGGGGCTGGATAATGCCTTGGCGGGTCTGGAGAGCAACCCGCTGCCCATCAGTATCGTGGTGCACCCGTCAAGCATCGAACCGGCCGCCATGCAACAGTTGGCTGCTACGCTTGAAGCCTTTTCCGGGGTTGATGAGGTGCGTCTTGATCTGGCCTGGGTGGAGCGCCTGAGAAACCTGGCTGAACTGGGAAGGCGCGTTGCGCTGGCGCTGGGAGCGCTGTTTGGCCTGGGCGTTTTGCTGGTGGTTGGCAACACTATTCGCCTGTCGGTGGAAAGTCGCCGCCGTGAGATTGAAGTGGTGATGCTGATTGGCGCCACTCACGCCTTCGTCAGACGCCCATTCCTGTACAGCGGCGCTTGGTACGGTGTTGGTGGTGGGCTGTTAGCGCTGGGTCTGTTAGGCCTGGGCAATCATTGGCTTTCCCTCCCGGTAGCTGCCCTGGCGGCGAGCTACGGTGCCAGCTTCTCATTACCTCAACTCGACGTGACAGGCTCTACAATTCTGCTATCTTGCAGTACACTACTAGGCTGGTTGGGTGCTTGGTTGGCGGTAACTCGCCATCTCTCAAGTATTCGCCCAAAATGATTCAGCAGGCCGATTCAATAGCGCGTGAACCTTATTCTCGCGATAAGGTCTTTGTAAGACAGAATTTAAGGTAATAGGTTATTGATAACGTGCTACGTCAACCACGATGGGTTACAGGGGAGACCACCTGCACATGAGCACTAGTCTTATACCGGTGGGGCAGCTTTCACCCGGCGGTGATCTGGGCGGCTATATCCGCGCAGTCAATGGAATTTCGGTTTTAACCGCCGATGAAGAGCGAGAGCTCGCCTATCGTCTTTACGATGACGGTGATCTAGAAGCTGCTCGGCGTTTAGTTATGTCACATCTGCGCTTTGTGGTTCACATTGCGCGTAGTTATTCTGGCTATGGGTTACCCCAAGCAGATTTAATTCAAGAAGGTAACGTCGGCTTAATGAAAGCCGTCAAGCGCTTCGATCCTAATCAAGGCGTTCGATTGGTCTCTTTTGCCGTGCATTGGATCAAAGCGGAAATTCACGAATTTGTGCTGCGTAACTGGCGCATCGTCAAGATTGCCACCACCAAAGCGCAGCGTAAGCTGTTCTTTAATCTACGTAGTGCGAAGAAGCGTTTGGCGTGGCTGAACAACGACGAAGTGTCCGCCATTGCCAAGGATCTCGACGTCAAGCCTGAGATAGTGCGCGATATGGAAGGGCGTCTCTCCTCTTACGATGCCGGTTTTGACGCGCCCGCAGGCGATGATGAAGAGAGTACCTATCAGGCGCCGGTGCATTTCCTGGATGACGCCGCATCAGACCCTGCCACGCAGTTGGAAGATAGCAACTTCGAGGAAGACTCGACGCGTCGGTTGCAGGTTGCTCTTGAGGGGCTTGATGAGCGCTCGCGGGATATCCTACAGCGCCGCTGGTTAGCCGATAGTAAAGAGACGTTGCATGATCTGGCCGATGTTTATGGGGTTAGCGCTGAGCGTATTCGTCAGCTTGAAAAGAACGCGATGAAAAAGCTGCGCCAGAAAATGGGCGAGCCGATGGTGGCTTAAGTATCAGCTGGCTAGTATTTGTCGTCTTAAAAAACCGGCCCCTGCAAAGGGAGCCGGTTTTTTGTGTAGCCTTCACCTGCGGCTTAGCCTATGCGGGCTGTACCGCCGCGCGTAGTAATTGCGCAGATAATAGCGACCATTGATCTTCCCAGTGTTGGGTGGGCAGGCGCTTAAAGTCGCTGCGTACGTACTGCGAAATCCGACCTTCTGCCTGGGCCGCTAGTAAATTAGCAGCGGCGGAAGCGGGAATCGTAGGGCGCAGACCTTCACGCAGCTCGGCTTCGCGCAGAATCTGTTTGAGCTGCATCTCCAGGCGTTCAAACAGTTGGTTGACCCGCTGGCGTAGCCTTGCGGTTTCGCCGGTGAGTACGTCGCCTCCCATTACCCGGGCCAGCCCAGGATTTTTCTCGGCGAAGCCCAGCAGCAGCGCCAAGATGGTGCCGCAGCGGGTAGTGGCGTCGGGTACGTCGTCTAAAATACGCGTAATGCGCTCAAAAATGCTCTCTTCAATAAAATCAATCAGCCCCTCAAACATACGTGCTTTGCTGGGGAAGTGGCGGTAGAGCGCTGCTTCTGAAACACCTACCTGACGAGCGAGAGCGGCGGTAGTAATGCGTTTGCCACTGTCTTCTTCAAGCATTAATGCCAGTGCTTGGAGTATCTGCTCGCGGCGGCGAGGTTTTTGATCTTCGCTCATGATGTGCCCTCCGTCGCGGTTAGCTCGCGTCCGTGATTAGGGTGCCCACCCCAGCATTGGTGAAAATTTCCAGCAATACCGCGTGGGGGACACGGCCATCAATAATGTGCGAGCTATTCACACCGCCTTTCACCGCATCCAGTGCGCAGCGAATTTTGGGCAGCATGCCGCCATAGATAGTGCCATCTTCGATCAGGGCATCGACTTGTGCGGTGGTTAAGCCAGTGAGCACCTCGCCTTCAGCGTTCATGAGGCCGGCGACGTTAGTGAGCAGCATCAGCTTTTCAGCGTTAAGCGCTTCGGCAATCTTGCCTGCTACCAGGTCAGCATTGATATTGTAGCTATGGCCCGCAGCATCGACGCCAATCGGGGCGATTACCGGAATAAAGTCGCGCGCCGCCAGCATCTCAATCAACTCGGTTGAGATCGACTCCACTTCGCCCACGTGGCCGATATCGATAATCTCCGGGGCCGTCATTTCAGGGCTTTGGTGCTCGACCTTAAGTTGGCGGGCACGAATTTGCGCGCCGTCCTTGCCGGTCAGACCGATCGCCTTGCCGCCGCTCTGATTGATCAGGTTGACGATGCTTTTATTAACCAAACCGCCCAGCACCATCTCGACCACGTCCATGGTTTGCGAGTCGGTGACCCGCATGCCGTTGACGAAGCGCGACTCGATGTTGAGCTTTTTGAGTAGGTCACCGATTTGCGGCCCGCCGCCATGCACCACTACCGGGTTGATGCCGACTTCCTTCATTAGCACGATATCGCGGGCAAAGGAGTCAATCAGGGTGCTTTCGGTCATGGCGTTGCCGCCATATTTGACCACCACGGTTTTACCGGAAAACTGCTGAATATAGGGGAGGGCTTCGGAAAGCACCTCCACAACGACCTGCGGGTCGCGACTGGCTGAACTCATGAGGTTGTCCCTTGCGAACGTTTATTATGCTGCTAACGTTTATGTCGATTGTGTCGTGATGGTCGCGCTTTCTAAGCGCGCGATCCCTTCAGCGCCTGACCATGTAAAGAGCTATGTGAAGAGCTATTTGAATAGCTATTTCAAGAGCTATCTATCCAACAATTTGCTTACTGGGGTAGCTCGATATCTGGCGCGACGCGCTGTAGCGCGTTATTAAATACCGCTTTGATACGTGCGAGGGCGGCATCGTCCTTCCCTTCAAAGCGCATGACCAGGGCAGGCGTGGTGTTGGAGGCGCGGCACAACCCCCAGCCATCCGGGTAATCAACGCGAATGCCATCTAACGTGGTTTTGATACCTTCGCCGAAGTCGCCCTCGCGAGCAAGCTTATCCATTAGAGAAAATTTGTTAGCGTCGGTAACCGCAATATTAATCTCTGGGGTACCAACGTCTTGGGGAAATGTGGCGAAAAAAGTATCCGCATCGTCAGGCTGGTTGGCGAGAATTTCTACCAGCCTAGCGGCGGCATAAAGGCCATCGTCAAAACCATACCAGCGCTCTTGGAAAAAAATATGTCCGCTCATCTCTCCGCCCAACTGAGCGCCGGTCTCTTTCATGCGCGCTTTGATCAGGGAGTGACCGGTTCGCCACATCTCAGGCTCGCCCCCAGCATCACTAATCACTTTGACTAGATTGCCGGTGCACTTGATGTCAAAAATCACTTTGGCCCCGGGCTGGCGCGTGAGCATATCGGTGGCAAATACCATCAGCAGGTGGTCAGGATAAATCAGCTTACCGGTGGAGGTGACCACGCCTACTCGGTCGCCATCGCCATCAAAGGCAAGCCCGATATCAGCGCCCGTTTCTTGCACCTTGCGCATCAAATCCTGCATGTTTTCCGGTTTGCCAGGATCCGGGTGGTGATTGGGAAAGTGGCCATCGATCTCATCGAACAGCGCAGTTGTATCAATGCCCAAGCGGGTCAGCAGCTGCGGGCCTAGCTCGCCAGCAACCCCGTTGCCGCAGTCGACCACGGCTTTGATCGGTCGGTTGATCTTAACGTCACCTAAAATACGCGCTAAATACGTTTCGCGAAGATCCTGCTGGGTGATGCTGCCTTGGCCGCTCTCCAGGTTGCCAGACTGGATGCGCTCAAACAGGGCGGTAATTGCATCGCCAGAGAGCGTTTCGCCGCTCAGCACGATTTTAAAGCCGTTATAGTCAGGCGGGTTATGGCTGCCGGTAACCATCACGCCTGACTGGGTGTTTGGCAAGATGTGGGTGGCGAAGTACAACACCGGCGTGGGGACCATGCCGATATCAATAACGTCTCGTCCTGCAGCATTCAGGCCACGCATCAGCGCTGCTTGCAGCCGAGCGCCCGAAAGGCGACCGTCGCGTGCGACTACCACGCTGGATTCTCCCCGCGCGGCGGCTTCCGAGCCCACGGCGCGTCCGATCATTTCTACCGTCTCTTCGGTGAGCGTGTCGTCAACGATACCGCGGATATCGTAGGCGCGAAAAATCGAAGCGGGTACGGTCTGTGCGTTCATAAGCTTCCCAGCTAAACAGAAATTGCCTTGCAAAGGTTTCTTAACCACGTCCTGCCAATCGCTACTGCTAATGGCTATTGCTAATAGCTACTGACTGCCGGTGCTGCCAAACCCGCCGCTGCCCCGCAGGGAGTCTTCAAACGCGTCCACAAGAGCGAGTTCGGCTTGCACAACAGGCACAAGCACGTACTGTGCCAGGCGGTCGAAGGGGGCAAGGGTAAAGTCGCTCTGGCCCCGGTTCCAGACCGAAATCATCAGCTCGCCCTGGTAATCGGAGTCGATCAAGCCGACCAAGTTGCCCAGCACAATACCGTGCTTATGCCCCAAACCGGAGCGCGGCAGAATCATGCCTGCTAAGCCTGGGTCTTCAATATAGATGGCAATGCCCGTGCGCACGAGCTGGCAGTCGCCGGGCGCTAAGGTCAGCGGCGCGTCCAGCAAGGCGCGTAGATCCATGCCTGCAGAGCCTGCCGTTGCATAGGTGGGGAGATAGTCGTGCAAGCGTTCATCTAACACTTTGCACTGCAGGCGGGGGCGGGCACTCATTGGGATTCTCCAGAAGCGTTAGTAGAAGTTGTTTCAGGTGCTGTCGTCGATAGCAGGGCGAGCGCCTGGTGAATGATCGTAGCGGCCAGCTGGGTTTTCGGCTGGGGGGCTTCCGCCCGGCTTTCAACACCTTCTGCGGTGCGCCACAGTAACCATGCGGCATTCTGGTCGCTGCCAAACCCGAGGCCCGCCTGGGAAACATCGTTAGCCACGATCATATCCAGCCCTTTGCGCTGCAGTTTATCCTGCGCGTAGCGCTCTATTTCTTGGGTTTCGGCGGCAAAGCCAACTACCAGCGGGCGCTGCCCAGCGGGAAGCGCCGCTATGCTGGCGATAATGTCAGGATTTTTCACCAGGGTTAGGGTGAGAGTGTCGCTATTGTCCTGCTTCTTGAGCTTGTGCTCGGCGGGGGCTGCCGCACGATAGTCAGCCACCGCCGCACAGCCGATAAACAGTGCCGCTTGGGGCGCTAAGCGCTGTGCTTCACTGTGCATCTGTTCGGCTGACTCAACGTCAATCCGCGTAACGCCCGGCGGGGTGGGTAAGTTAACTGGCCCGCTGATCAGCGTCACCTTAGCGCCTTGCGCCACTGCCGCTGCGGCTAACGCAAAGCCCATTTTTCCCGAACTGTGATTGGAAATATAGCGTACTGGGTCCAGCGGCTCGCGAGTTGGGCCAGCGGTGATCACTACATGAGAAGCGCTGGCGGAGGAGCCGTAATGAGAAGAAGATTGCGCTGCAAACAGTGCCATCACAGCGCTAAATATCTCTTCAGGCTCACTCATGCGGCCAGGCCCTACATCGCCACAGGCTTGATCACCCGCGTCGGGGCCTATCTGCTGCCAACCATCTTGTTGAAGCTGCGCCACATTGCGCTGAGTGGCAGGGTGGCGCCACATTGCCTGGTTCATGGCTGGGGCAATTAGCTTAGGCGCTTCTGACGCTAGGCAGAGCGTGGTAAGCAAATCATCAGCCATGCCGTGCACCAAGCGGGCGATTAAGTCGGCGGTAGCGGGGGCGATGAGTACTATATCCGCCCAGCGGGCGAGCTCAATATGGCCCATGCCTGCTTCGGCTTCCGGGTCGAGTAAGGAAGTGCGCACCGGCTCACCGGAGAGTGCCTGCAGGGTGAGCGGCGTAATAAAGGCCTGAGCCCCATCGGTCATCACTACACGCACCTCGCAGCCCGCTTGCTTGAGCAGGCGCACAAGCAACGCGCTCTTGTAAGCAGCAATACCCGCGCTAACCCCGAGTAGCACCCGTTTGCCGACGAGTGTTGAGGCAGCGGTGAAAGCGTTTATCGGGGTGCTTGTTGTGTCAGCAACAGAAGCCATGTTCAGTCATCCGCATCAGCGTTCGTGAGGAGGCTTACCATACCACTGGCACCACCAATTTGGCATATTGAGAGGAAACAAGGGTAAGCTAGGTTTACTGAGGTTGATCGCGTGATTAGGTTTGAAGGCGGTTTGCGTTAATTACCAAAGGCGGACAACGCGGGAAGGTGCGATGGGAATCAATCACTGGCCAGAGGGTGAGCGGCCGCGGGAGAAGTTATTAAACACAGGCGCCCAGGCGCTTTCAGATGCGGAGTTGCTGGCGATTTTTTTGCGCGTCGGCGTGCAGGGGCGCTCAGCGGTTGATTTGGCGCGGGATTTGCTCACAAGCTTTGGTGGCTTACGCCAACTGCTGGAGGCTGATCAAGCAAGCTTCTGCGCTGCCCATGGGCTAGGTACCGCTAAGTATGCCCAACTACAGGCTACGCTTGAGTTGTCGCGGCGCCATTTGGCTAGCCAAATGGCGCGTGGCAATGCACTGACATCGCCTGCCTTGGTGCGCCATTATCTGAGCTCCCAGCTGCGTCATTTAGGTCATGAAGAGTTTGCTGTGCTTTTTTTGGATACACAGCACCGAATTATTCGCTATGAATCGCTGTTTCGCGGTACCCTAGACAGCGCATCTGTTTACCCCCGCGAAGTTGCCAAGCGCGCTTTAGAACTTAGCGCTGGCGCCGTTATCCTGGCTCACAATCACCCATCGGGTGTGGCAGAGCCAAGCGATGCTGATCGACGAATCACCGAACGCTTAAAAGACGCGCTCGCACTGTTTGAAGTGCGCGTGTTGGATCATTTCGTGGTGGGAGATGGAGAAGTGGTCTCTTTTGCCGAGCGTGGCTGGCTATAAGCAGAATCGACGCGGAGTACATTGCGCGACATTATCTAAGTTAAATGAGCAAAAAGGCGTTTATTTAACCTTTTTAGTGGGTTTTGCTTGCTGCTAGTCGGGTGCTCTGGTATAAAGTGCCACCTTTAAACTTGGGTTGAATAACGGATTTGGATAAAGCTTGGCGGTTAACGGCGCCGACACCTTCCCTGCTCCGGTTTGCCCGACAGTTTTGAACACTCAGGTTCTTATATCCTGGCCAAGCAGTTGGAGGCTCTAATGTCCAAAGTATGTCAGGTTACCGGCAAGCGTCCGGTAACTGGAAATAACGTTTCACACTCAATGCGTAAGACACGTCGTCGTTTCTTGCCGAACCTGCATACCCATCGTTTTTGGGTTGAGTCTGAAAACCGCTTCGTCAAGCTGCGCGTTTCCACTAAAGGAATGCGCATTATTGATAAAAACGGTATCGACGCAGTGTTGGTTGATATTCGTAAGCGCGGCGACGCTATCTAAGCCAGCTTATGGCCAAGCGTTTCGGACCAAGCATTTTGGAAGGATTAAACCATGCGCGATAAAATCAAGCTGGTGTCTAGTGCCGGTACAGGTCACTTCTACACTACTGATAAGAACAAGCGGAATACCCCGGATAAGTTCGAATTCAAGAAATTCGACCCGGTTGTCCGTAAGCACGTTATCTACAAGGAAGCCAAGATCAAGTAATCGCGTAAGCGATGATGATCGGCTTTCTCTGCAGGCTAGCGTCTGTTCAAAAACCCGGCCTCAAGCCGGGTTTTTGCATGCATGCTTTTTATGCGCAGCATGCCTAGCGAACCCATCTTCATTAGGCTGTCATCACAAGCCGTTACGATGCTTAAATATGCCCGAACTCCCCGAAGTTGAAACCACCCGCCGCGGGATTGCGCCTTATATTGAAGGTCAGGAAGTCACCGAAGTGCTGGTGCGTCAGCCGCGGCTACGCGTACCCGTGCCGGATGACTTGGCCGAGCGGTTGGTGGGCGCACGCATTGGCGTACTGAAGCGGCGGGCAAAATATCTGCAGATTCCAATTCAGCCGGTTAGCGCGCTTGCAGATGATGCTGGCGCCACGCTGTTATGGCATTTGGGCATGTCGGGCAGCCTGCGTATTGCCCAGGTGGGGGATTTGCCTAAAAAGCATGACCATGTCGATGTGGTCACCGCTAACGGCTATGTATTGCGCTATCACGACCCTCGTCGGTTTGGCTTTGTGGATTGGCAGGCCGCAGACGCAGCGCAGGATAAACGGCTTGCTCATTTGGGCCCAGAGCCACTGTCTGATGCGTTTAACGGTAAATGGCTCTACACGCTTTCGCGCAACAAACGCGTGGCGGTAAAACCATTTCTGATGGATAACCAGGTGGTGGTGGGTGCGGGCAATATTTATGCTGCGGAAGCGCTGTTTATGGCGGGTATTGATCCGCGCCGTGCAGCGGGGAGAGTGTCCCGCGCCCGCTATGATGCCCTCGCCTTGGCTGTGAAAGAGGTATTGGCAGCGGCGATTACCCAGGGCGGCACTACGCTGAGAGACTTTGTTAGCGGCCAGGGTGAGCCCGGCTACTTTGCTCAGCGGCTAAATGTTTACGGCCGCCACGGTCAGCCCTGTTTGCGCTGCGGCGCGGAGCTTCGCCGCATTACGCTAGGCCAGCGAGCCAGTGTGTTTTGCCCCGGTTGCCAGCGCTAATGCCTGCCTAATAAGTGCTAATGTTTTACTGACGTTTTGCCTTGGCTAATTTTTGCTTTGCCTAGGTTTTTAAAACAAAGTTTTTGGAGATTGCTGTGACCCAACGCCTGCGCCTGAATAAAAATGCTGACCGCCGCCTGAAAGCGGGCCATCTCTGGATCTACTCCAATGAAGTAGATATCAAAGAGACGCCGCTGAAAAACTTTGCGGCAGGCGAAACCGCCCTGGTAGAAGCCTCCAACGGAAAAGTCATGGCGGTGGCTTACGTTAATCCCCATTCCTTAATCGCGGCCCGCGTCATGTCACGTGACCCTGAAATGCGCTTGGATCGTTCGCTGTTTGTGCACCGCTTTAACCAAGCGCTGGCACTACGTCAGCGTCTTTATGAGCAGCCGTATTACCGCTTGATTCACGGTGAAGGCGATTTGCTGCCAGGCTTGGTGATTGATCGTTTTGGCGATGTTCTCGTCGTGCAGCTCAATACGGCTGGCATGCAGGCGTTGGCTGATGAGATTGTTGATGCGCTTGAAAAAGTCGTCAAGCCTGAAGTGATCGTTTTCCGTAATGACACTGGCGGTCGTCGTCAGGAAGGTCTCGAGGCCCACGTTGACGTTATCAAGGGCACGTTGCCTGACGAAGTGGTGCTGGAAGAGAACGGTGCACGTTTTGTCGTGCCGGTACTTAATGGCCAGAAAACCGGTTGGTTCTTCGATCACCGTGTTAATCGAGAATGGCTCAATCGCCAAGTGGCCGGTAAGCGCGTGCTGGATGTCTTCAGCTACGTGGGCGGCTGGGGTGTGCAGGCAGCCGTTCACGGCGCGAAAGAGGTGATTTGCCTAGACTCTTCGGGTCCAGCGCTAGATCAGGTTGCACGTAACGCCGAGCTCAATGGCGTTCAGGAAAAAGTGGCTGTTAGTGAAGGCGATGCATTTGAAGCCTTAGCAGCATTGAAGGCAGAGGGTGAGGAGTTTGACGTGGTCATTCTTGATCCGCCTGCGTTCATCAAAAAGCGTAAGGATATCCCTAACGGCGAGCGTGCCTATGCCCGCTTGAACCGCGAAGCCATGCGCTTGCTGGGTCGCGACGGCCTGTTGATGTCCGCCTCCTGCTCAATGCACCTAGCGCCCGAGCGGTTGATGGATGTGGTCCGTGGCGCCGTTCGCCACCAGGATCGCCATGGCCAGGTGATTTTCCAAGGCCATCAAGGCCCTGATCACCCAGTACACCCAGCCATTCCTGAAACGTCTTACCTGAAAGCGTTGGGAGTGCGTGTGTTCCGCGACTAATTCACACGAGAGTCAGGATAAAGAGGAGCCAAGGATGGAGTGGGCGCTGCCCGATCCTTTTGTGATCGATATCCGTGTCGCTGATGAGGCAATTGATGCTTATCAGCACGTTAACAACAGCGAGTACCTGCGCTGGGTTGAGCAGATTAGCTGGGCGCACTCTGAAGCGCTCGGCCTCTCGCTTGAGCGTTACCGAGAGCTTGACCGTGCGATGGTGGTTCACCGTCATGAACTGGACTACCTCGCACCTGCTTTTGCAGGCGATGAGCTACAGTTGGCGACCTGGATTGTCGATTGCGATGAACGCTTCAGTCTGACGCGGCGTTTTCAACTAGCGCGTACCAGCGATTCCAAAACACTGCTTTATGCCCGCACGCGCTTTGCCTGCGTGGCGCTCTCAACGGGGCGGCCCAAACGCTTGCCCGAGGAGTATCGGCGCATCTATGGCGGCGCCGTTATCGTTGAGTGATTGAAAGAAGAGTGGAATTTTTCGTGCAGAACCGGCAATCGTTAGATTTTTCTCCTAAAAAACGCCTTAACTGGCGTTTTTTTTGTTTTGCTTTGCTGGGGTGGTGGTCAACGTTAGCTGTGCTGTAATTTGCTTAACAAGACGACTGACCTTTAAAAGCACAGAGAAAAAACCAATGAAAATCGCCGTCCCCAAAGAGATCAAAAACCACGAGTATCGTGTCGCGTTGACGCCCACTGGTGCGCGAGAGTTAGCCGGTCGTGGTCACCAGGTCAGCGTTCAAGCTAGTGCCGGTGAAGGCGCTGGCTTTACCGATGCCGATTACCAGGCCGCCGGTGCTCAGGTCGAAGCCGATGTGGACACACTGTGGCGCAATGCCGAGCTAATCCTCAAGGTGAAAGAGCCCCAGCCTGACGAGGTAGCGCGGCTCACTCCACAGCATACTCTGTTCACCTATCTTCACCTGGCCGCCGAAGAGCCCCTCACCCGCGGATTAATGAAAAGCGGCGCCACCTGTATTGCCTACGAGACGATTACTGATGCCCGCGGCGGCTTGCCGCTACTTGCGCCTATGAGCACCGTAGCAGGGCGAATGGCCGTTCAAGCCGGTGCCCATAGCCTGGAAAAAGCCCAGGGCGGTGCAGGCGTGCTGCTGCCCGGCGTGCCCGGTGTGGCGCCGGGGAAAGTGACGGTTATCGGTGGTGGCGTCGTCGGGGAAAACGCCGCTCGCATGGCGCTGGGGTTGGGTGCGGAAGTGACCATTCTGGATAAATCCCTAGCGCGGCTGGAAGTGTTGGATGACCGCTATCAGGGACGCATCAAAACGGTTTATTCCACCGCCGATGCACTTGAAACGGCTACCCGTGAGTCGGATATGATCATTGGCGCGGTGCTAGTGCCCGGCGCCGCTGCACCTAAGTTGATCACTCGCCGCATGCTAGCTGATATGAAGCCTGGTAGCGTGTTGGTCGATGTGGCGATTGATCAGGGCGGCTGTTTTGAAACCAGCAAGCCCACCACCCACGCCGAACCGACCTATATCGTTGAGGGCATTGTTCACTACTGCGTCGCCAATATGCCCGGCGCCGTGGCCCGCACCTCTACCCAGGGGCTGACTAACGCCACGCTGCCCTTCGTGCTCGCCCTGGCGGATAAAGGCTGGCAGCAAGCGCTACGTGACGACCCGCACTTCCTGCCCGGGCTTAATGTGCATGCTGGCCAAGTTACTTATCAAGCCGTGGCAGACGCCTTTGGGCTAGAAAGTAGTAATCCCGCAAGTGTTGTCGGAGGTTAATAAATATGCAGTCGTTGGCGCTATCATTGGCTTAATAGTGTGGCGGAAGTTCATCCTCGGGGCGCTGGCCGCCCTGAGGTTCGCTTGCTTGAAGTGCTTGATGCTGCTCGCGCAGGCGTTCGCGCATCAGCCCACTCAACTGTTCCAGTTTTTCCAGGCGGCGCTCCTGCTGAATCACCGCTTGGTCCAGCGTGTCCAGCCAGTGCTCTTGATGCGCTAAGCGGTTTTCTAAAGATTCAACAAGCTGGGTTAGCTCGGCAGGCGATAATTCGTGGGTCATGATAACATTGCAACCTTATGTAGTAGTATGCCAGTGCTATTGGGAATGGGCCTGATAGTGCGGGTATTGTCCTTCGTCTGTTACCCATACAACAAGAGAGCTTTTATTTTCTATGAACCCAAAAGTTGTGTTTCGCTGTTTCTTAATCAGTGTATTACTTGCCGCCCCCACGCCACTTCTGTTGGCGGGGATTGTTCGTTTAACCAATAGTGCCCTCGCCGAGCAATTAATGGAGGTGTTGGCAGACAGTAGCGGTGTCTATATTGCTGTTGCTATCGGGTGTTTTATTGTTCTGTGTATTGGCACATTAGCGTCTGCTGCTTTTGCGCCCTCAGTAGTGGTGGCGTCTGATGTGGTAGCACGTCCTAAGCCTGCAGCGCGCCAGCCTCAAGCGGCTGCTCCCATGGACGATGATGAGGAAGAAGATATCATTGACCCCAATGATGGCCGTGAAGAGGGGGAAGTGAAGTGGTTCAATACTAACAAAGGCTATGGTTTTATTACCCGCGATAATGGTGAAGATGTCTTTGTACACTTTCGCGCCATTCGCGGCCGTGGCCCGCGTATGTTAGCTGAAGGCCAAATTGTGCGTTATCACGTGATTAAAAATGAGCGTGGTTTGCAGGCCGACGATGTGAGTATTATTGAGTAAGCTTAACGACTAGCTAAATTGATCGTAGGATAGTAAACGACCCCGCTTCGGCGGGGTCGTTTACGTTTATAGGGTCTGTTAACGACCCGAATCAGGCCACTCGATGGCTCCCTCTTTGCCGCCTGGAAGCACTTGCCAGAAGCGGTCAGGGTCATCGCCGGGGTTCCAGCTGCCCAGTGAGCATCGCACCTCGGTCTGAAGCGCCTCTGCGGCTTGCTGAGCGCACTCTTGGTCGGTCATCCAAGGGGTGTGGTTGCTATCAAACCATAGGCTGGCAAAGCCATCGGCGGCTTTGTCTACTAATAATACCGGCACGCAGTCGCCCTGATACTGCCCTCGGGTTTGCCATTTGCCTTTGCCTGTCGGGCTGAGCGGCGGTGCGATTAGCGTGCTTTTTAGCCACTCATTGAGTGCCTCCAGCGAGACGCTAGCCAGGTAGATTTCTATATCGGGATAACGCTCCATCATACGTTTACCTCGCCGGAGATGAGCAGCGCTTGCAGCGTCGCTTCGTAAATCCGGCTTAAGTCGTCGAGGTCGCTAGCGCGAACGCGCTCATTGACCTTGTGGATGGTGTCGTTCAGCGGGCCTAGCTCGACCACCTGAGCGCCCAGGGTAGCAATGAAGCGGCCATCCGAGGTGCCGCCGCTGGTAGAAAGCGCTGGGCGCTCGCCAGTCACTGCTTCAACGCCTTTAATGGCGGCGTCAACCAGCGCGCCTTCCGCGGTTAAAAACGGCTCGCCGTTGAGCGTCCAGTCTACCTGATATTCCAATCCATGCTGGTCGAGAATGGCCTCGGTGCGCGACTGAAGTTGATGATGGGTAACCTCGGTGGAGAAACGAAAGTTAAACACCACTTCCACATCGCCAGGAATCACATTAGTGGCCCCGGTGCCTGCGCGCAGGTTAGAAATCTGAAAGCTGGTGGCAGGGAAGAAGTCGTTGCCCGCGTCCCAATGCTCATTGACTAGCGCGTCGAGTGCTGGCATCGCTTGATGGATAGGATTGCGTGCTAAATGCGGATAGGCCACGTGGCCTTGCACGCCCTTGATGTGTAGCGTGGCGCCGAGCGATCCGCGACGTCCGTTTTTGATCACATCACCCAGCCGATCGGTGGACGAAGGCTCGCCGACAATGCAGTAATCGAGGCGCTCATTGCGCTCGCGAAGATGTTCAACCACCGCGCGGGTGCCGTCGACCGCCGGGCCCTCTTCGTCGGAAGTGATCAGAAAGGCAATGCGGCCGTCGTGCTCTGGATGATTCGCGACAAAGCGTTCAACGGCGGTCAGCATGGAAGCGAGGCTGCCTTTCATATCGGCAGCGCCACGCCCGCACAGCATTCCCTCTGCGTCGATGCAGGGCTCGAACGGGGGGTACTGCCAGTTGATATAAGGGCCGCTGGGCACCACATCGGTGTGGCCCGCGAAAGCCACGACGGGGCCGTGATGACCGCGCACTGCCCAAAAATTCTTTACATCGCCAAATGGCAGCCGCTCAACATTGAAACCGAGCGCTGTTAAACGCTCGATCATGAGTTCCTGGCAACCTTCGTCGTCCGGCGTTACCGAGGCTCGGCTGAGCAGCTCAAAGGCAAGTTGCAGCGTCGGCGACAGCGCTTCAGGCTCAGTTGTGGGCATGCAACGCCTCGTTCAGGGCGATGGCACTTTTGTTGGTCAGGCACTCAATGCGGCCGTTCTGCGAGTTGCGGCGCCACAGCTGATCGTCCTGGCTTGCCAGCTCGCGGGCAGAAACGGTTTTTACTTCCTGGCCCTGATCATCCAGCAGCGTTACTTTGGAGCCAGCAGTAATATAGAGACCCGCTTCCACCGTGCAGCGGTCACCCAGGGGAATGCCGATGCCAGCGTTGGCGCCGATTAAGCAGCCTTCGCCGACTTTAATGACGATATTGCCGCCGCCGGAGAGGGTGCCCATGGTCGAGCAGCCGCCGCCGAGGTCTGAACCTTTGCCGACCATTACACCCGCCGAAATGCGGCCTTCGATCATGCCGGGGCCTTCGGCGCCTGCATTGAAGTTGACAAAGCCTTCGTGCATCACGGTGGTGCCTTCGCCCAAGTAAGCGCCAAGACGCACGCGGGCAGTGTCGCCGATGCGGATACCGGTAGGCACCACGTAGTCGGTCATTTTGGGAAATTTGTCGACGCAGTCCACGGAGAGCGCGCGCCCCGCCATGCGCGCCTTCAAGCGGCGTGCAGGCAGCTCTTCAATATCGATCGCGCCTTCGTTGGTCCAGGCAATATTGCGTAGCAGACCAAACATGCCGGTCAGGTCCAGCCCGTGGGGCTTTACTAAACGGTGGGAAAGCAAATGGAGCTTGAGGTAGACCTCGGGAGCGGTCTGTGGTGGCTGGTCGGTGTCCAGAAACATGGCCACCAGCGGGCGCTGGCTAGCGGAAAGCGCTTCAGCGAGCTCTGCTTGAGCGGAGTGGCCAGCGGCCTCTAAGGCTTTTGCCAGGTGTGTGCAGTCTTCAGGCAAAAAGCTAATCGCAGCGTTGCCTTGCGGCGCATCCAGCGCTTGCTGAGCAGCGGCTACCAAGCTCGCATCGGGATTGAATAGCGGTGCCGGGTAGTAGATTTCCAGCCAATCGCCCTGAGTGTTTTGGGTGCCAATTCCAAGCGCAAAGCTCAGCATAAGAGAGTGTCCTGTAGTGATGAAAGGTGGAGAATGAAGAATGAGTGCGGCTAGCGACTAACCGCTCAGCTTGTCGTAATCGCCGTCGCGGTAGCCAACCAACATGGTTGAGTCGTCTACTTCTAGTAGCGGTCGCTTCAGTAGCGTGGGATGTTTCACCAGCATCTGGCGAGCTGACGTATCAAAGGCATCTTTCTCTTCTTGAGGGAGGTCGCGCCAGGTTTTGCTACGTTTGTTGACGACATCGACAAGCGGTACGCGTTCTAAAATATGCTCAAGCAGACCCGCCGAAAGGCCATCTTTGCGCAGGTCGTAGGTCTTGAACGCAATACCTTTGCCTTCCAAGGCTTTTCGCGCCTTACGGCAGGTGTCGCAGGTATTAATAATATAGAGCGTCAGCATACAGCCTCCATGAACCAAAGCGTTATCGCGGTTAACCGCGCTCAATAAGATGACGGATACGCTGCGCCGCTTCCAGCGTAGGCGCCAGTTCGGCTACCAGCGCTAATCGCACACGTCCTGCGCCGGGGTTAATGCCGTTTGCCCCCGTGCGGCCCATTAAGCTGCCGGGTAATACGCTTACATGCTGCTCGGCAAACAGGCGCTGGGTGAAAGCGATGTCATCGCCGCCCGGTACTGCGGGCCAGAGATAGAAACTGGCTTGAGGCGCTGGGAAGCTCATGACAGGCGCAAGCACATCGGTCACTGCGCTAAATTTTTCCCGGTAGGCGTCGCGGTTAGCGCGCACGTGCTGCTCATCCTGCCAGGCGGCGATTGACGCGTGCTGAATGGGTAGCGACATGGCGCAGCCGTGGTAGGTGCGGTAGCGCTTGAAGGGGGTTAGCAGAGCTGCATCGCCCGCCACAAAACCCGAGCGCAGGCCGGGCAAGTTAGAGCGTTTGGAGAGCGAGTGAAATACTACGCAACGCCGATAATCGTTACGGCCCAGTTCGGCGCAGGCTTGTAATAGACCGGGCGGTGGGGCGGTCTCGTCCAGATAAAGTTCCGAATAGCACTCGTCTGAGGCAATGATGAAATCGTGCTCATCGGCCAGTGCAATGAGTTGCTTGAACTCCTCAATGGGCGTGACAGCCCCGGTGGGGTTGCCCGGTGAGCAGATAAACACGATCTGCACTTCACGCCATGTCTCGGCGGACACAGCGTTAACGTCAGGTCGGAAATTGTTCTCAGCGGTGCAGTCTAGATAGAGCGGTTCACCGCCTGCCAAGAGCGCCGCGCCTTCATAAATCTGATAAAACGGATTGGGTACCGCGACTTTCGCCGGGCGTGTGCGATCCAAGGCTGCCTGCACAAAGGCAAAAATCGCTTCCCGGGTGCCGTTGACCGGAACGACATGCTGTTCGCTGTCGAGGTCGCGTAGCTGAAAGCGCTGCGTTGCCCAGTTAGCGATGGCTTCACGAAGCGCTGGCAGGCCGTTGGTGGCCGGGTAGCGGGCCATTTCCAATTGGTGCGCTACTAGGGCATCAAGCGCTGCTGGGTAGGGCGCGTGCTGTGGTTCGCCAATGGTCAGCGGTATATGGGCGAGCTCGGTGGGCGGAGTGAGCGTCGCCTTTAGCGCCGCCAGCTTTTCAAACGGGTAGGGATGCAGGGCGTCGAGATCGGCGTTCATGATGTGTCCGTTAGTGGCTGGCTGGCGTAAGGCGACGATTATAGGCAAGCCCCGGTTCGGGCTCAAACCTAACTGGGTGATCATGGTTCGTGAACTGGCTTGCCGGTGCCGAGGGCAGGTTTCCGCGAGGGCGCTGTGAACCCGTCCGTGGGCGCTACTTCCGACATCTGACCGCCATGGATGGCGGAAATGCCGGAATTGTTAGGAACATTTTCCGGCCCTGGAAAAAGATCCTCGCTTCCACCTGCCCTCGCACCTAGCTATTTGCATGTGAGCGCAGCTGCTTAAACCCCCAGTACCTCAATCAGCCGCTCGCGTAGCTGCTGTTGGCGTTCAGGGTCGGTCAGTGGTTCGCCAGCCTTGGTGGTAATGAAAAAGACGTCTTCCACCCGCTCGCCGAGAGTGGCAATTTTTGCCGCTGAAAGGGAAATATCCTGCTCCATGAAGATCCGCCCCACGCGGGCTAGTAGGCCAGGTCGGTCTGGGGCGGTTAGCTCTAGCAGCGTGCGTTCGTTGGCCGGGTCCTGCTCAATAAGTACTTCTGTGGGCACTTTAAAATGCTTGAGCTGGCGCGGCGTGTGACGCGTCACGATAGTGGGGTAGTCGTCGGGGTCATCCAGCTCTTCGACCAAGTGCTGGCGCATCTCTTCGATGTGGTTCGGGTCACGAATGGGCTGGCCGTGACTATCGAGCACAATAAAGGTATTCAGCGTCCAGTCATTGTGGGAAGTGGCGATGCGAGCATCGTGGATCGACAGCCCTAGCTGCTCCATGGCGGCAGCGGTGGCAGCGAATAGATCATCCACCGAACGGGTATGGATAAACACCTTGGTGCCGCCTTCGGCCATGTCGGCGGTGGGCGCGCTGATCAGTACCAGCGGCAGCGGCGACTGGTTGTGGTTCAGGATGCCTTGGGTCTGCCAGACAATCTCGCTGGGCGCATACTGGAGAAAGTAATCCTCCCCTAGCGACTCCCAGAGCTGGTCGATTTGGGCCCGATTAATCCCAATGGTTTGCAGCAGCGAGCGCGCCTCGGTGCGCGTTTCGCGTACCCAGTCATCTCTGTCAGGTGGGTTGTTCAGGCCGCGTCGCAGGGCGCGCTTGGTCTCAGCATGCAGTTGGCGTAGCAGTGTCGCCCGCCAGCCGTTCCATAGCGTTGGGTTGGTCGCGTTGATGTCGGCAACGGTGAGCACATACAGGTAGTCCAGGCGCGTTTCATTACGCACCACCAGGGCAAAGTCGCGAATCACATCGGGGTCGCTGATATCGCGCTTTTGTGCGGTCATCGACATCAGTAGGTGGTGCTCCACCAGCCAACTGACCAAGTTCGTATCGTGAGGCGAGACGTGATGCCGCTGGCAGAACTGTTCCACGTCCCGGGCGCCAATTTCCGAGTGGTCGCCGCCACGGCCCTTGCCGATATCGTGAAATAGCCCGGCAATCCACAGTAGATCCAGCTTGGGCAGCTGCTGCATCAGCGCTGCCGCCACGGGGAAGTCGCCTTTCGCTTCCGGCTTACGGAAACCATGCAGAAACTTGAGCAGCCGCAAAGTGTGGGCATCGACGGTGTAGATATGAAACAGGTCGTGCTGCATCAGTCCCACGGCACGGCCAAACTCGGGCAGGTACTTGCCCAAAATGCCGTAGCGGTTCATGCGGCGAAGCTGGCGCGGTACGTTGCCAGGGGCGCGCATAATGGCCATAAACAGCCGCTGGTGGCGCGGGTCTTCCCGATAGTGGTCGTCAATTTGGTGGCGGTGATCACGGATCAGTCGGATGGTGTCGGCGCGCACCCCTTCAATTTCGGGGTGCTTGGCCATCAACAGAAACAGCTCCAGCATCGCTGCCGGTCGCTCGCTGAACAGGTTGCGCGAGCGAACCTGAATATAGCCGCCTTTGGTCTCGAAACGCTCATTCAGCTTGACGGTTTCCAGTGCCTCTTTGCCGCGCAGGATCACTTCGTCAAAATGCTGCAGCAGCATGTCGTTAAGGCCCGCGAGCGCGGTGACGTGGCGGTAGTAGCGCTTCATGAATTGCTCAACTGCGAGGCGCTCAGGCGTATCGCGAAAGCCAAACATTTCGGCAATGGTGCGCTGATGGTCAAACAGCAGGCGGTCTTCGGCGCGGTCGGTGAGCATATGCAGGGCGTAGCGTACCTGCCATAAAAACGCCTGCCCCTGGCTCAAGATGCGTAGTTCGGCGTCGTTCATAAAGCCGTTAGCGACGATGTCGGTGTACTGCTCGGTGCCGAAGTGACGCTTGGCGACCCAACCAATCATCTGGATATCGCGCAGGCCGCCAGGGGAGCTTTTAAGGTTCGGCTCCAGGTGGTACTCGGAGTTGTTGTAACGGTAGTGGCGGGAGATCTGCTCCTGCCACTTGGCCTCAAAGAAGCGGTCAGCGGGCCAGATGTGTTCCGCACTGAGGCGCTCGCGCATCGCGTCGCGCAATGCCTCCGGCCCCGCGATCAAGCGGGATTCGAGCAGGTTGGTGATCACGGTCACGTCCGCTTCGGCTTCCCGTTCGCAGTCGTTGAGCGAGCGCACGCTGTGACCAATCTCTAGGCCAATATCCCACAAAAACGTGATAAAGGCGGTAAGCGGTTCACGATAAGCGGTGTCGTCGTCCTGCTCCAGCAATAGCAGCAGATCAATGTCGGAGTGCGGGTGCAGTTCGCCCCGGCCATAACCGCCGACTGCGACCAACGCGATGCCGTCATCGGGCCACTCATGCTGCGCCCAGGCAATTGCAAGTAGTTGGTCGAGATACCAGGCGCGGCCGCGCACCAGGTCACGGATATCCGCACCGGCGCGAAACTGGTCGTCGAAGCGTGCCTGTAGTTCGCGCAGCGCGGCTTTGAAAGGGGCGACCGGGGAGCGCGAACCAGCAAGCTCGGTGCGAAACAGGTCTAAATCGAAAAGCGAGGTGTCCGGCTCAAACCGGTAGTGGTGAAGGAGCATCAGTTGGTCAAAAAACTGAAGTCTTCATCGCGACGCGCGGTCAGCACTTCAACGCCAGATTCAGTGACCAGCAGCGTGTGTTCCCACTGGGCGGAGAGACTGCGGTCCTTGGTGACGGCGGTCCAGCCATCGCGCAGTACCTTGGTTTTATAGTCACCGACATTAATCATCGGTTCGATGGTGAAGCACATGCCAGCAGCAAGCTTGATGTCGGCGTCCGGCGCGTAGCCGTCGTAGTGCAAAAACTGCGGCTCTTCGTGAAAATCAGCGCCGATACCGTGTCCGCAGAAGTCGCGCACCACCGAGTAGCCGTGCTCTTCGGCGTGCTTTTGAATCACTCGAGCCAGTTCGGAAAGACGTACGCCAGGTTTTACTAACTCAATGCTCTTGTACAGGCACTCCTGGGTGATGCGGCACAGTCGTTCGCCCTGAATAGTATCACCGACCACGAACATCACGCTGGAGTCGCCGTGATAGCCGTCCTTGGTCTTGACGGTGATGTCCAGGTTCATGATGTCGCCGTTCTTGAGTTTCTTGGCGTCATCGGGAATGCCATGGCACACCACATGATTAATAGAAGTGCAGGTTGCCTTGGGAAAACCGTGGTAGTTCAGCGGTGCCGGGGCCGACCCCAGTTCGTTAACGATATAGTCGTGGCAAAGACGGTCGATTTCCCCCGTACTGACCCCTGCCTGGACATGAGGGGTGATCATTTCGATAACGCTAGCCGCTTGGCGCCCGGCTTCGCGCATGTGTTCGATTTCAGAAGGCGTCTTGATAGGAACGTTCATGAATACTCGATATGGATTCAGAATGGAAAAATTGAATGGCGCAATTTAAGACCGTCAAACGGGGTGCGACTTCATCTTGGCAATGATCTATGGTATAAAGCCGCGCGCTTTCCTGCAATCGTGATTCCGAGCTTCTTGGCTGGGAAAGACGGCAGTAGGGCAGGGCGATGAATCCGCAGCGTGCCCATTAAAGAGCACACTGCTTACTATCAAGCCTTAAAAACACACATGCACCGGCACATGGTCCCGGGTGCCGCTGGCAGCGTTTAACGCGGTCAACGGTCGGATCCATGGGGTGCGTGGAGGCCTAACCCGAGTTTGAGGAGTTTTACCATGTCTCACGTTAATATGCGTGACCTGCTGAAAGCAGGCGCTCACTTTGGTCACCAGACCAAGTACTGGAATCCGAAGATGAGCAAATTTATCTTCGGCGCGCGCAACAAGATTCACATCATCAACCTTGAGCACACCCTTCCGGCGCTGAATGAAGCGATCGATGTGGTCGAGAAGATGGCGGCATCCAACAACAAAATTTTGTTTGTTGGCACCAAGCGCAGCGCTAGCAAGGTAATTAAAGAAGAAGCGAACCGTGCAGGTCAGCACTTCGTCAACCATCGCTGGTTGGGCGGCATGTTGACTAACTTCAAGACCATCCGTCAGTCGATTAAGCGTCTGCGCGATCTTGAAACCATGCGCGAAGACGGCACGTTCGAGAAGCTGACCAAGAAAGAAGTCCTGGTAGCAACTCGCGAGCAAGAAAAGCTTGAGCGTTCTATCGGCGGTATCAAGAACATGGGCGGCCTGCCGGACGCACTGTTCGTTATCGACGTTGACCACGAGCGTATCGCGATTAACGAAGCCAACAAGCTGGGTATCCCGGTTATCGGCGTGGTGGACACTAACTCCAACCCCGATGGCGTTGATTACGTAATCCCAGGCAACGATGACTCCATCCGCGCTATCCAGATCTACGTTAAAGCGATTGCGGATGCGTGTGGTCGTGCCAAAGAAGGCAACGCACAAGAGTTTGTTGAAGTGACCGAAGAGGCCGCTGCAGCTGAAGACAACACTGCCGCCGAGTAATCGCAGCAGTGGGTGCGGTAAGCAGGTGTGCCGCATCAAGATAAAGGGGGCTATGCCCCCTTTTTCCCGCGACAGATGAACTGTCTGAGCGGACGAATTTGCCGGCACTCAATACCGGCCCCGCAATACAGAGAGACATAGGGCAGTGTGATACATGATGGTCATTTATCATGCCTATACTCTGTGTTGCGTTTAACTCTCATAGAACCATTTCAGAGGTGAATTCTCATGGCAGCTATCAGCGCCTCTCAGGTCAAGGAACTTCGCGAACGTACCGGTCTCGGCATGATGGAGTGTAAAAAAGCACTCACCGAAACCGACGGCGACATCGAAGTTGCGATTGAAAACCTGCGCAAAAACTCAGGTCTAAAAGCGGCTAAGAAAGCCGACCGCATCGCCGCCGAAGGTGTTGTGGTAACGCGTGTAGCGGAAGATGGCAGCTACGGCGTAATGGTCGAAATCAACTCCGAGACTGACTTTGTTGCTCGTGATGATAACTTCATCACGTTTGCCGACAAGATTGTCGGTGCTTTCTTCGCTGCAAAAAATGAAGATGTTGCCGCCGTGATGGCGGGCGAGCTGGAGACGGCACGCGAGCAGTTGGTTCAGAAAATCGGTGAAAACATCGGCGTACGTCGTGCCGTGGTTGTTAACGCTGCAGACGGTGGCTTAGTAGGTGAATACGTCCATGGTGGTCGTATTGGTGTTCTAACCGTGCTGACCGGTGGCACTTCGCAAGTCGCTAAAGACGTTGCAATGCACGTAGCTGCGATCAATCCTGCGGTTGCCCATCCTGCCGACATGCCCCAAGAGCAGTTGGATCAGGAAAAAGCGATTATTCTGGCGCAGCCGGATATGGCTGGTAAGCCGGAGCAGATCGCTGAGAAAATGGTTCAAGGTCGTTTGAAAAAGTACCTGGCTGAAAACAGCCTGACCGAGCAGCCGTTTGTTAAAGACCCGAACCAGACCGTTGCTGAATTCGTCAAAGCAGCCGGCGGGGAAGTGGTTGGTTTCACGCGCTTTGAAGTTGGCGAAGGCATCGAGAAAGAAGAAGTCGACTTTGCTAAAGAAGTTATGGAACAGGCTGGCCGTCGCTGAGGTCAGAGGTTTCAGAAAGAAGATGGCGTGCGCGCGAGCGCACGCCTTCGCGTATCCGGCCTCTGTATAATTGATGCTAGTATAACCGGCTCTTTTTTTATCGGTTTTATATGTTGTCAGTTTTATACACAGGGGCTGCCCCGCCTGCCTGTGTTCAGGTCTGCCTCAGGAGAGATGCCATGTCACGTGATGTTGAAGAACCTACCCCCCACGTAGCACCCAGCAAAGGCAAAGCTGAGAGTTCGAAGTCAAAATACAAGCGTATTTTGCTCAAGCTTTCTGGTGAAGCGTTAATGGGTGAACACGATTTTGGTATTGACCCTAAGGTGCTTGACCGGATGGCGCTGGAAATTGGTCAGCTAGTCGGCATTGGCGTGCAGGTGGGTATCGTCATTGGCGGTGGCAACCTGTTCCGCGGCGCGGCGCTCAATGAAGCTGGCATGGATCGCGTCACGGGTGACCACATGGGCATGTTAGCCACCGTGATGAACGCGTTGGCTATGCGCGACGCTTTAGAGCGCTCCAACATCCGTTCGCGGGTGATGTCTGCTATCCCGATGAGCGGTGTGGTAGAACATTATGACCGCCGAACCGCTATTCGTTATTTAACCTCCGGGGACGTAGTGCTGTTCTCTGCAGGAACGGGTAACCCCTTCTTCACCACCGATTCGGCAGCCTGTTTACGCGGCATTGAAGTGGACGCAGATGTGGTCATCAAAGCGACCAAAGTGGATGGCGTCTACAATAAAGACCCGGTAAAACACCCAGATGCTGTGAAGTATGACCAGCTCTCTTACGATGACGCCCTGGATCAAAAGTTGGGCGTGATGGATTTGACCGCAATCTGCCTGGTACGTGACCATAATATGCCGGTGCGGGTATTTGATATGAATAAGCCTGGTGCTCTACTGAATATGGTAGTAGGGGGCAAGGAAGGCACGCTGATATACAGAGGGTAATGACGTGATTAACGATATTAAGAAAGATGCCGAATCGCGCATGAAAAAAAGCGTTGAGGCGCTGAATAGTAACTTCAACAAGATTCGTACCGGTCGTGCTCACCCGAGTATTTTAGACGCCGTTACGGTGGAGTATTACGGCAGCCAGGTGCCGCTTAGCCAAGTGGCGTCGGTTAACGTTGAAGATGCTCGCACGCTGAGCATTGTGCCGTGGGAGCAAGGCATGGTGCCGAAAATTGAAAAGGCCATCATGACCTCTGACCTTGGTTTGAACCCGGCCAGCGCCGGTACGGTGATTCGGGTGCCGATGCCGATGCTCACCGAAGAAACCCGCAAAGGTTACATTAAGCAAGCACGTAGCGAAGCCGAAAATGCCCGCGTTGCGGTGCGTAATGTACGTCGTGATGCCAACGGTGATTTCAAGTCGTTATTGAAAGATAAAGACATTACCGAAGATGATCAGCGTGAAGGTGAAGACGCCATCCAAAAGCTGACTGATAAATATATTGCTGAGATCGATAAAGCGCTGACTGCAAAAGAGCAGGATTTGATGCAGGTATAAACCTGTGATTTATGCAGCCACGGGCAGCTTATGCTGCCCGTTTTGCCACACTCTGGCTGGTTTTTTTATGAATGACCTTTGGGGCAAGAACTGATGACGCCACCGCAGCTTCCTGAAGAACAGCCGGACGATGCCGGTGCGCTTACTCAGGCCGGGGAGGCGCCGCCGTCGCACGTCGCCATCATTATGGATGGCAATAATCGTTGGGCGCGCGCGCGTGGGCTTTCAGGCGTCCGTGGGCACCGCGCGGGGGTAGAAACGGTGCGTGCAGTGATACAGCGGGCCGCCGAGCGCGAAGTGCAAACGCTCAGCCTGTTCGCTTTCTCCAGCGAAAACTGGAAGCGGCCCGCCGCAGAAGTGAATGCGTTGATGGAGCTTTTTTTGATGGCGCTTAAGCGTGAAGTCAAAAAGCTCAGTGAGCGCAATGTTCGCCTCTCGATTATTGGCGAACAGCGCGGTTTCTCCCATGCGATACAAAAGCATATTCAGCGTGCTGAAGCGTTAACTGCACAGAATACGGGCATGCACTTGGTGATTGCCGCCAACTATGGTGGCCAATGGGACATTGCCCGCGCGGCGCGCACCCTGGCCGAACAAGCCGCGGCAGGCGATTTGGCCCCCTCGGATATTGACGAAGTTTGCTTTGATAAAGCGATGGGGATTGATAATGTGCCGCCCATCGATCTGTGTATTCGCACCAGTGGTGAACAGCGGCTATCTAATTTTATGCTTTGGCAAATGGCCTATGCCGAGCTGCATTTTTCACCGCTGCTATGGCCTGATTTCGGTGCTGATGCGTTCGATGCGGCATTAAACGACTTCTGTCAGCGCCGTCGTCGCTTTGGTATGACGGACGAACAAATAGAGGCGCAAGGTGCTTAAACAGCGGATTATCACCGCAGCTTGGCTAGCACCGCTGGTGTTAGCTGGCCTGTTTGGATTGGACGGTGGCGCCTTTGCGCTGTTTACGGCGCTGATTGTGCTACTCGGCACCTGGGAGTGGGTCAATTTAGCCGGTATCACCCGCACAGCGCAGCGTGCTCAACTAGTGGCCGGTATGGCGGCGTTAATGCTGGTGATGTGGCTAATAGATGCCGCAACCTCGGCATGGCCGCTTTGGCTGGCCGCTGCAGGTTGGTTAATTAATCTTTACTGGGTAACTCGCTACCCTGCCGCTGGTCAGCAGTGGCAAGCTATCTCGCGACGACTGGCGATGGGGCTTTGGGTGCTATTGCCTTGCTGGGTCGGTTTTAACGTGCTGCGTGAGAGCGGTATGGCGTGGCTGTTGTTTGTGCTGTTGCTGGTGTGGTGTGCTGATATCGGCGCCTACTTTGTAGGCCGCAACTGGGGTAAGCGCAAACTGGCACCTCGCGTCAGTCCTGGCAAATCCTGGGAGGGCGTGTACGGCGGCTTAGCAGCGACGGCTATTCTGGCCGTTGTGTTTGCCGTGTGGCTATCACTGGGTATGGCCAGTAGCCTCACGCTTATCCTCGTGACAGCAGTCGTTACATTGACCTCTGTGCTTGGGGATCTGCTGGAGAGCATGCTCAAACGTCACCGCAATATCAAAGATTCAAGCCAGCTTCTGCCAGGCCACGGCGGGGTGCTGGATCGCATTGATAGCCTGACGGCGGCGATTCCGCTATTTGCGCTGTTTTATCTTGAAGTGCTTATGCCGATGCTGGTTCAGGGGCAGCCGCTATGAGCCAACGGCAGCATCCGCAAACTAAACCACCTACGCAGCGTGTGACGGTGCTTGGATCGACAGGATCCATCGGCACTAGCACGCTGGATGTAATCGGTCGCCATCCCGACCGCTATAGCGTCCATGCGCTTACCGCGCATACTTCAAAAGAGTCCCTGTTAGCTCAGTGTTTAACGCACCGTCCTGCAGTGGCTGTGCTGGATGATGATGTTGATGCTGCTTGGCTACGCCAAGAGCTCAAGCGTGCGGGTCTGCCAACCGAGGTGAGCGCAGGGCCAGAGGCGCTGTGTGAGGTTGCCCGTGACGCTAGTGTCGATTGCGTGATGGCGGCTATCGTGGGCGCAGCAGGCTTGCTGCCTGCACTGGCCGCCGCCGAAGCGGGCAAGCGCGTGTTGCTGGCCAATAAAGAGGCACTGGTGATGAGCGGCGCACTGTTTATGGACGCTGTTTCGCGTTCGGGTGCGGCGCTATTACCGATTGATTCCGAACATAATGCTATTTACCAGTGTCTACCAGCAGAACATCGCGGCGGCTTGGCGCGCCACGGCATTAGCCAGCTGTTGCTGACGGCCTCCGGCGGCCCCTTTCGTACCTGGAGTCAGGCTGATATTAATAACGTCACCCCCGAACAAGCCTGTGCTCATCCAAACTGGTCAATGGGGCGTAAAATCTCCGTTGATAGCGCCACGCTGATGAACAAAGGGCTCGAGCTCATTGAAGCCTGCTGGCTGTTTGATGCGACGCCTGAGCAGATCCAGGTGGTGGTACATCCACAAAGCGTGATTCACTCCATGGCGGCGTATCATGATGGCTCGGTGATTGCGCAGCTAGGTAATCCCGATATGCGCACACCTATCGCCTATGGGTTAGCATGGCCTGAACGTATTGACGCTGGGGTCGAAACACTGGATCTATTTCAGGTGGCGCGGCTAGATTTTGAAGCCCCCGATGAAGTCCGTTTCCCGTGTTTGGGACTTGCCCGTGAAGCAATGCTACAGGGCGGTATGGCGCCGGTAGTACTGAACGCGGCTAATGAAATAGCGGTTGATGCTTTTCTACAGCGTCAGCTCAGTTTTACGGCGATTGGACAACTGGTGGCCGACGTCTTATCACGCCCCTATGAAGGCCGGGTCGATAGCCTTGAAAGCGTTTTAGCAACCGATCGATGGGCACGACAGCAGGCGTTGGAACTGGTAACAAGGTGGTCCGCTTAAGCATTCGCTGGGCTGGTCTTTAAGCACGGGACGTTTAGGAGTGTAGTGTGGGCCTGATACAGAATATTTTAGCGGTCATTGTAGTGCTGGGCCTATTGGTAACCTTTCACGAGTTTGGCCACTTTTGGGTGGCAAGGCGTTGTGGCGTCAAAGTGCTGCGTTTTTCGGTAGGCTTTGGCAAGCCACTATGGTCACGTGTTGACCATCAAGGCACGGAATATGCGATAGCCGCGATTCCGCTTGGCGGCTATGTCAAAATGCTCGATGAGCGTGAGGCGCCGGTACCCGAAGATCAGCTCGATCAGGCATTTAATCGCAAGACAGTCTGGCAGCGCATTGCTATTGTGGCCGCGGGGCCGATCGCTAATTTCTTGCTGGCGATTGTTGCCTACTGGGTGCTGTTTGTCGCGGGAACCACCGTGGTCTCGCCGATGGTCGGCAGCATCGTGCCTGACTCACCAGCCGCCGAGGCCGGGCTTGCCAATGGCGATGAGATTATCGCCATTCAGGGCGACGAAATGCGCTCTTGGGAAGATGTGAATCTGAAGCTAGTGTCTATTATTGGCTTCAGTGGTGAGCTGTATATCGACGCACGTTCTGAAGGTGCCACTGACGTACAGCGCTTTGAATTACCTGTTACCGATTTTTTGGTTCGCCAAGATCCACCACAGCCGCTGCAAACGCTGGGTATTACCCCTTGGCAGCCGGAGTTTCCGGCAGTTTTAGGTCAAGTGGTCAGTGGTGAGGCAGCGGAACAAGCCGGCCTCATGGCGGGCGACACAATGGTCGCCATTAACGGCGAGCCAGTAGATGATTGGATACACTTTGTTAATATTGTGCGTGGTAATCCAAGCGAAACGCTGGAGCTCACCTACGAGCGCGACGGCGAACGGGCAACTGTTGATTTAATCCCAGGGCGTAACAGCCTGGATACTGGGGTCGAAATTGGGTATATCGGTGCCGGTGCTCAGCAAGTCGAGTGGCCAGCAGCGTTTCAGCGTGAGATTCGCTATGGTCCTATCGAAGCGGTAGGCCAAGCGTTATCACGTACTGGTGAGATGACGTTACTCACCGTTGACGCCATTCGAAAGATGTTGGTGGGGCTTATTTCACCTTCCAATCTCTCGGGGCCCATCACCATTGCTCAGATCTCTGGCGATTCGGCTCGTGCTGGGATGGAAGCGTTTATCGGTTTTCTAGCGTATCTTTCTATCAGCCTTGGGGTGCTTAACTTATTGCCTATCCCGGTGCTCGATGGTGGCCACTTGCTTTATTATTTTATGGAGATCGTACGTGGACGGCCAGTATCTGAAAAAACCCAAGCGGTAGGATTGCGCATTGGGCTTGCCATGGTCGGCTCCCTGATGTTGATGGCCCTCTATTTTGATCTGATGCGCCTGTGGTAATGACGCGTGTAGCGCGCAGGATGCCTTGTCATCTGCCTGCACAAATGTATATGGTGCCTTTCTGGAATGAACGGCAGACCAACGCGAGCGAATTGACTGCATGAAAATCAAGACCCTTGGAATGGCGGCACTCTTGCTGGCAGGCGCCAGCGGCGCCCAAGCACAATCCTTTGATGTTTCAGACATTCGAGTGGAAGGACTGCAGCGGGTATCCGCCGCCTCGGTCTTCAATGCATTTCCGGTAAGCGCCAATGAGCGTGTCAGCGAAGCAGAGTTAGCTGCCGCTGCCCGTGACTTGTTTGCCACCGGGCTCTTTGACGATGTCTCCCTGGCCCGAGAGGGGGACGTGCTGGTCATTCAAGTCGTCGAGCGTCCGACCATTGCACGACTGGAGATTAGCGGCAACGATCAGATAGCCGAAGAAGATTTGCGTAATGGCTTGCGTGAGTCGGGACTCTCGGAAGGCCAAGTACTGGAGCTCTCTACGCTTGAAGAGATTCAGCGTGAACTGGAAGGCGTCTACCAGTCTCAGGGTCGTTATAGCGCCAGTATTGATACTGAAGTTGAAGAGGTTGATGAAGGCCGTGTTCAGGTCAATATCAATATCAATGAAGGGGAAGTGGCCAAGATTCGTCAAATCAATATCGTGGGTAATGAAGCTTTTGACGATGAAACGCTGCGTGAGGTGTTCGAGCTAAATGATCGGCCAGGACGTATTTTCGGCTGGTTCTCAAGCGATGAGTACTCCCGTGAAGCGCTATCCGGTGATATAGAACGACTACGTTCGTTCTATTTAGACCGTGGCTACGTCAACTTTGATGTGACGTCGTCTCAAGTGTCAATTGGCCCGGAAAAATCTGAAATCTTTATTACCTTGAACGTCGATGAAGGCACTCAGTACCGCGTTGGAAATATTCGTTTCGCCGGTGATCTACAGATCAGCGAAAATGAAGCCCGCCAACTGCTGACTGTTGAAGAGGGTGAGATTTTTTCCCGCGGCGATGTCAATACGTCTACTGAAGCGCTACGCCAGCGTTTAGGTGCGGAAGGTTTCGCCTTTGCTGATATTCAGGGCGTGCCTGAAATGTCAGATGATGGTGAAACGGTTGATCTGGTCATTGCCGTCAACCCTGGCGAGCGTGCCTACGTGCGTCGTATCGAATTCTTCGGCAACACCACGACTCAAGACGAAGTGCTGCGCCGTGAGATGACTCAGTTGGAAGGCGCGCCGGCTTCCACCGAAGCCATTACCCAATCGCGTCAGCGGCTTGAGCGGCTGGGCTTCTTTAGCCAGGTAGAAGTAGATACGCAGCCTGTGCCAGGCGAACCTGATTTGCTCGACGTCACCTATAACGTTGAAGAGCAGCCTTCAGGCTCGGTTTCTGCCAGCGTTGGTTTCTCACAAAGTGCCGGCGTTATTTACGGTGTAGGCCTATCGCAGAATAACTTCCTGGGCACGGGTAACCGTGTAAACGTGGGCGCGCAGCGCAGTGATACCTTTACCAGCGTTAACTTTGGTTTTACCAATCCTTACTGGACGCTGGACGGGATTTCTCGCGGTTATAATGTGTTCTACCGCGAAACCGACTATGCCGATTCGGATATTTCGACCTTCTCGACGGATGCTTATGGGGCCGGTATCAACTTCGGTTACCCCGTTAGCGAGCTGTCGCGGCTTAACTTCGGTGCCAGCGTTGAAGACCTGTCGGTGAAAACCTACTTCGACACGGCCTCGGAAATTCGCCGTTATGTAGAAGACCAAGGCGAGGATGCGCAGAGTCTCAAGCTGACCGCCAGTTGGACTCGTAACAACCTCAACCGCGGCATTATGCCGACGGATGGTAGCTATCAGCGTCTGTCGGTAGAAACAGGTGTCCCCGGTAGCGATGCTGAGTATTACAAGCTGCGCGCGCGGGCTCAGCAGCTTTTCCCGATTAACAATGACGAGACCTGGGCGTTCAAATTTACCGGTAATGTCGGCTATGCCGATACGCTGGGTGGTAACGATCCTTATCCGTTCTATGAAAACTTCTACGCGGGTGGTCTTGGCTCAGTGCGTGGCTTTACGTCGAATACCCTGGGTCAACCCACCACGCCTGCAACTGAAGGCGGTCGCGATCGTACTTTGGGCGGTAATGTTTCAATTGAAGGCAGCGCTGAGATCATTTTCCCGATGCCCTTTGTTGAAGACCAGCGTGCGCTGCAAACATCGCTGTTCTTGGATGGCGGTAACACGTTCCTGAGTTCGTGCTACGACGTGCTTGCAGAAGATGCTGGCCGTCAGCAGTGTAACTCCGGCGTTGATCTTGGTGATTTACGCTACAGCGCTGGTATTGGCCTCTCATGGCTGACGCCGGTAGGCCCGTTGACTTTTAGCGTCGCCGAGCCATTGAACGATGAGAGTGGAGACGATACTCAGTTCTTCCAGTTCTCACTGGGCCAAACGTTCTAAGGGATGGTTGTTCTAAGAAGCAATTGTTCAAAAGGGCAGTCGTTCTAAAATTGCTAGACCGCGTGCCATGGTGGTGCGCGCTAGCGTGACCTAAGGAGTTAACACAATGCGTAAGCTGACAGCGGTTGTATGCCTGTTGGGCGCTATGATTTTGCCTGCCCACGCTGCGGAAGTCGCCGTATTGGACTGGCGCGCGGCGCTGATGAATACTCAGTCTGCACAAGCGTCACTGAGCAGTCTTGAAGGGCAAATCGGTAATCAGCAGCGTGAAGCGCAGAACCTGGGTAATGAGCTCCAGCAACTCCAGCAGCGCCTTCAGAACGAAGGCGAAACCATGGCGCAGTCCCAGCGAGAATCATTGATTGCCGAACTGCAGCAAAAAGGCAGCCGCTTTGAACAGCTTCGTCAGGAAGTGATGCAGGCCCAGCAGAGCTCTGAACAACAGTTTTTAGAGGGTGCTGAGGCGAAGCTGGAGCAGGCGGTTGCCCAGGTGCTCGAGCGCCACGGTATTGATGTGCTGGTCGAGCCTCAGGGCGTACTGCACTCAGGGGTTGACCTACCTAACGTGACCAACGAAGTCACCCAGATTTTTGATACCTTGAACTAATTTTAAACGATAATTGATGTGGCCTAGCCACACCAACGCTTCTCTGGGCTCCCATGACGCACGCTTCTCATCACCTTACCCTCGCAGACATTGCGCGCCAATTGGGCATCGCCGTTAGCGGTAATGCCCAGCAGCCGATACGTGGCTTGGCGACGCTAAAAGAGGCCCAGCCGGACCAAGTGGCCTTTCTAGCCAATCGCGCCTATTTGAAAGATTTGGCGACGACGAAAGCGGCGGCGGTGCTTCTGCACCCTGAGCATGGCAAGTACTGCCCTGTGCCTCGCCTTGAGATTGATAACCCTTATTTAGGCTACGCCAAACTATCGCAGCTGTTTGATCCCTTGCCCGCTCGCGACATTATGGGGATACATCCCACGGCAGTAGTGGCGGAAGACGCTCAGTTAGGTGCCTATGTCTCCATTCAAGCCCATGCTGTGATTGAAGCAGGTGTGGTACTGGGTGATCGCGTGGTGATCGGGGCTGGCAGCGTGGTAGGCGCCGACAGCATTATCGGCGAGGGAACGCGGCTACACGCCAACGTCACCCTCTGTCATGGCGTAGTGATTGGCAAGCGGGGAATCTTGCAAAGCGGCTGTGTGATTGGCGGTGATGGGTTCGGTTTTGCCCACGACGGCGCAGGCTGGCATAAGATTGCCCAGCTGGGCGGCGTCGTGCTGGGTGATGACGTTGAAGTAGGCAGTTGTTCCAGCATTGATCGCGGCGCGCTGGGTGATACGGTGATTGGCGATGACGTCAAAATTGATAGTCAGGTACAAATTGCTCATAACGTCATCATAGGCGACCACAGCGCTCTAGCGGGCTGTGTAGGTATTGCGGGCTCTACCAAGGTTGGTAAGCACTGTATGCTCGGGGGTGGCGTCGGTTTATCGGGCCATCTGACTATCTGCGATGGGGTGCAGGTGACAGGGATGAGTTTGGTCACGAATTCAATCCATGAGCCAGGGGTTTACTCTTCCGGTACCGGCGCCATGGCCAATACCCAGTGGCGAAAAAATGCAGTGCGTTTTAAACAGCTTGATGACATTGCTAAACGCCTAGCGAGGCTGGAAAAAAAGCAGCGTGATTAGTCTATGTGATGAGTGGTCGCTGAATGATTTATCCGCTGCTGGCTTGAGACTGGTTAGCGGCGGGGTATAATCCTCAACCTTTTAACCAGCAGGCGTGCTGGTGTTTACCTGACTCTCTTCATGAGTTCCAGGTTTTTTGTAATTTTAGAGGTCGCTACGATGGTTATGGATATTAATGAAATTCGCGAGTACTTGCCCCACCGTTACCCCTTTTTGTTGGTGGATCGAGTAACGCAATTAACCACCGGCGAATCCATCGTTGCGTACAAAAACGTCAGCATTAATGAACCGTTCTTCAACGGCCATTTCCCCCATCACCCGATTATGCCCGGTGTATTAGTGCTCGAAGCCCTTGCTCAGGTATGTGGCATTCTCGGTTTTAAAACGGTTAATAAACTGCCTGCTGATGGTTACGTTTATTATCTGGTAGGCAGTGATAACGTGCGCTTTAAGCGTCCTGTCATGCCGGGTGACAAACTCACGTTAGAAGCCGATGTGATCAAAGGCAAACGGGGTATCTGGAAATTTGCATGCCGTGCCACGGTGGATGGCGAACTGGCCTGCGAAGCAGAAATTATTTGTGCCGAGAGGAAGGTGGCTTGATACATCCTACTGCACTGGTCGACCCGACGGCGCGTCTTGCTGACGATGTTGAGGTAGGCCCTTTTAGCATCATCGGGCCAGACGTCACTATCGGCGCTGGCTCGGTGATTGGCCCGCATGTGGTGGTGAAAGGCCCCGCCACGTTAGGCGAGCGTACGCGTATTTTTCAGTTTGCCTCGGTAGGCGAAGACTGCCAGGACAAGAAATACGCAGGCGAGCCGACGCGGTTAGTCATGGGCGATGATAATGTGATTCGTGAAGGCGCCACGATCCATCGTGGTACCGTTCAGGATCGCAGCGAAACTACTATTGGTTCGCGCAATTTGTTGATGGCCTACGTGCATGTCGGGCATGACTGCGTGATCGGTAACGACTGCATTTTAGCCAATCAGGTCACCTTGGCGGGGCATGTCACTGTTGGCGATCATGTCATTTTGGGTGGTTTGGCGGCAGTGCACCAGTTCTGTCACTTTGGCGATCATGCCATGGCCGGTGGCGGTTCGATCATCACCAAAGACACGCCCGCGTACATTATGATTAATGGCAATCCTGCCGAAGCACGTGGCCTCAATCTGGTGGGCTTGAAACGGCGTGGCTTTAGCCGCGAAGCGATTAGTGCATTAACCGCCGCCTATAAAATGGTCTATCGTCAGGGGCTGACGACAGAGCAGGCGCTTATTGAAATGCGCAGCCGCTTTGAACTGCCTGAAGTCGAGCATTTTGCCGCCTCTATTGAGCGTTCGACCCGCGGCATTACCCGCTAACCCATGCTAAACCGTCTGTGATCTTGCAATGATGACCCTGCACCGCGTTTACCTCGTGGCCGGAGAGCTCTCCGGCGATATTCTTGGCGCTGGGCTGATGCGTGAACTCAAAGCACGCCATCCAGATGTCGAGTTCCGCGGTATTGGTGGGCCGCGCATGCAGGCAGAGGGCATGGAGAGCCGCTTTCCTTTAGAGACCCTCGCGGTAATGGGGCTGGTGGAAGTGCTCAAGCACCTCCCAGAACTGATCCGCGTGCGTCGCATCCTGAAAGCCGAAGCGTTGGCCTGGCAGCCAGATATTATGCTAGGTATCGATGCGCCTGATTTCAATTTGGGCCTGGAGCGCCAGCTTCGTGAAGCGGGCATTACCACCGCCCACTACGTGAGCCCTTCCGTGTGGGCGTGGCGACAGGGGCGGGTAAAAGGTATTGCCAAGTCGGTAGACGGCATGCTGACACTGCTGCCTTTTGAAGCCGCCTTCTATCGCGAACACCGTGTCCCCGTCGCCTTTGTGGGTCACCCTCTGGCCGACGAAATGCCGCTGGAAAATGACCGTGTTGCCACCCGTCAAGCGCTGGAGCTGGCGCCTGATAGCCAGGTGTTGGCGCTGTTGCCAGGCTCTCGGGCCAATGAAATTCGCTTTTTGGGCGATACCTTTCTTAACGCTGCCGAACAGCTCTGCCAGCGCCACCCCACGCTGCAAGTGGTGATTCCTGCGGCCACCTCTGATCGTCGCCGGGAAATCAGCGAACTGCTGACTAAGTATCCGCTGCTGATGGAGCGCACTGCGTTGCTAGATGGTCAGGCCCGCGAAGCGATGGTAGCCAGCGATATCGTGCTGCTGGCCTCGGGTACCGCCGCGTTGGAAGCCATGCTGTGTCACCGCAGCATGCTGGTGGCCTACAAAATGGCCCCAGCCACCCACTGGCTGGCTAAACGAATGGTGAAAACCCAGTGGGTGTCGCTACCCAATTTGATTGCCCAGGAAACGCTGGTGCCCGAACTGATTCAAGAGGCCGCTTCACCCGAAGCGATTGCCGACCAGCTCAGTGCCATGCTGTCAGATGGGGCAGGCCGCCATGCATTGGAAGCGCGCTTTGCCGAGATGCACGCCACCCTCCAGCGCAACGCCAGTCGCCGTGCCGCTGAGGCGATCAGCCTGTTGGCCGCGGGCCAGCCTCTGGAGTCTGTTGATGACCATTGAACACTGGTTGCTTGAACACAAGGATTTTCCGACGCTTGATATTGCCTATAGCGGTGAGATGTTAGCGGGTGTGGATGAAGTAGGGCGTGGCCCGCTAATAGGCAGTGTGGTCGCGGCCGCGGTGATTCTTGACCCCGCTAAACCGATTGAAGGTCTCAGCGACTCCAAAAAGCTCACTGCGCGCAAGCGTGAAGCGCTGGACAGTCAGATTCGCGAGCGAGCGTTAGCCTTTGCCGTGGCAGAAGCCAGCGCTGCCGAAGTGGATGAGCTGAATATTTACCACGCCACCCACTTGGCTATGCGTCGAGCCATTGATGCACTGGCACCGGCGGCGGAATATCTACTTGTCGATGGCAATAAATTACCTGGCCATCTGCTGCCTGGGCAGGCCGTGGTGAAGGGCGATGCGCGCCACGCGGCCATCGCCGCCGCTTCGATTCTGGCCAAGGTTGCCCGGGATGCCCAAATGGTTGCCTTGGATGAGTGCTATCCTGAGTATGGTTTTGCGCGCCATAAAGGCTACCCGACCAAAGAGCACCTGACGGCGCTTGCAGCTCACGGGGCACTGGCCGAACATCGTCGTAGCTTTGCGCCGGTGCAGCGTCAGTTGGCGCTGCTTTAACGTATTTCTTCTTCATCTAGCGTATTTCTGAGAGTCTCATGACGGTCCCGTTCGTTCATTTACGTTTGCACAGTGAATACTCCCTGGTCGACGGCTTGGTTAAACTCAAATCGCTGGTCAGCACTACTGCTGAGCGGTCGATGCCAGCGCTGGCGCTGACGGATGAAACTAACCTGTTTGGTTTGGTTAAGTTCTACAAAGCAGCCCAGGGGGCGGGGTTGAAGCCGATCATCGGCAGCGATTTATGGCTGCAAAACCCCCACGACGAATCGCACCCCTATCGGCTAACGCTGCTGGCCATGAATGACGTTGGCTATCGCAACCTTACCGAGCTGATCTCTAAAGGCTGGACCCGTGGCCAGCGCCAGGGGCGGGCCATTCTCGATAAACAGTGGGTGTTAGAGCAGAGCGAAGGGCTGATAGCGCTTTCCGGTGCGCGGGAGGGTGAGATTGGCCGACACCTGCTCTCTGATCATGAGCCTGAAGCGCGTCAGCTGCTCGAAGAGTGGCAGGCTGCGTTTCCCGAACGTTTTTATTTAGAGCTAGTGCGCACTGGGCGCCCATTGGAAGAGGCCTGCGTTCACGCCAGCGTCAAGCTGGCCATTGAGACAGGCACACCGGTGGTGGCGACCAACGACGTTCGCTTTTTAGAGCGCGACGATTACTGGGCCCACGAAACCCGCGTCGCCATCGGCGAAGGTAAAGCGCTGGATGACCCACGCCGTGAGCGCCGTTACACCGAAGAGCAGTACCTGAAAAGTCCGGAAGAGATGGCGGCCCTGTTTGCCGATATCCCTGAAGCGCTAGAAAACAGTGTCATGATTGCCGAGCGCTGTAGCGTCAACGTGCGTCTGGGCGAGATTTTCCTGCCCGAGTTCGAAATTCCTGAGGGCATGACCCAGGATGAGTTCTTCCGCAAGGTCTCCCACGATGGGCTGACGGATCGCCTCGATTTTCTGTTTCCCGCTGAGCGCTATCCCCGCGACAGCGATGAGTATAAAGCGATCGACCAGCGCTACCGCGATCGGCTGGAGTTTGAGCTCAACGTTATTATCCAGATGGGCTTTCCTGGCTACTTCCTGATCGTGATGGACTTTATCCAGTGGGCCAAGGATAACAGCGTACCGGTGGGGCCGGGACGTGGCTCGGGTGCTGGTTCGTTGGTGGCCTACGCGCAAAAGATCACCGATCTGGATCCGATTGGCTACGATTTGCTGTTTGAGCGCTTTTTGAACCCTGAGCGTGTCTCCATGCCCGACTTTGACGTCGATTTCTGTATGGAGAAACGCGACAAGGTAATCGAGTACGTGGCCGAGCGCTACGGACGTAACGCGGTGTCCCAGATCGTGACGTTTGGCACCATGGCCGCCAAGGCCGTGGTCCGTGATGTTGCCCGTGCTCAGGGGCGCCCCTACTCGCTGGGGGATAAGCTCTCCAAGCTGATTCCCTTTGAAGTGGGCATGACCCTGGCCAAAGCTATTGAGCAGGAGCCCGCGCTTAAAGAGTTTATCGGCAACGACGAAGAGGCCGAAGAAATTTGGGAGATGGCCCTCAAGCTGGAGGGCACCACCCGGGGTACCGGTAAGCACGCCGGGGGCGTGGTTATCGCGCCTACCAAACTGACGGACTTCTCGCCGCTGTTATGCGACGAAGATGGCTCAGGGCTGGTGGTGCAATTCGATAAAAACGATATCGAAGAGGCGGGGCTGGTTAAGTTTGACTTCCTGGGCTTACGTACGCTGACGATTATCGACTGGGCGCTGGAGATGGTCGATAAGGTGCGCAGCGTTAATGGCCAGGGGCCGCTCAAGATCGAGAGCATTCCGCTGGACGACGCGCCGACCTTTGAGATGCTCAAACGCGCCGAAACCACGGCGGTCTTCCAACTTGAATCCCGCGGCATGAAGGAGCTGATCAAGCGCCTGCTGCCCGACTCGCTGGACGACATGATCGCTCTAGTAGCATTGTTCCGCCCCGGCCCGCTGCAGTCGGGCATGGTTGATGACTTTATCAATCGTAAGCACGGCCGAGCCGAAGTCTCTTATCCCCACCCGGATTACCAGCACGAGCTGTTGAAGCCAGTGTTGGCGCCTACCTACGGCATTATCCTCTACCAAGAGCAGGTCATGCAGATCGCTCAGGTAATGGCAGGCTACAGCCTCGGTCAGGCCGATATGCTACGCCGGGCCATGGGTAAGAAAAAGCCTGAAGAGATGGCCAAGCAGCGTGACGGCTTTATGGAGGGTTGTGCCGCCAACGGCATTGATAAAGATCTTGCCGGTAACATCTTTGACCTAGTAGAGAAATTCGCCGGTTACGGCTTTAACAAGTCGCACTCGGCTGCCTACGCCTTGGTTTCCTACCAAACTGCGTGGCTAAAGGCCCACTATCCTGGGCCTTTCATGGCCGCGGTAATGTCCACAGAGATGGACAACCTGGATAAAGTGGTACCGCTGATTGAGGAGTGTCGTAACCTCAAGCTCACTGTGACCCCACCGAACGTTAACGTCGGTGGCTATAAATTCACCGTCGATACCGATGCTCGTGTGGTTTACGGCCTGGGCGCGATTCGTGGCGTGGGCGAAGGACCGATTGGCGCCATTGTCGAAGCCCGTGAGGCAGACGGCCCGTTTAAGGATATCTTCGACTTCTGTCGTCGCATGGACCCCAAACGGATGAATAAGCGCACCCTGGAAGCACTGATTCGCTCCGGCGCGCTGGATACCATCGGCCCTAATCGCGCGGTGCTATTCGCTGCCATGGAAGATGCGCTGAAAGCCGCCGCCCAGAACCATACCAATCAAAACCTGGGTATGCTGGATATGTTCGGCGACGCCTTCGTTGAAGCCGACGACAGTGATAGCAACGTTTACGCCGAATATATCAACGCCCGAGAGTGGACCGATCGCGAGCGTCTCTCAGGGGAGAAAGATACTCTGGGGCTCTACCTCACGGGCCACCCGATTGACGAGTACGAACGGGAATTGAAGCGCTTTGTGTCTACGCGAATCAGCGACCTGAAACCCTCCCGCGACCCCCAACGGGTGGCAGGGCTGGTGGTCGGCGTGCGTACCATGAAGTCCAAGCGTGGCGACACCATGGCGTTCATTACCCTGGACGACCGCACCGGGCGTATTGAAGCCTCGCTGTTTGGGGAGCTTTTTGAGCAGTTGCGCGGTCAGATTGAGGCCGATCAAGTGTTGATCGTTGAGGGCGAGGTCTCCAGTGATGAATTCTCCGGTGGTCTGCGTTTGCGCGGTAAAGACGTTACACCAATGGTGACGGCGCGCATTCGCTACGGGCAGGCGGTAGAGCTGGCCCTGGAAGCCGGGGAGATCAATGGCCGCTTAATTGAAACCCTGCGCGATAGCCTGACGCCGTATCGCGATCAGGAAGGCTTACCGGTACGGCTGCAGTATCGCCACCCGGCAGCGGTCGCTTGGCTGGAACTTGCCGATGAGTGGAAAGTCGCGCCGAGCGACGATTTACTACTGGCGCTGCGGGATGTACAGGGCCAAGCGGGCGTGCAGCTACGTTATCGTTAAAAGTATCGCCAACGGGTAATCGGGCGAGCACCCACCTTGCGCAGCAGGGTCAGGGTGCGATAATGCTCTTTATACTCTCTACACACATATGCATGCTTATTTTGACCAGGCAGAGCCGATGAATCCTAATTATCTCGATTTTGAACAGCCCATTGCCGAACTTCAGGCAAAAATTGAAGAGCTGCGTTTGGTCAGCTCTGATAGCCAAGTAAACCTTTCTGACGAGATCTCTCGGCTGGAAGAGAAAAGCCGTAAGCTGACGGAATCGATCTTCAAGGATTTGACTCCCTGGCAGGTTTCGCAACTATCCCGGCACCCCCAGCGCCCCTATACGCTGGACTATCTCGAACACGTCTTTACCGATTTCGACGAATTGCACGGTGATCGCAATTTTGCCGATGATGCCGCGCTAGTGGGTGGCATTGCGCGGTTGAACGACTCGCCGGTGATGGTCATCGGCCACCAAAAAGGTCGCGATGTAAAAGAGAAAGTTCGCCGCAACTTCGGTATGCCCCGCCCGGAAGGCTATCGCAAAGCGTGCCGCCTGATGGAAATGGCCGAGCGCTTCAAAATGCCGGTCCTGACCTTTATCGATACCCCCGGCGCCTATCCCGGCATCGACGCCGAAGAGCGCGGCCAGTCCGAGGCTATTGCCTACAATCTGGCTGTTATGTCGCGACTGAAAACGCCGATTATCTCGACCGTGGTGGGCGAAGGTGGCTCCGGCGGCGCGCTGGCCATTGGCGTATGCGATGAGCTGCAAATGCTGCAGTACTCCACCTACTCGGTGATCTCACCGGAAGGCTGCGCCTCGATTCTCTGGAAGAGTGCCACCAAGGCTTCTGATGCCGCTCAGGCCATGGGGATCACTGCCGAGCGCTTGAAGGAGCTGGGTTTTGTCGATTCGCTGATCAAAGAGCCGTTAGGCGGCTCTCATCGCCATCCTCTCTCTACCGCCGAGCGCGTCAAGGAAGCGCTCACCGCGAGCCTGGAGCGTTTGCAGGCGATGGATACCGATGCGCTGCTAGAGCGCCGCTATAAGCGGTTAATGAGCTATGGCGCCCCAGCCGCATAATTTACTGCAAGGCTTGCTCAACGACGCCCTGGCTGAAACCCCGTCGGGGCGCTCTATTTGGGTGGCACTCTCGGGCGGTTTGGACTCTTGTCTGCTGCTCGCGTTAGCCGCACAGGTCTGTGAACAAGCAGAACGTCCCCTGCGAGCCATTCATGTCAATCATGGCCTGCAAGCGGCAGCATCGACATTTGAAGCTCACTGTCGGGGGCTTTGTGAGCGTGCCAACGTTCCCCTCACAGTCGCCGAGGTGGCAGTGGATACCCAAGGCGAGGGCATTGAAGGGGCGGCGCGCAACGCTCGTTATGAGGCTTTCTTCGCCACTCTTCCCGCCGGTGACACGCTTTGGCTCGCCCAGCATCAGGACGATCAGGCGGAAACCTTCCTGCTTGCTGCCCTGCGCGGCAGTGGCGTACGCGGCCTGGCGGGTATGCCCTATCGGCGTGATGCCCACGATATTACGCTGCTGCGCCCGTGGCTTACGGTAGGGCGGGCCGCGCTTGAGAAAGCCGCGCAGTCACTTGATCTCTGCTGGTGCGAAGACCCTACCAACAGCGATATCAGCCTTGATCGCAACCGCCTGCGCCACCGGGTGCTGCCGACGCTTCGCGAACGTTGGCCAGAGGCAGATGAGGCCTTGGCGAGTAGCGCCCAACATGCCAGCGAAGCCGACAACTTGCTGAGTGAGTATGCCCAGCAAGAGCTGCAAGCGTTACTTACCATTGATGACCAATGCGTCGATAACCAATACTTGAAAGCCGCAGCGCTACGCGCGCGTTCGCGCCCCCGTCAGCGGCTGTTGGTGCGTACGCTCTGCCAGCAGCAAGGGTTGCCGACGCCACCGCAAAAGCGCCTAGAGAACCTGCTGGATCAATTAACAGCGAAGGTGGATGCCAAGGTATGCGTCGAGTGGCAGGGCGCTCAAGCGCGCCTGTGGCGTCAGCGGCTCTATCTGATGGCACCTCTTGAGCCGCTACCGGCGTGGGAGGCTAATTGGGATGGTCAAGCGCCCCTGGGAACGCCCATCGGTCCGCTGGGCTGGCAAGTATCTTCGTTACCAGCGTCCTCCCAGCCGTCGTCTCAACCGCTTAGGGTCACTTGGCGACAGGGAGGCGAGGTCATTCAACTACTAGCGCGGGGTAGGCGCGATGTAAAGCGGCTTCTTCAGGAGGCAGAGGTACCGCCCTGGGAGCGCGAACGGTTGGTGGTGATCATGCAGGCATCAGCGTGTATCGGAGTAATTGCCCCCCCTGGCAAGCTGCTATGGCAAGCCGAGGGGGCGCGCTTCATCCGTCAGACTTTCCCTGCTGTATCAAAAGCTTGAAACCGGCGGCTTCCATAAATGCCTGCTCCTGCTCCAAGTCGGTACTCAGCAGGGTGGGTTCATCACTGGCAGGCAGCGTAATTGTCAGGCTATCGCTGTCAGCGCTTATCTCCGGCAGCGAGGGAGCGGTTTCAGGGCGCGAATGGTTGAGCAGTACGGCTAAACGTAGCAGCCGGGCGAGCTTCTGCGTCACTCCCTGTTGCGCGTCGGGCAAAGCCTGCCACTCTTTAAGCGGAAATTTGCGTCGATGAGCGCGCACTAAAAACGCCAGCCGACGCTGTTCAGGGCGGGAGAAGCCGGCGAGATCGGAGTGCTCCAGCAGATATGCGCCGTGGCGATGGAACTGGCTGTGGGAAATCGCCAAGCCGATTTCATGCACATGGCTAGCCCACTGCAAATAGCGCGCTTGATCGGGGTTGAGCGACCACGCATGGCGTATTTGATGAAATAAGCGCTCAGCGGTGTCGGCGACATTAAGCCCCTGGCGAGTATCGACATCGTAGGTGCGCTGCAGCGACTCCAAGCTTTTCGAGCGCGAGTCTTCTGCAGTATTACGCCCAGCCATATCGTAGAGCACGCCTTCACGCAGAGCGCCGTCGGCGAAGCGCATCTGAGTTAAATCGAAGGCTTCAAAAATGGCCCCGAGAATGGCAATCCCCGCCGGGAAAACCTTGGCGCGGTCGGCTTTGAGGCCCTCTAGCTCGACTTTTTCCAGCTGTTTGCACTTGAGCAGACGCTCGCGCAGCTTCTTTAAGCCGCCGCGGGTAATGACACCCTCGTGGGGCGTATCGCCGTAGGCATAAAGCACGCTGGCGGCGGCCTTGATCGTGCCGCTGGAGCCGACCGGGTCATCCCAGCCCAGGCGCTGGTAGGGGCGCTGAATATTGGCAAGCTCCGAAAGGGCCGCCAGTTCGGCGCGGCGCATGCGCTTTTCGTTCAACTCACCGTCGGGGAAGAAGCGTCGGGAAAAAGTGACGCAGCCCATGCGTAGGCTTTCTAGCGCCTTGGGTTCAAACGCCTCGCCAATGATAAATTCGGTCGAGCCGCCGCCAATGTCGACGATTAATCGACGGCCACTTTCGGCCAGAGCGTGGGCGGCGCCCAAATAAATCAGCCGAGCCTCTTCGCGCCCAGCAATAATTTCGATGGCGTGACCTAATTGGGCCTCAGCGCGTTCGATAAATGCTTGGCTATTATGCGCATCGCGTAACGCGTTAGTGCCCACGATACGCAAATTGGCGTTGGTAATATCGCTTAAAAAGGGCGCGAAGCGGCCTAAGCAGTCTAGCGCGCGCTGCATAGCGGCCTCGCTCAGCATCCCGTCATCGTCTAAGCCTGCGGCGAGCTGCACTTTTTCACCCAAGCGGGCCACCACCTGGAGGCGTTCATGCTGGTAGTTGGCCACCAGTAGGTGAAAGCTGTTAGAGCCCAGGTCGATGGCGGCGAAACGCTGCGGCGCACCGCTGTCTGCCTCGGCGTTAGAGGCGGCAATGGGGAGCGAAATGTCCTTGGGCATGAGCTTTCCTTCGTGTTGGCTGTGCCAAGGTTGCGGTGACCTTTATCTATTGTCAATTGCAAAGACTTGCGTTTGTCGCGGGGCTTGACTACCATCGACCTACTGGCTTGATCTGACCTGGTTAGTTAGTGTGTCCAAAAGTACGTCGTTGTTAAGATAGTTTGGATAGACCGTTTAGATAGACGGCTTAAATAAACAGTTTAGATAAATCATCTTGCATGCGTCGTTCAAGTACGGCACCTTGGTCGCCCCAGACGTTATTCATTGTTTATCCCGTTAGCGTCAGCCAGAATTCCAAGTCGTCAGATAGCCCACTGGTTCAACCACTCTTCCTGTGTGAACCAGAGTAGACAAGTGTTAGCACCCTCGAGTTGAGTCTTAATAACAACTAGCAGCAGCGTTGTTAATTAAGTCCAACGCCGTTCCTTTCATCTTCGAGCGCGTGCCTTTACCGGGGTCTGAACGCATCACACGGCGTCACTTTCACGCCTCCTGTCTTACTCCCGGCGCCTGGCGCCCAGCTTCCATGAGCAACTTTCTAACACACCGATGAATCTCACTGAACTCAAGCAAAAAACCGTTCCCGAGCTCCTCGATATCGCCCGTGAAATGGGTATTGATAACTTGGCCCGTTCGCGCAAGCAGGACATCATTTTCGCCATCCTCAAGAAACACGCCAAAAGTGGCGAGGATATTTACGGCGACGGTGTGCTGGAAATTCTTCAGGATGGCTTTGGCTTCCTGCGTAGCGCTGACAGCTCCTATCTCGCCGGTCCCGACGATATCTACATATCGCCTTCGCAGATCCGCCGCTTCAATCTGCGCAAGGGTGACTCCATTTCCGGCAAAATCCGTCCGCCGAAGGAGGGTGAACGTTATTTCGCCCTGCTGAAGGTCAGTCAAATCAACTTTGACCGTCCGGAGAATGCCAAACACAAGATCCTGTTTGAGAACTTGACGCCCCTGTTCCCAGACGATCGTATGCGTATGGAGATCGGTAACGGCTCCACGGAAGACCTTACCGCTCGGATCATTGATTTAACCGCGCCGATTGGTAAAGGCCAACGTGGTTTGCTGGTATCGCCGCCCAAGGCGGGTAAAACGCTGATGTTGCAAAACATTGCGACCTCCATCACGCGCAACAACCCAGAGTGTCATCTGATCGTACTGCTGATCGATGAGCGCCCAGAGGAAGTGACCGAAATGTCGCGCACCGTGCGTGGCGAAGTGGTGGCGTCGACCTTTGATGAGCCGCCCGCGCGTCACGTGCAAGTGGCCGAAATGGTCATTGAGAAAGCCAAGCGCTTGGTTGAGCACAAGAAAGACGTGGTCATCCTGCTCGACTCGATTACTCGTCTAGCGCGTGCCTACAACACCGTGGTACCCAGCTCCGGCAAAGTACTTACTGGTGGTGTCGATGCCCATGCGCTTGAGAAGCCGAAACGCTTCTTTGGTGCGGCGCGTAACATTGAAGAGGGCGGCAGCCTAACGATTATCGCCACGGCGCTGGTCGACACCGGCTCCAAGATGGACGAAGTCATCTTCGAAGAGTTCAAGGGTACCGGTAACATGGAAGCCCACCTGGACCGCAAACTGGCCGAGCGTCGCGTATTCCCGGCGATCAACATCCGCCGCAGCGGCACCCGTCGTGAAGACCTGTTGGCATCCGAGGAAGAAATGCAGCGCATGTGGATTCTGCGCAAGCTGCTCAACCCGATGGAAGACACCGCCGCGACTGAATTCCTGATTGACCGTCTGAAAGATACCAAGACCAATCTTGAGTTCTTTGAAGCGATGAAGCGCCGCTAGCTTGTAGTCCAAAAGAGCGCCGCTAACGCGGCGCATTCGCCAGTCAGGGAGCGTGCCTTGAAGTACAAAGACTTGCGCGAGTTCATCGCGGCGCTTGAAGCGCAGGGTGAACTCAAGCGTATCCACGTCGAAGTCGATCCTTACCTGGAAATCACCGAAATTTGTGACCGCACGCTGCGTGCCGGTGGCCCGGCGTTGCTGTTTGAAAACGTCAAAGGCCACGACATGCCGCTGCTGGGCAACCTGTTTGGTACGCCCAAACGGGTGGCGCTGGGTATGGGGCAGGATTCGGTCGAAGCGCTCAGAGAAGTCGGTAAGCTGCTGGCGTTTTTAAAAGAGCCTGATCCACCTAAAGGCTTGAAAGATGCCTGGGACAAGCTGCCGATCTTTAAGCAAGTGCTTAGCATGGGGCCTAAAAACGTCAAGCATGCACCGGTGCAAGAGGTGGTGTATGAAGACGATGAGGTCGATCTTGGCATGCTGCCGATTCAGCACTGCTGGCCCGGCGATGCAGGGCCACTGGTGACCTGGCCACTGGTGATTACCAAAGGGCCGCTCAAGAAGCGTCAGAATCTTGGGATTTACCGTCAGCAGAAAATTGCTAAGAACCGCCTGATTATGCGCTGGCTCTCCCATCGTGGCGGCGCGTTGGATTTTCTGGAGTTCCAGAAAGCCCACCCAGGCGAGCCTTTCCCGGTCGCGGTGGCGCTTGGCGCCGACCCGGCGACGATTTTGGGCGCCGTGACGCCGGTGCCAGATTCACTTTCAGAATATGCTTTTGCAGGGCTGCTGCGCGGTTCACGGACGGAGTTGGTGAAGTGCGGTCATGCGGATCTGGATGTACCTGCATCGAGCGAGATCATTCTCGAGGGTTTTATCTACCCGGATGATATGGCAGCGGAAGGTCCCTTTGGTGACCACACCGGTTACTACAATGAGGTCGACCACTTCCCGGTATTTACCGTCACGCGGATGACCATGCGTCGTGATGCGATCTATCACTCCACCTACACCGGACGACCACCGGATGAGCCCGCGATTCTTGGGTTAGCGTTGAACGAAGTGTTTGTGCCGATCCTGTGTAAGCAGTTCCCCGAAATTGTCGACTTCTATCTTCCACCGGAAGGCTGCTCTTATCGTATGGCGGTCGTGACGATGAAGAAGCAGTACCCCGGCCACGCCAAGCGCGTCATGATGGGGGTATGGAGCTTTCTGCGTCAGTTCATGTACACCAAGTTTGTGATTGTGCTGGACGACGACGTGGATGCTCGCAATTGGGAAGATGTGATCTGGGCGATTACCACTCGGATGGATCCCGCACGGGACACCGTGATGGTCGAGAATACGCCGATCGATTACCTCGATTTCGCCTCGCCGGTCTCAGGCCTTGGCTCGAAAATGGGGCTTGATGCCACCAACAAGTGGCCGGGAGAGACCGATCGCGAATGGGGCACCCCTATTGTGATGGACGAAGCGGTTAAAGCGCGGGTAGATGAACGCTGGGAAGCCCTGGGCATAGGTCTGGAGTTACCGCCCTCTCGCCTTTGATAGACTGAAGACAGCCGTTGATCATGCGTATCGCTGACCGAATTTGTTAAAAGAGGCTTTCATGAGTGCAAGGACGTTGACTTGCCAAGTCACCGAGGTTGAGAACTTAAACCCCGATGTGTTTGGTGTAACGCTAGCCGGGCGCGCCGAAGCCATGCAGCATGCGCCGGGGCAATATTTAGAACTAAAGATAGACGACACAACCTGGGTACCGTTTTCGATTGCCAGCGCTGAACGGGGTGATGGCATCATTGAGCTACATATCCAACACTGGCCAGAGCGGGATAACTCAGCGCGGTTACGTGAGCTGCTTCAGGTGGCCAACCAGCTTACCTTGCGTTTGCCGGGTGGGGATTGCGTGTTGGATCGTCAGAGCGAGCGGCCACTAATGCTGATAGCCGCTGGCACCGGTTTCTCGCAGATGAAAGCGATTATTGAAGCAGTACTCCACGAGCAGCCAGAGCGTGAAATTTCGCTATGGTGGGCAGCGCGTGAACACCGCGACCTGTACTTGGAGCAATTGGCGAGTTCGTGGGCGCAAACCCATGCTAACGTCTCGTTTCATGCAGTGACCGAGCTTCCGTTAGAAGAGCCGATGGCAGTGGGCGAGCGGATCAACCACCACCAGGGGCGTATTGACCAGGTCTTGAAAGACGCAGAGATAACGCCGGCCACCCATGATGTATATATCTCGGGTTCACCAGGCATGGTATATGCCTGCTTGGATGTGCTCGACACGAAAGGCGTGAAGCTTGAGCGAGTGTTTTCGGATGTGTTTGCCTACGCCCCTCGAACTACTTAATATGGCCGCAGGTTTTTTGAGGCTCCCCTGATATAGCGTTGATAAAAAAGGAGGCTAACATGGCCCATCACGACGAAGACTATAAAGACGAATCTGGCTTTTTATCCATTTTTCTCGGCATAGTGGTATTGGTTAGCATGGCAGCACTGCCCGCGACGATTGGCTGGGTACAAGCTTTTAGCGGTTGAGTGTTGCCATTTGCAGCGCTTGCAGGCAGGATAAAAACCACAAAATCATTGCGGCAGCCTTAGCGGACGATTCTTTCGGGCGAGCCATTACTAACGGAAAATAGAAACATGCAGCGACTCACCACGCCACACACGATGAAACCACTGCCAGACATGGCTGATGGCGTGTGTGCACTCATGAGTAGCACAGGCTCTTATTGGTATTGGTTTAGCCACGGTGTGCCCTTGGCCGACGCCTAACGTCGCGCCATCAGGCACACCACTCGGTTGCCTGCCGCAAGCACAGAAGCCCCGGTCGGTAACCCCGCCGGGGCTTTTGGCATTTTTAGTCCCTACTACTGACGGGGTTGGTTAATTTTCATCACTATTTCATCGAGGAGCAGCATCATGATTTATCGTGCACTGACTAACGCGTTCGCTACCGGCTATGTGGGCTATGGCTATGGATGGCGATTTAGCGACGCGCGGTCGGTGCTAGCTGCCACCTCCGACCGCGTGCGCCTGGGTGGTCACCTAGTCAAACGATGTACGATTGCGGAGAATTAATCATGAATGCGCCCATCAGCTCTGTTGTAAATAAACCAGCCGTCAATACTGCCCAGGTCACATCGCGGCTTACGCCTACCACCCCCAAAAGGCTGCCTACCCCCGCCGAACTGCGTCAACGTGTCTCGTTAAGCGACCCGCTAAGCGAGCAAATTGCCCGCCAGCGTCACGCTGTACAGCAAATTTTAAGCGGTCACGATGACCGTCTACTCGTGGTGGTCGGCCCCTGCTCAGTGCACGACCCTGATGCCGCGCTTGAGTACGCCGACCGCTTGGCAGCACTCAGTGAAGACGTGAGCGGGCAGATATTACCCGTGATGCGTGTCTACATTGAAAAACCCCGCACCACCGTGGGTTGGAAAGGGCTGGCCTACGATCCTGATTTAGATGGCAGTGGCGATATGCCCCGCGGCCTGGCGCTCTCCCGTGAACTGATGCACGCCGTGGCGGCGCGTGGCCTGCCGGTGGCCACCGAGCTCTTGCAGCCGATGCTGGCACCTTACCTGGACGATTTGTTGAGCTGGGTCGCCATAGGCGCGCGCACCACTGAATCGCAGCTGCACCGGGAGCTAGCCAGTGATTTAGCCGCGGCGGTGGGGTTCAAAAATGCCACCAGCGGCGATGTTCAAGTTGCGATTGATGCTATGAGTGCGGCGGCCCACCCGCACCAGCGTTTTGCCGTCGATCCTCAAGGCTATCCGATCGTCCAGCAAACCACGGGCAACTCACATACCCACGTAGTACTGCGCGGTGGTCACGGTGAACCCAACTACCAGACTCAGCACGTACGTGCTGCTACCACCGCACTACGTAACGCGGGCCAAAACCCACGGCTGATGGTGGATTGCAGCCACGCTAACGCACGTAAGGATCACCGTCGCCAGAGCGAAGTGATGCTGGATGTACTCGCCCAGCGCCAGTCGGGGGAAGCCAATCTGGTGGCATTGATGTTGGAAAGCCATCTATTCGAAGGCAAGCAGCCGCTCAAGCCAGGCGCTATGCGCTACGGTGTTTCGGTGACCGATGCCTGCGTGGGCTGGGAGACTACCGAGCACTTACTTAAAACAGCCGCGGAGCGTTTGAGTTAAGCCTCGCTAACACTAGTACTTGTTTGCCATGGCCAGCCCCGTATCATAAGTAACTTATTTTGATGATGAGGCTGGCCATGGTATTTGCCCTAGAAGATCACGACCCTGAGACTTACCGCCGTAAAGCCCGCATGATCAGTTTTGCCATGGCAGGGCAACTGATTATTTTTGGCCTGCTGTTCTCCATGCTGCTCACGACCACCTTTGGCAGCAGTCTTTGGCTCAACGCCCTTGGTGTACTACTTGGGTTACTGGCCACCAGTGCACTTTTTGCCGTGCTGCGTGAGCGCCCGTGGATGACCGAAGTACGCTATGTCTGGCAGCTCAAACATCACTTGTCGCAAGTCAGCGGCTACCTTTCCCAGCTACGTAAAGCAGTGGAAGAGAATAATCGCACAGCCTTGGACCTACTCACTTTCTATCACCAGGGCATGTCGCAGTTGGCAGAGCTTAACGGGCGTACCACCGACGACGACTCGGAGCGGCTGGCTGAAAAAATGCAGGTTAAGATCAAACGCGAAGAGCTGGGGTTGCCCCCCCAAGTTGAGAGCATTGATACGCATGACTTGCAGGCATTCAAGCGCGGGTAATGAATACGAGTCATCATAGAAAAAGTCATACAGGGAGCGCGGTAAATGAATACGTTAAGAGTATGGAGTGGTGCTGTTTTCGCAGCAGGCGTGATGGTCGTGCTAGGAGGGTGTGCAGCGACGCCCACCGCCGAAACAGCAGTTGCCAATCAAGCCACGCTAGATAACCGGGCTCCCTTCCTGCCTTCGGCGCTGTTTCCTGGCTCCGCTGAACAATTTGCCGCATGGCACTGCGAGCCTGCGAAACAACACTTAGTGACCGCGACCAATACCAACGATCTGCGCCTGTGGTCGCTGCACGGCGCATGGCGACTGCCACAAGCCGTTGTGGCCAGCGGTGCCCGTTATCAAGATGGTGAAATCAGCTTCTGGAATCGGGGTGACAAAGCGCTGGTAGAAACTCCGCGGGGGCAACTGCAGTGCTCTCTGGCCGAACAGCGTGACGCCTTAACTCGAGCGGTGAAGCCTGGCGTGATGTTCTTTGGCCAGGGTAACGAGCCGGGTTGGAGCGTTGCGTTAGCGCATGATACGCCGACGCTGACCATGGAGACGAACTATGGGGAAGAGCGCCTCGAATTACCTTATATGGTCAGTGTGATGGACAATGAAGCGGGACGAGTGGTTATCGAAAACGCCGACGTTGAGCCGTTTTTCCGCGTGCGCATTGACGCCGGTGCCTGTTTTGACAACATGAGCGGAAAGCCTTTCCCAGCAAGGGTCACCCTGACCTACGGTGGTGAGCAGTATAGCGGCTGTGGCCAGGGTATTGCCCCCTAGGTTTATCCAATAAAGAGGTCGCTCAGCAGCGATAGATGACACGCTCGGCCCGCCACTCCTGCGCTACAAAGTCGCTGGCGCAGAGGGCCGAGGAGTTGCCCGCGGCGCGAGCGGCAAGCCGGGAGAGCGTTGTCATCTGAATGCCGCTTGAGCTTTCCACTTGTTCGCTCACCGCCAGCGGTACCCAGCGCTCCTCTTCTAACGTAGCCAGGGTGAAACTAAACGGATGAAACCCTGGAAAGCCGAGCCGTATATCGGTGGCAATAAGCGTCTCTTTACCATCCAGCCAACGCTCTTCATAGCGCAGAAAAGGCCCTGCAAACCACGCCAAGCGCTGCCCTTGCAGGCTAGCTAAAAGAGGGGCTTCCAGCGCTGCGTTACGAATCAGTGGTTCAAGACGTGGCGGGCTATTACCGTCAAGCACACTAATCAAACTTTCATAATAGCGATCCCCATCCATCACTGTGGCGCGCCATAGTACAATATTGAACGGGGTTGGCTGAATCAGCAGGGGAGCCTCTTGTAGCCCCTGCTCCGCCAGCACTGGGGCGATACGCTGTTCAATCATTACTTTCGCCCCAGCCGCCATGGTCAGATAAACACAGCTGATGGCCAGCCCCCAAGTGCAGGCCTTTCTTACCCGCGAAGAGACCAAACCGAATCCCAGGGCGATGAGCAAGGCAAGGGTATAAAGCGGGTCGATAATGAAAATGATCGGCCAGGCCGTAGGCGTTACATCAAGTGGCCACAACAGCTGGGTACCGTAGGTGGTAAGGGCATCAAGCAGCGGGTGCGTGACCAGAATAAGTGTATAAAAGCACCACCAGCGGGGCAGGCTAATCGCCTTGATAGGCGCAAAGCGTGCGCTCAGTAGTGCCAGCAGCGTGGCCAAGCCCGTTAGCACAAACAGTGAATGGCTAAAGCCGCGATGCTCGGTAACATTGGCCACGGCATCGCCGTAATCGATTATCACATCAAGATCAGGCAGGGTGCCCAGCACGACACCAATGAGAATGGCTTTTCGGCCCAAGCGCCGGCCCAGCACGGCACCGCCAATGGCTGCGCCAAGCGCAGCTTGCGTGACTGAATCCACAGGTTTCTCCGACGGGTAAACCCAGCTAAGATAAACGTTATGGTTTAATTGTACAGCGTTGCGGCGTTTTATGTACGCTGTCACGTTTTTGTAAAGTATGGCTACGGTCGTTTTTTGAGGAGTCGATATGCAATACCTACATACCATGGTACGTGTTAGTGACCTAGATGCTTCGCTACGTTTTTACTGCGATCTGCTGGGCCTTAAAGAAGTCCGTCGTAAAGAAAACGAGAAGGGCCGCTTTACGCTGGTGTTCCTTGCCGCCTCCTTTGATGAAGCGCGCTCGGCGCGTCTCACCGCTCCTGAGCTAGAGCTGACCTACAACTGGGATCCTGAAGAGTATACGGGCGGGCGCAACTTCGGCCACTTGGCTTACCGGGTCGACGATATTTATGCACTTTGCCAAAAGCTTCAAGACAACGGTGTAACCATCAACCGTCCGCCTCGCGATGGCCACATGGCGTTTGTAAAATCACCAGACGGTATCTCGGTTGAACTGCTGCAAAAAGGCGATGCACTCGAGCCACAAGAGCCCTGGGCGTCGATGGAAAATACCGGTAGCTGGTAGCTATTCCAGAAAGGTTATCAAACAAGGACGATTCACCATGACTATGAAAGGTTGGCGTTTATTGCCACTGCTCGCCTCCACTGTGCTCCTTTTAAGCGCCTGTAGCAGTGCGCCAGGGCCAAGCACATCGCCGCAAGGGCCGAGTGGTTCCTCGCTTTCGGGCGCGATTGTCGATCAGCGTTGGAATCTACTCTTGTTGGGCACCGATGAGCGGCTGTCGATGCCGGAAACGCCATTTTTCCAGATATCTCGTGATGGTAGCGTTAGCGGCCATGATGGCTGTAACCGCCTTACCGGTAAGGTGACGCTAGGGGAAAATCAGCGCATCGAGTTTAGCGAGTTGGCCACTACACGTATGGCATGCCCGCAAATGGATGATGCCAAACGCGTCACGGATATGATGGAAACCGCTTACCGTTACCTGATTGATCATGACCGTCTGGTCTTCTTTGGCCCGGATAGTCGGGTTTTAGGCGGTTGGCGCGAAGGCAATTAGATTCTACTGAAAACTATCTGCGCTCGACCATGCTGTGTTAAGAATTGACTCAAGGTACTCATTTACAACCCCGTAAATTCCGTCCTTTCGTCATTTTTTGCCTTGCCTGATCATCGCTCAATTAGTTTTTAGCTAGAATCTGATAGCAGTAATTAGTCCTCAAAAGGCGGGTTGAAGCGGGCGATAAAGCGCGCATCAATCCGCTTTTTCCATTCCCACACCCACCTGCCTGAAAAGCCGAGGGCACCTCGGCTGGCGATCGCGTGACCATCGCCGGTGCCGATCAATGCCAGTACGCGTTTGGGTGGTCGCCAGGTCGCCAGCGCTTCGCGGTGGCAGGCCCTGCGCAGGTTGTCCGCCAAGTGCGGCCCCATGCGTACAGCATAAACTCCCGCGTTGGGCAGGGGTGGATCTAACGCTGCGCAGTCGCCCGCCGCGAAAATGCCTGCTTGACCCACGACTTCCAGCGTCTTTTCTACTTGAATAAACCCCTGAGTATCCAGCGGCAGTTGGGTGTCATAAAGCCAGTTGTGGCCCACTGCGCCTGTCGCCCACAGCACGATGTCGCCGGGAATAAAGCCACCCTGGGTAGTGGATACACCCCCCTCAACCAGCGATTCCCCGCGCCGCTGAAGATGCACCTGAATACCTGCCCTGGCGAGGGCGCGCCGGAGCAGCCAGCGGGGCAGCCGTCCTGAGTCGGGCAGTAGCGTGCGCGATGCGCTGAGCAAGTGCCCCGACCAGTGAATATCCGGGCGTTGGTGGCGCAACTGAACTAGCACACTCAGCAGGGTTTCGCAGCCCGCTGCACCGCCGCCGACGCTCACCACGCGCTGGTCTCCTCCTTGAGGTAGCCGCTCAATGCCATCGCGCAGCGCCTGCCAGCGATGGTGTAGCGAGCCAAGCGGGCGCATAGCGAGAAGATGAGGAAGGTTGTTGCCATGCTGCGTAGGCAACGCCAGGGTTGAGCCGATGTTGAGGGAGGCTACGTCAAAGCTCAGCGCGTCGCCGTTGGCCAGTGTGACGTGGCGCGCTGCGGTGTCCAGGGCTACCACCGGCGCGGGCACAAACACTGCCCCTGCCCGCTGGCACAGTGCCGCGACGTCGATCTGGGTGTCGCGCAGTGTACATTCTCCCGCCAGCCAAGCCGGGACGCTGCCGGAGTACGCTGCTAAAGGACTATCGCTTACCACGGTGATCGCGATGGCCGGGTCGGGCTGCTTGGCAAAGGCTTCCAGCACAAAGGCGTGGGCATGACCCGCCCCAATGAGTAACAGCTTTTTGATAGGACAGGTCATTTTGCCTTGCCGCGACGCCAAGTGAAGTAGCGCTTCAGCAGTTTCAATACCCGTTCAGGCTTATGGGCGTTTTTCCATACGCCTGCGGTGGCTTTGGCTGCCTCGCCCAGCGTTGGGTAGGGATGAATGGTGCCCAGCAGCTTGTTGAGCCCCAGCCCATGTTTCATGGCAATAGTAAACTCGCCCAGCCATTCGCCGGCGTTTTCGGCAACGATCGTCGCCCCCAGGATTTTATCCTTGCCGGGCACGGTGAGCACTTTGATAAAGCCTGCTGTTGCGCCTTCGGCAATGGCGCGGTCACTCTCTCTCATGGCGTAGCGGGTGACTTCAAACGCGATCCCTTTTGCTTTGGCCTCTTTCTCATTCAATCCCACCCGTGCCACTTCCGGCTGCACATAGGTGACAGCGGGCATAAAGCGGTAATCTACGGCAAAACTCTTGAACTCACCAAACAGCGCATTGACCGCAGCGTGCCACGCCTGATGTGCCGCCGCATGCGTCAGTTGGTAAGGCCCGGCTAAATCACCACAGGCCCAGATATTAGGTAGGCTGGTTTGAAGACGCTCGTTAAGCTCTAATGTCCCCGCTTGGGTCGTCGTGAGCCCCAACGCCTCCAGCCCCAAGCCCTCCACATTGGCTTGGCGGCCCGCACTCACCATTAAGTAGTCAAAAGGAAGCAGCTTACGCTCGTCGTGATGCATGACCACCAGTTGATAGCCTGTCTCGTCGTTGAGAACCTCCAGCGCTTTGGCGTCGGTCATCACCTTGACACCTTCATCCGCCAAGGTCGTTTCGACCAGTTCGCCGACTTCCTGGTCCTCGCGGCCTAACAACTGAGGAAGTCCTTCGACCAGCGTCACTTGACTGCCCAGGCGGTTAAAACTTTGGCTTAGCTCGCAGCCAATGGCTCCACCACCGAGCACCACTGAACGTTTAGGCAGCTCCGTTAGTGACCAAAGGTTTTCAGAGGTCAAAACGGGCGCACTCTCAATTCCCGGCAGGGGCGGCACCCGAGGACGAGCGCCCGTGGCCAGAACGATATGGCGAGCGGTGAGGATTTGATCGCCCACCTGAATCTCCCATGGCGAGGTAAGTGTGGCGTGATCTTGGTACACCTCAACGCCTAGGCTGCGATAGCGCTCAACGCTGTCATGGGGTTCGATATCGCTAATCGCTTGATGCACATGCCCCATCACCTTGGCAAAATCAATCTGGGGTTCGTCGGCAGTTACCCCGAAGCGTGAGGCGTTGCGAATTTCGTGAGCGGCGCGGGCAGCGCGTATTAACGCCTTGGAGGGTACGCAGCCGGTATTCAGGCAGTCACCGCCCATCTTGTGCTTTTCAACCAGCGCTACTTTGGCGTTAACGGCGCTGGCGATGTAGCTGGTGACCAACCCCGCCGAACCGCCACCAATGACCACAATGTCGTAGTCAAAGCGCTTGGGCCGGGTAAAGCCTTGGTAGGCTTTGCGCTTTTGCACCAGCAGTACGATGCGCCGGGCAATCCAGGGAAAAACTGCCAGCAACGCAAATGAGGCCAATAGCGTTGGTGAGACGATACCCCCCAGGCTTTCAAGCTCTCCCAATTGGCCACCAGCGTTCACGAAAACGGCCGTGCCTGGCAGCATCGCTAACTGGCTCACCCAGTAGAACGTCACGGTTTTAATCCGGGTTAATCCCATGACCAAGTTGATCATGAAAAATGGGAATACCGGTACCAATCGAAGCATAAACAGATAAAAAGCGCCGTCGCGCTCTACGCCGCGATTGACCGCTTCAAACTGGCGCGGAAAGCGCTGCTCAATTGGGTGGCGAAACAGAAATCGTGAGAGTAAGAAAGCTAACGTCGCCCCCAGTGTGCTGGCGAAAGAGATAAACAACAGCCCCCAGCCCAGCCCAAACAGCGCGCCCCCCAGCAGTGTTAATAGTGTGGCCCCCGGCAGTGAAAGGGCGGTCATCACTACGTAAACGGCCAAAAAGAGGCCGGCCACCTGCCACGGGTTTTGGTTAAACGCGGCTTGAAAGTCGTTTTGGTAAGCCTTTAGGGTCTCTAGCGTGAACCATTGATGGGCGCCGCTAAGAAAAAACACGCCAATGGCAATGACGAGTAGCGCTGCAATAATCAAACGTTGTCGGGTCACGGTACGCTCCAGCGCCAGGGGTAAACGAGTGAGTGGTGCTCACTGAGTAGTAAGAGAGTCAGATTCCTTACACCGAAATCGCTAACGCTTTCCAGCGTTGCCAATCCTCGGGTCGGTCCACATCCCAAATAGTCGCCGGGTAAGCCGCGTTGAGCCCCAACGCCTCAATGCGCTGCCGCGTGGTTGTAAGTACGCTTTGGGTGCCCCAGGGAATGTCTTTAAAGAGTGTTGGGTAGTCTTGCTGGGTGCCAATAAAGCCGTAACCGCCGTCTTCGGCGGGTAAAATGACCACGTTGTGGCTGGTTAATTGTTGCGCACAGGTGGTAATCAGCGCACTGGTAATACTTGGGCAGTCACTGCCCATCAGCATGGCTGGACCCAGTGTACTCTTGAGGGCGTAACGAACGCGCGCCCCTAAGTCGCCATCCGGCTGGGCGCTTAAGATCAAGCCAAACTGCTCACGAAGCTCGATAAACAGTGGGTGTGCGTGATCAAGCGCGGTCCAAAGGGTGACTTGTTCTGCGGGTAGTGCTTTACACGCAGTCGCGACGCAGTGGCGCAGCAGTTCGGCATGGGCCTCAGCGGCGCCCTCACTGCCCAGCAGTGGGGCTAGGCGCGTTTTGGCCTGGCCTGCCAGAGGCGCCTTCGCCAGTAGATGGAGGTGGGGCAGCAGCCTGGTCTTTACCGGCGTTTCAGCGGGCATCACGATACTCCTTAATGAGTTGGGTTGCGCTAACGCCGCGCCAGTAGCGATAGCGCAGCCGCCACATCAGGCGGATCGTTTTCCAAGCGCCGTAGTGATCCCAGCGCCTGCCTGAGCTTACCACTTTCGCCTTTAAACAGGCGGGTCGAGACACCCGTTTGAGCCGTTTAGCGAGTTCGATATCTTCCATCAGTGGCTGCTCAGGAAAGCCACCTATAGCCTTGAATGCGCTGGCGCATACAAAGATGCCCTGATCGCCGGTCGCAATGCCGGTAAGCCGCGAGCGCTTGTTCATCATCCAACTGATGACCGGGAGCCAGCCGCTTCGGCCTGAGAGTTGAATATCAAAGCGCCCCCAGGCATGGGGCTTCATGGCATGCGGCTTCAAAGCATGGATAATCTGCTCAACGGCGTCCACAGGCAACTGAGTATCCGCATGCAGAAACAGTAACGTTGAAGCGCTAACGTGTTGCGCCCCTAAGTTCATTTGCACGCCTCGCCCTGGGGGGCTGCTGAGCACACGGTCAGCCAGCGATTTGGCAACGCGAACGCTGTCGTCACAGCTTTCGCCATCGACCACCACCACCTCTACCCCATGAGCACGCAGCGACTGCAGCGCTGTTAAATGCTGAGCCAGTGTTAGCGCTTCATTAAGCACGGGAACCACGATGCTAAGACGTGGAGGTTTTTCAGCCGAGCGCAATAACAGGTCCTCCCGCTGCGTTGGCATCTGCGTGGTCGTGGGTGACCAGTAGCGCTGGCAGGCCAGCTTCTCGCAGCTGGCTAAACACCAGCGATCGCATCTCTTGGCGCAGCGCTGTGTCCAGCTTGGAAAAAGGCTCGCCCAGCAGCACTGCTCGGGGTTTTGAAAGCAGCAGGCGCATTAACGCCACCCGCGCTTTTTGGCCGCCGGAAAGGGTGGCCGGATCGCGCTCTGCAAAGCCTGCCAGCCCAATCTGTTCAAGCGCGTGGGTGACTTGCTGGCGCTGATCACGGCTATGGCGAGGTAGCCCAAAACGCAAGTTGCCGCCGACACTTAGGTGCGGAAACAGCAGCGGGTCTTGAAACAGTAGCCCTATGCCACGCTTCTCAGCAGGTAGTTCCAGTAACTGATGTTCGCCCAGCCATACGTCGCCACTGGCGCTAAAGTCGCGCTCAAGAAAACCGGCAATATACGCCAGTAGGGTCGATTTTCCCGACCCGGAAGGGCCCATTACCGTCAGCACTTCACCAGGGGCAATCATGGCGTCTACCGCCAATAGCTCGCGGCCTGCCAAGGCTATTTTTATCTGTTCCAGACGCAGTGGCGCGGTTGATAAAGCGGTCACGGTGGCTCTCTCTTAGGTAGCGTGTTCACGGCGCTGCGCGCCCAGAAAGCGGGGCAGCGTTAGGGCAAGCATAAAGCCAATTAATGGCAAACCCGCTTGTACTAGCGCCCACACGCCGATTAAGCGTCGGTTGCTGCCCGCAGCAAGCGCAACGGCCTCCGTCGTTACCGTTGTGACACGCCCGGCCCCGAGTAGTTGAGTGGGCAGGTACTGGCCAATACTGACCGCTAAACCCACGGCAAAGGCCGTTAACAGCGGCGCTAATAGTAGCGGCAGGCGTACGCGCCAAAATGCAGCGCTGCGTGACACGCCCAATGAGCGTGCTACCTGCAGCCAGCGAGGATCCAGTTGGCGGTACGCCTCGGCTAACGAAAGATAGACATAAGGTAGTACAAACAGTAAGTGGCCCGCGATAACGAGGCTTAACTGAGGACGAATGCCCACGCTTTCAGCCGCGACAATCAGCCCAAAAAGAAAGGCGATTTGCGGCACCAGCAGCGGTAAGTAGAGCAGCCACAGAGCCCGTTTGGGCTGAAGGTGCTGGCGGTGCTCGTTCTCTAGGGTGGCGAGTACCAGCGCGGTGGCCAGCGTCGTGGAAATAAGCCCAATCAGCGCTGTATTGAGCAGCGGTGACGCCAGCATAGAGCCACTGCGCTGCCAATGATCGAGTGTCAGCATCTGCGGCAGCACTTCAGGAAACCGCCAAAAGCCAGCCACAGAGAAAAGCCCCAAGCCGATCAGGGCAGCCAGTGCCGTACTGCTTGAAATCAGTAATGCTGAGCGGCCAAACAGCCGCAGTGCGGTCTCGCCACGCTGGCGACTGCCGTTGGTCAACCAGCCACGCGTTAGTGTGCAGATAAGTTGTTCCAGCAGCCACCAGCAGAGCAGCGCAGCGAGCGTAATGCCAAGTTGCAGCACCGCCGCTGACGAAGCCATAAAGCGGTGGCTAATATCGGGGTCGTTAAACCAGCCAAGAATCGACACGCTGAGCGTGGGGGGAAGCGTTGGGCCCAGAATCAGCGCCATATCGACGACCGACGTGGCATAGGCGATCACCGCATACACCGGCAGGCGAATCAGCGGATAAAGCGAGGGCAGTACGGTTTTTAGCCACGCTATCGTCGGTGAATAGCCCAGCGACCGCGCTAGCATTAAGCGCTTTTCAGGTGCTAGCTGCGGCAGCGCTGCAAGGCTCATCAATAGAAGAAAGGGCACCTCTTTCAACACCAGTCCGGCCATCAGGGAAAGCCCCCAGGGATCATTGACGATCAGTGCATCCGGCGGACGCTCCCACCCCGTCAGTGAGGGCGATATCAGCCTCGCCACAAGGCCTGAAGGGGCAATCAAAAAGGCAAATCCAAAGGCAATAGCGGCATGGGGAATGGCGAGCAGCGGTGAGACCAGCCGCCGAATACCACGATCTAACCAAGTGCCTCGACTGGCCGCCAAAAACAGCACTACCATCATTAGCGCGATGGCGGTGCTCACTAACCCGCTGGCAAAGCTGATGGCTACTGATCGCTCTAGCCCTGGCTGGGCGAACAGCATCTGCCAGGGGGCTAAACTAACGCTATCACCGCCTAGCGCGGGCAGGTAGCCAAATGCTGGCAGCAGAACCATCAGCAACCCTGCGCCTACCGGCAGTACGAGCAGGGCAATGATGAGTGCCGGGGCCAGTCGCAGCATGGTCTAGTTAACGCCGTAACGCTCAAGCCATGCGTCTTGCAGGGCGGTCATCCAACTGGGGTGCGGCTCGGGTAGCGTGTTTGATAGCGCATCCGCCGCTAGCTCAGAAGGGTGCCGGTCACTCTGTTCAAACAGGGCCTGATCAGCCGCTTCTAACTGATCGATATCCAGTACGCTGCGGTCTCCCCACATCGCCAGCGACTGTTTTTCGGCCTGGGCTTGCGGTGAAAGCAGAAAGTCGGCGAGTACCATGGCACCGGCTTTATGGGGCGAGTTGTAGGGAATGGCCACAAAGTGAACGTTCCCCAACGTGCCGCCTGCCAGGACGTAGCTGCGCACGCTTTCAGGCAGTTCATACTCCATGACGGCCACGGCGGCATCGGTAGGGTAGAACGAAAACGCCAAGCTCAACTCGCCATCGCTCATCAGCGTGCGCAAATGAGGGCCTGAGTCGGGAAAGGTTCGCCCGCTGCGCCACAGGTGAGGGTGCAGTGCATCCAAGTATGCCCATAACGGCGCTGTTACGGCGTCGAAATCGCTCTCTGAAACCGGCTGATACAGCGCCTCATCCCTATCGGTTAGTTCAATCAGCGCCTGCTTTAGGAAGGTGCTGCCGGTGAAGTCGGGAATGCGGGGATAGCTGAATTGGCCTGGATTCGCTTCGGCCCATGGAAGCAGCGCCTGCATATCCTGGGGCGGTGTTTCGGTTTGAGCGCTGTCGTAATAGAAGGTGATCTGCGCTTTTCCCCATGGCGACTCATAGCCCTCGGTGGGTAGCGTAAAGTCGGTGACCACCTCCGGGTTTTCGGTCGCGTTGGTGAGGCCAAAGTTGGGCAGTGCCTCGGCGAAGGGGCCAAACAGCAGGTCGCTTTCGCGCATAGCGGCAAAGTTTTCGCCGTTGATCCAAATCAGGTCGATACTGCCATCATCGTGGTTCCCCGCCTGTTTTTCCGCCAGCACCCGCGCCACTGCACTGCCGGTATCGTCCAGTTTTACGTGCTCAACCTCGATGCCGAACTGTGCCTGCATCTGCTGCGCCACCCAGTCGATATAACGATTGGTGCGCGTATCGCCACCCCAGGCATTCCAGTAAACGGTTTGGCCTTCGGCGTCTGCTACCACGCTTTGCCAATCACTAGGGGCAGGGTTGGCCATGGCAGGCAGCGAAAGGGCTATCAGCGCTGAGGCAAGCGTCGCGGTATACGTTGTGGTAAGCGTCTTACCCAGGCAGTAACGGTTAATCGGCATCGCACACCTCATATCAGTAATGAAAAACGTTATAGGGAGGCTTGCAAGCACTGAAGCTCACTATGCACGTGGTCAATAATCGGCAGCGAGAGGTAGTGCTCAACGCGGTCGCGCACGTGGTCAATCACTGTGGGGTCGGTGAGTTCTGCCGACCAATCTTCACCGAGCTGCAGGGCATCCTTGGCGTTTAAGTGCTGGGCGCGCCATTTAGCACACCACGTCAGCGACCAAAGCCAGGTGGCCCGGCGGCAGGCGACCAGTGTGTCGGTATCTGGAGACACTTCAATGGCGGCTTGCCAGCGGCGGTAAAAATGAATCACGTCGCTTAGCGATAGCTCGGCTTGGCTGTTGATATCCCAGGTGGTCGAGGTGTAGAGCGAGGTGTGGGCCAGGTCGATCCCTGGAAGGCCGTAGCGGCACTTCTCTAAATCCACCAATACGGCGCGGCCATCATCACGGATCAAGAAGTTGCCGGGATGCGTATCAAAGCTAATCAGCGTAGGGGTGGCATCGCTTAGGTGGGGTGGGAGGAGATCCAATTCCTGCTTAATGCGTTGAGTCACTTTGCTGGAAAGCTGCGCATCCCCTAACCAGTTAGCCTGCTGGCGCACTTCATCGACCATCGCCTGCCATGGGTTTTCAGGCGCGAGCAGAGGTGCCCGTGCCGGAACACTAGGCAGCGGTTGACCATGTAAGCTCGCGAGAGCATCGGCGATGGCGGGCAAGTCTTCAGGTAGTTTGGCCAAGCGGCCACGGATCGCCTCAACCAACAACCCGCCACGGGGCAGCGATTCGCTTGGTGGCAGGGTGTCATACAGCACAGGCGTATGTCCGCCAGGGCTAGAGCGCTGATAACAGGCGGCCTGATAGGCAAGGTTCGCTTCCGGAGGCAGGTTCATCTGGCTCTGTTTCGGTAGCCGCGCCACCCAATCATCGCCATCGGTGCGATGCACCCAGACATGATCATGAGCTAGCCCGGTATCCGCCATTGGCGAAAGCTCTCGGTACGCAATCCCGGCCCGCTCAAGTTCGGTCGCCAGCGCTTCTAATCGCGCCACAGTTGGTGTCGGCATAGAGCAGTCCGTATTGTTGCTGAATCAGCGATGCCACGTCGTGGCTGTTCTTGTACCAACTTTACACGTTTCGTAAGAAAAAGTGATTAAGACTGATTAAAACAGAGCAGAAGGCGCTATACATACCAGACAGAGAGCTCACATAGTGCCCCATAACGCAAAGCGCCCACCTTATGATGCGGTGGGCGCGTAAGCTAAAGACCGTTATTCACTTGCCTATCCAGGGGCGATAGGGCCGCCGCTGGAAACGAAAACAGCGATACTCAGCTTCGGTTCGTTGAAGCTACCACGTTTCGCGGTTGTTTTTCCGTAGTAAGACTGGCGCCAATCTCAATGATGCCGAGAATCACATGCGGCAAATAGACCGTATCCGCGAAGCCGAACAGCCACGGAGAAACCAGCAACAAAATACCGCTGATCAGATCCATGGTGAGGTGGAGTGGCATGGGGATCATGTGCATAAGCCCAAGCTCATACTTGGTCATAATGGCTGACGCTAGCATGACCACACCCAAGATGATCGGCACCCACTGAGCAGCGCCTCCCGTGGCGAAGCCGAGCAGGAAGGGAGCGACGATAAGCAGCAGGCCCATTAGATAATCGACCATCCCGTGTACCCGAGTTGAAATAAAGCGCATGGCTATCCTCCTTAATATGCCAAGTGGTTTAAATGCCGATTTAATACAGCATTAACCGACATCACTATTAACATAGTAAAGGAGGTTTGGGTTTCCAGCGGTAAGCATGCTTTTTGGCAGGTAATTGCTTAATTAAAAAGGATTTATAACATTCGTTAATGGGCGGCACCGCTAAGCACCGCCCTTTTTAGCTGCACGCTATGAAAGTGTTATTACAACGCCTCGATCTTCGCCCGTTGCTCTTCCAACAACTGTTTGGCAGCTTGGAACTCGGCCAGCTTGCCGCGCTCTTTATCGACCACCGCAATCGGTGCTTTGGCGATAAAACCATCGTTATCGAGTTTTTTCTCGATGCCGCCGATCAGCTTGTCCTGCTTGTCGATCTCTTTACTGAGGCGAGCGATTTCGGCGTCTTTGTCGATGAGATCCGCCATCGGCACCAATACTTCCATATCGCCTACCAACTGTGTGGCTGAGAGCGGGGCATCGTCTGGGTTTTCAAGCCAAGTGACGCTTTCCAGCTTGGCGAGTTTGGAAAGGAAGTGGCGGTTGCTCTCTAGGCGCTCGGCGTCTTCGGGCTTACCTTTGGTCAGCAGCACGTCGAGGGGTTTGCCAGGGGCGATGTTCATTTCGGCGCGGATGTTACGCACGGCGATAATGACGCCTTTGAGCCACTCGATATCCAGGCTGGCCTGCTCATCGATTTTGCTCTCATCGGCTTCTGGCCAAGCTTGCAGCATGATCGATGCGTCGTCACCCATAAACACACCTGCCAGCGGCGAGACGCGTTGCCAGATCTCTTCGGTGATGTAGGGCATCATCGGATGGGCCAAGCGCAGGATAGCTTCAAGTACGCGCACCAACGTGCGGCGAGTGCCGCGTTTGGCTTCGGCCGTCGCATTTTCGTCCCACAGTACGGGCTTGGATAGTTCCAAATACCAGTCGCAGTACTCGTTCCAGATGAATTCATACAGCGCTTGGGAGGCGTGGTCAAAGCGGTACTCGTCCAGCGCCTTGGTGACCTGGGCTTCGGTTTTCTGTAGCTGCGAGATGATCCAGCGGTCAGCCAGGGAAAGCTCAACTTCGTCTCCGTTAGTGCCGCAATCTTCGCCTTCGGCATTCATCAGCACGTAGCGTGAGGCGTTCCACAGCTTGTTGCAGAAGTTGCGATAGCCGTCCAGGCGGTTCATATCAAACTTGATATCACGCCCCGTGGTGGCCTGGGAAAGAAACGTAAAGCGCAGCGCATCGGTGCCGTGGGCTTCGATGCCGTCTTTAAATTCGTCCTTTGTGGCTTTGGCAATCGCCTTGGCCTGTTTCGGCTGCATCATATTGCCGGTGCGCTTTTCGAGTAGCTCTTCCAGCGTAATACCGTCGATCAAGTCGATAGGATCGAGCACGTTGCCCTTGGATTTGGACATCTTCTGGCCCTGGCCGTCGCGTACCAAACCGTGCACATAAACCGTCTTAAATGGCACCTCTTTGGTGAACTTCAGGGTCATCATGATCATCCGGGCTACCCAGAAAAAGATGATGTCAAAGCCAGTGACCAGCACACTAGAGGGATGGAAGGTCTCAAGCTCTGGGGTTTTTTCCGGCCAGCCGAGAGTACCGAAGGTCCATAATCCCGAACTAAACCACGTATCGAGTACGTCTTCATCCTGCGTCAGCACGACATCGGGTTCGAGTGCATGCTTCTCGCGGGCTTCTTCTTCGCTACGGGCAACGTAAACATTGCCTTCCGCGTCGTACCAAGCGGGAATGCGGTGGCCCCACCACAGCTGGCGGGAAATACACCAATCCTGCAGGTCACGCATCCAGGCGAAGTACATGTTTTCGTAGTTTTTAGGCACGAACTGGATATCGCCGTTTTCCACCGCTTCGATGGCGGGCTTGGCGAGGCTTTCCACCGCCACAAACCACTGGTCGGTTAGCAACGGCTCAATGACATCGCCAGAGCGATCACCATAGGGCAGGGTGTTGTTAACGGCTTCGACTTGCTCCAGCAGGCCCAGCGCATCCATATCGGCAACGATCTGCTTGCGCGCTTCAAAGCGGTCAAGCCCTGCGTATTTGGCGGGCAGCGTGGCGTCTTCGTCGAGCTGGGGTTGACCTTTTAGATTGAAGATCTCAGCTTGCTCAAGAATCGTCGCATCTTTGGAGAGGACGCTGATCAGCAGATGGTTCTGGCGCTTGCCGACCTCGTAGTCATTGAAGTCGTGAGCCGGGGTGATCTTGACGCAGCCGGAGCCTTTCTCCATATCGGCATGCTCATCCGCCACTACCGGAATACGGCGGCCTACCAGCGGCAGTTCGATAAACTTACCGACCAGCGAGGCGTAGCGCTCGTCTTCTGGATTAACCGCCACACCGGTATCACCCAGCAGGGTTTCCGGGCGAGTGGTGGCGACCACCAGGTAATCCTTGCCATCGGCGGTTTTAACACCGTCCGCTAGCGGGTAGCGGAAGTGCCAGAAGCTGCCTTGCTGCTCTTTGTTTTCGACTTCCAAATCAGAAATGGCGGTGTGTAGCGTCGGGTCCCAGTTGACCAACCGCTTGCCGCGGTAGACCAGCTTTTCTTCGTGCAGGCGCACGAACACTTCCTGCACCGCTTTATAGAAGCCGTCGTCCATGGTGAAGCGCTCGCGGCTCCAATCCACGCTGGCGCCCATGCGGCGCAGCTGGCGGGTGATATGGCCCCCAGACTCTTCTTTCCACTCCCACACCTTGTCGATAAATGCATCGCGGCCAAGGTCGTGGCGGGTCTTGCCCTCTTCAGCCGCTATTTTACGCTCGACCAGCATTTGCGTGGCGATACCCGCATGGTCGGTGCCTACCTGCCACAGGGTATTGTTGCCCTGCATCCGTTTCCAGCGCGTCAGGGTATCCATGATGGTGTCCTGGAACGCGTGGCCCATGTGCAGGCTGCCGGTCACATTGGGCGGGGGAATCATGATCGAAAAGGGCTCGCCCTGGCCGGAAGGGGCGAAACGGTTGTCGGCCTCCCAGCGCTCGTACCAGCGGGTTTCGATCTGTTCGGGTTGGTAGGTCTTTTCCATGGAGAGTCGGCTCACGGCTGGCAAGAAATGTGAAATTGTATAGCGCGAGAGTATACAGCGTGAGTGCCGGGGTCGTCAGGTGCTACTCACGCTCGTTGTTAATGTTAACGGTTGCCGCGCACCGTCTTTACAAGGTGCTGATGCGAAGAAAAACCGCGCATGGCGATGAGCCCCAGGATAGGACCCGGCACTAGCCACCAGATCACCGCCAGCGACTGGCTCGACCACAGCGCGGTAACCAGCGCAATCGAAGGAATGGTGAGCCCAAAGCCGATAGCGTTCATCATCGCCAGCGCTGCCCCCAGACGCTCGGGTGGGGCGGTGGCCGATGCCAGCGCTGAAAACTGAGCAGAATCGGCAATCACGCTAACGCCCCATACGCCGAGAAGCGCTAGCAACAGCCAGGGCGATGCGCTGCCCAAAAGCGGATAAACCAAACACAACGTGCCCGAGACAGCCAACGCCACGCAGGCTACGCGGTCGCTGCCAATGTGACGGCTCCATTTGCCCGCGAGTACGCAGCCGGGCAAGCCTAACGCAATAACGGCAAAGCTTAGCCATGGCTGGGCGCCGTTGGCAGCGCCAAGACGTTCCAATTCCCTAGCGACCAGAAACGGCACCAGCGCCCACAGCGCATACAGCTCCCAACAATGGCCGAAATAACCTAGCGCGGCGGCGCGAAAACGCGGCTGTTTAAACGCGGCCAGCCCTGCCCAAGGGCGCCCGCTTTTGGCGGTGGCCGGGAGGTGCGGGCCAACGCCCAGTTTGAAAATCATCAGCGCGGCGATCAGCGCCAACAATGAGGCCAGCAGCAGCGGCCACTGCCAGGGCAGGTGCAGCGTTAACCCGCGCAGCAGGTGCGGCGAGGCAATGCCCAAAGTCAGCATGCCCACCAGCCAGCCCAGCGCTGCCCCGGCGTGGCTGGGAGTCCAGCTCACCACCAGTTTCATGCCGAGCGGGTAGATGCCCGCCAAACAGAGTCCCGTCGCAAAGCGCGCTACGGCTGCCAGCGTGACGCTCTCGGCGACGCCGATAAAGGCGGCGTTGATCAGTGCGCCAAGAACGGCAGAAAACGCAAACAGGTGGCTGGCACGAATTCTGTCAGCAAGGCCGGTGGTGGCGATCAGCAGCGTGCCGCTAATAAACCCGGCCTGAACGGCGATAGTGAGCAGACCTAAATCGCTTTCGCTGAGGCCCACGGCCTCCTGAAGTGCTAAGCCAACGCCATTAACGCTAAACCACAGTGAGGTGCCAAACAGTTGGGCGATAACAATAACGGCTAAAGGGTAGCGCGTGAGCACGTTGACGTCTCCATGGATGCGAATAGCGCGGCAAGGCCCCGCTTATGGTAATCAACAATTTGCCGTTACGACGAATTTTTTGAAAATAGCATTGTCGGACCACAAGACCCGTCAGGATTTCGTCGGGCAGGAAATACAAATTTGTAAGTAATTGGAGTCTTTATGCACGTAGCTAAGCTTTTCGTTCCGGCAGTCGCAGCACTGGCATTCAGTGTCCCCGCCATGGCCCAGCAGATGGGTGGCGGCACCCCAAGCGTCGATGACCAAGTTAATCAACTCGACGAAATGGTGGATCTGGATGAAGGCCAGAAAGAAGAGATGAGCAACCTCTTGACCCAGATGCAAGATGAAATCAGTGGCAAGGAGCAGGAAGCCCAGCAACTTCAACAGCAACTCAGCGAGCAGGTTAAGCCCGATTACGATGAAGCTTCCATTCGTGCGGACGCGCAGCGTCTTGGTGACCTAACGGCCGAGATGACCGCTGATAGCGCCATCATACAGTCTCAGATCGAAGGTGTATTCACCCAGGAGCAGCGTGAACAACTGGATGAGGCCATAGCTCAGCAGCAGGAGCAAATGCAACAACAGATGCAGCAGATGCAGCAACAGGGCGGCTAAGGCGAAGACGCCTTGCAGGTAATCGAGAGCAGTGATGGAGAGCAGGTCAGGCTGACCGCCTGGCCGCACTGACCGCGATTGCCTAATGCTGTTGATGGCCCCGCCAAGTGCGGGGTCACGTCTTTATGGTATATGGTCTCCCCAGCCATTTACCCCAGCTTATGTGGCACGACCTCATGGCCCATTTCTTTATAGCGCTGCCAGCAGGCGCGTTTGGCGACCAGCACTTGTTGGTGCTGATTAATGATCTCGGCGATTCGCGCATAGCGTTCTACACCTTCGGGAATGTCGGGGTGTAGATTAAGCAGTGCGGTCTCTTCCGTGGGCACCGGCAGCTGCTGCCAGCCTAGCGTGATCGGTACGCTGGTGGCCATTTCGCTATCTTCCAGGGCGTGGGGCAAGTAGGCGTCCGGGCGAAAATTCCACAGCGCGCTATCGGCCTGCTCGGCGAGGGCTCTGTCTTCGCAGTGCAGATGCAGGCGGTAGCCTTTACGCCAGATGGTCTCGGCCAGTTTGCAGGCAAACTGCAAGCGCGCCTCCAAGGTCGTATCGGGCAGAATATAGAAATCAATACGTGCCATCGGCGGCTCCAGCGATTGCAGATAAATGTGCTACTTACAAACAGCGCCGCCGCAAACGTTGCGGCGGCGTTGAAAGGTGAAGCGTTGGTTTTAAACCCGCTTAAACCAGCTGGGTTAGCCAGCCGTACTTATCTTCACTGCGGCCGTACTGCAGGTCGAGCAGTTTGGTACGGATACGCATAGCGATTTCATTGTTGCCGCCCGCGGTGAGCTTGATACGCTCGTTTTCAGTGACCAGTTCACCTACCGGAGTGATCACTGCAGCTGTGCCGCAGGCAAACACTTCGGTGATCTCGCCGGACGCCGCGCCTTCGCGCCACTCGTCAATGCTAATCGGCCGCTCTTCTGGCGTTAGACCTTCATCTTTGGCCAGCGTGAGTACGGAGTTGCGCGTGACGCCTTCGAGAATGGTATCGGTCAGGCGCGGGGTCACCAAACGGCCATCTTTGAAGACGAAGAACAGGTTCATGCCGCCCAGCTCTTCCACCCACTTGTTTTCAGCAGCATCGAGAAACGCGACCTGACCACACTGATGAGCTTCGGCCTCTTTCTGTGCTGCTAATGAAGCCGCGTAGTTACCGCCACATTTAGCAAAGCCGGTGCCGCCGGCGGCTGCACGCTTGTAGTTCGAGGAGAGCCAGATCGACACCGGGGCAATGCCGCCTTTGAAGTACGCCGCGGCGGGAGAGGCGATTACGTAGTAATCGACTTCCTGTGAGGGGCGTACGCCAAGAAATGCTTCAGAAGCGATCATAAACGGGCGCAGGTAGAGGCTGCACTCATCAGAGGCGCTGGCAGGCGTAGGTACCCAAGTCTGATCCTGGGCGAGCAGCGCTTTCAGCGAGCCGATGAAATCCTCATCGGACAGTTCCGGCAGCGCTAATCGGCGGGCGCTGCGGCGGAAGCGCTCGGCGTTTTTCTCGGGGCGGAACGTCCAAATCGAGCCGTCAGCATGACGGTAGGCTTTGATGCCCTCAAAAATCTCCTGGCCGTAATGCAGCACTGAGGAAGCGGGATCGAGCGTTAATGGGCCGTAAGGGCGCACCTGATGGCCGTGCCAGTCGGCGTCCACAGTCCAACGAATATGGGCCATGTGGTCGGTAAAGTAGCGACCAAAACCTGGGTTTTTAAGGATGTTTTCACGGATCTCATCGGCCGTCGGCTGGTTGGACGGCAGTATTTCAAAACGCGATTCTGACTGGTTATCTGAAGCTGTGGGCACGGCGTGTTGTCTCCGCTAGAGCCAGACCCCGAAGGGCAAAAGTAAGCAATGTGTGTAGCACAGCGTGTGCCCAAGGGCAGGGCGCACGCTTATGTGTTCAGGTTTAACGGTTGCCGCGCTGAAAGGCAACCGTTGAACGAGGGATCGTGATGCCGAGTGGTGATATTAGTCGTCGCTATTTTCTACCTGGGCATCGGTTTCACGGTCCAGCAGGTACTGGGTTAACAGCCCAACGGGGCGACCGGTGGCGCCTTTTTGCTTGCCTGAGTGCCAGGCGGTACCGGCGATATCCAGGTGTGCCCAGGGGAAATGATCGGCAAAGCGCGATAAAAAGCACGCGGCGGTAATCGTACCTGCGGGGCGGCCGCCAATGTTGGCCAGATCGGCAAAGTTGGAATCCAACTGCTCTTGGTATTCATCCCACAGCGGCAGGTGCCAGGCGCGATCCCATGCCCCTTCGCCTGCATCCAGTAGATCCAGCGCTAGGTCGTCGTCGTTGGAGAGCAGGCCGGTGGCGTGATGGCCCAGGCCGACAATTACTGCGCCGGTAAGAGTGGCGATATCGACCACGCTGGCGGGAGTAAAGCGCTCGGCGTAGGTCAGCGCGTCGCACAGTACCAGACGGCCTTCGGCGTCGGTATTGAGTACTTCGACGGTCAGCCCTTTTAGCGTTTTGATGATATCGCCGGGCTTGGTGGCGCGGCCGTCGGGCATGTTTTCGGCGGCGGCGACGATAAACACCAGATTGAGCTTCGGCTTGATATTCAACACTGCTTTGACGGTGCCGAATACGCTGGCAGCGCCGCACATGTCGAATTTCATTTCGTCCATGCCTTCGCCGGGCTTGAGCGAAATACCGCCGGTATCAAAGGTTATGCCTTTGCCGATCAGCACATGTGGGGCTTCATCGACGTTGTCGGCGCCTTGGTACTTCATAACGATCAGGCGTGTCGGTTCCTTACTGCCGCGCCCTACAGAAAGCAGCGAGCCTGCACCCAGGGCTTCCAGCGCTTCTTCATCGAGAATGTCGACCTCAAGTGCGCCCTTTGAATCGCGGCCCAGCTGCTCTGCCTGATCGGCTAAATAGCGAGGCGTACAGATATTGGCAGGCAGGTTGCCCAAGGTGCGCGTGTAATTGATGCCTTGACCAATCGCGTTGCCTATTAAGGCGCCCTGCTTAACCTGCGAAACCGCGTCGGCATCGCTGATCATTAACGTCAGCTTGGCTAGGCTGAGGGCCGGGGCGGGCGATGATTTGAACTGATCAAAGCGATAAATGGCCCGCTCAGCCGCTTCCATCACCTTGCGCGCTTTCCAGGCCGGGTCGCGGTCGGCGAGAGGCACATCGCCGAATACCACGCTCGCTTCATCGATAGGCAGTTTGACTAACGCTGCCATGGCCGCATCCAGCGCCTTGATGAAGGCGGCTTCCTGGCATTTTTCGGGCTCACCCAAGCCCACTAGCAAGATGCGCTCAGCGCCCAGGCCCGGTGCAAAGGGCACCAATTGCACATTGCCCAGCGCGGCGTCAAAGTCACCGCGTTCCAGCAATTGGCCAATCAGGCGCTCGCTGGCGTCGTCCAGTTTGGCAACGGTGGGCAGAAGATCGCTACCTTTGAAAACCGGTACCAAAAGGCAGGCCGTTTCGGTTTTGGCCGGGTTCGCAGTCTGAACGGAAAATTCCATGACGGCTCCAACAAGACAAGCAGCGAGGGAATCGGGATAATGCCCCGTTGCTTTTGATTGTGAAAAGGGACTGAGAATAATTTGTTTAGTGTACCCAAGCCATTCGCTTATTGCATGGCATCCTGCACGACTAGCCGGAGAGCGCGTTGATTTTATTTCGATATCTAACTCGCGAAGTGTTACTCACCATGTCGGCGGTCGCTGGCATCCTGTTGCTGGTGATCATGGGCAGCCGCTTTATCCGCTATTTTTCGGACGCAGCGGAAGGCGATATTCCGGTCACCATGTTAGGCAGCCTCATGATGTTTCACCTGCCCGGCTTTATGGAACTGATTTTACCGCTGTCTTTTTTTCTGGGCATCCTGCTGGCCTATGGGCAGCTCTACATGAACAGCGAGATCACCGTGATGGTCGCTTGCGGGATGAGCCCTACGCGGCTGTTGAAAGTGACTCTACTGCCCGCCAGCGTGGTGGCGGTGCTGGTCGGTATTTGCAGTCTGTGGCTGACGCCCTATGGCGCGCTGCAAACTGAAACCGCGCTGGAAGAGCAGCGTAGCCGCCTGGACGTTTCCGTTCTGGCGCCGGGGCGCTTTCAGGAGTTTGGGGGTGGTCGTACCGCTTACATTGGTGGCTTTTCCAGCGATGGCACGGAAATGCAGGATGTGCTGGTGCACGAGCAGAACCAGTTGGGTGATGAAGGCACCCATGACTACGTGACCCGCGCTGCATCGGGCTTTCAGGAAACGCGGCTTGAAACCGGTAGCCGCTTTCTGGTGCTGGATGACGGCGAGCGTTACGGGGTGACGCCAGGCGATAAGAGCGCCGAGCGGCTCACCTTTGAGCGCTATACGCTGCGCCTGGGGCTAAATCGTGACCGGCAGGAGCTCGATTCTCTGGAGTACGCGACCACGCCCGCGCTATGGAATAATCCAAGCCCCCGCGCCCAGGCTCAATGGCAGTGGCGTGCGGGGCTGCCTTTAATGGTCTTTGTACTGGCCTTAATGGCGCAGCCGCTTTCCCGTGTCAATCCTCGCCAGGGGCGCTTTGGCAAACTGCTGCCCGCGGTCTTTTTATACGTCGCGTATCTCAGCCTGCTGCTGGCGGTGGTCGATGCGGTTGGCAGCGGTACTTGGTCCAGTATGCTGGGTGTGTGGCCGGTACATGGGCTGTTCTTAGGGTTGGGCCTGCTAATGCTGTGGCGCTCGCAACGTAAGGGGATGCGCTAATGGTGCTTGACCGTCTTGATCGTTATATCGCCCGCAACGTGCTGGCGGCCATTGTTGTCGTCCAGTTTGTGCTGCTCGGTTTGGATATTACCATTGCCTATATCGATGACTTAGGTGATGTACAGGCTGGCTACACTGCTCTGGACGCGTTGGTTTACCTGTTAATGCGCACGCCCTGGCGCTTTTATCAATATGCGCCGGTGGCAGTGTTAATCGGCGCGCTGATTGGTTTGGGCAGCATGGCGTCCAGCAACGAGCTCACCGTTATGCGTGCGGCTGGGCGCTCGCTGGCGCGCATTGTGTGGGGCGTGATGAAGCCGGTGCTGGTGGTGGTGGTCGTGGTGCTGCTGGTCGCCGAGTATGTGAGCCCGCGAACTGAGCAATACGCCGAAGCGTGGCGTCTGGAAAAACTCCAAGGCGAAGGCGCCATGCTGACCAGCCGCAGCGGCTGGCAGATCGAGGGTGATAGTGTCTACCGTTTTGGGGCGATCCGTGCGGATAACGTGGTGCTTGATTTAACCCGTTATCGCTTTGATGATCGCCAGCTAGTCGAAGCCACCTACGCACAGCGTGCCCGTTGGGAAGGCGATGCGTGGCGGTTGGAAAATGTGGCTACCACGCGCATTTTCGACGATCACACTGAGTCGGACCAGGCGGCCAGCATGGATTGGGACACTGCGTTTACCCCCACCCAACTGGAGCGATTGCTGCGCGATATTGAGAGCCAGGCACCCAGCGAGCTTTGGGCCTATGCCCAGTTCCTTGAGGAACAGAACCTGCAGAATGACCAGGCGCTGCTGTATTTTTGGCAGAAGATGCTGATGCCGCTCACCATGGGTTCGCTAGTGCTGATTGCAGCTTCCTTTGTGTTTGGCCCGTTGCGCACCGTGGCCGCAGGTACGCGCGTGTTTTACGGCGTGGTCACCGGGCTGAGCTTCAAGTATGTACAGGATCTGCTGGCGCCCGCCTCGACAATCTTTGGTTTTTCCCCCGTGTGGGCCGTGCTGGTGCCAACATTGGCGTGTGCCGGGGTAGGGATCTACTTTCTACGTCGCAACGGTTAGGCGTAGTTTGCTAAGCCAAAAAATTTCATCACCGCCAAGTGGCAAGCAAGAACTAATAAGAGAGAACTATGCGAATACGACGCTTTGCTCAGTTGGACAGCGTATGGCCAGCGGGTCTTGGACGCCGCCTGGGTGCCATGCTCTATGACGGCTTTCTGGTCACCGCGATCTGGATAGCCGTGACCGTCGCGCATATGGTTTTTTTCCGCTATGTGCTTGGTCAGCAGCCAGAAGAGATTGGCACTACGGCCGGTGATATCTGGAGCCTGCGTCTCTTGCTGCTGTTTTTTGTCACCCTGTTTTTCGTTTTTTCTTGGTCGCGTGGGGGAATGACCTTGGGCATGCAGGCGTGGCGGTTGCGGGTGCAAACACTGGATGGCTATTCGCTGAATTTGAGGCAGTGCCTCATTCGCTGCGCGGTGGCGTGGCTCTCACTGCTGGCATTTGGTTTGGGCTACTTATGGGTATTGTTCGATAAACAGCGGCGCAGTTGGCCGGATATTGCTTCCAATACGCAAACGGTGGTTTTGCCGAAAAAATAATAGTTACTTGCGCAATGCCTTATGAAGGTAGAAAACATTGCTAAGCCAATAGGTTATCGTGCTTTGATTATTCTTTAAGACGAATAGATACCAACAAGCAGTCATTTCTACTTGAAAAGACCTATGCGAATCATTTACATTCACCTCATGACTTTTATGAGGTGTCGCCATGTACGTTTGTGTGTGCAAGGGAGTAACCGACCATCAGATTCGCCAGCACGTTAGCGACGGAGCGCGCAGCTGGCGAGAAGTACGCGAGGCAACCGGCTGCGCAACGCAGTGCGGTAAGTGCGCGTGCTATGCTAAATCTATTACCCGCGACGCCGTACAAGAAGCACGCCAAGAAGCCGATATGGGCCTTGCCTACGCCGTGTGACGCGAATCACTATTGTTAGGGTTACCTTTAGCAAATATATGATTTGCTTGAACTTTTAAATACCTTATCTATACTCTCAGGAAAGCTGGGAGTATAGCTATGTACGCCTATACCTCTCTCCAAACGTAACTGCTTGATCGCGTTATTAAAGGCCAACTTAACCATTGGCATATACATTAGCATTACAGTAGAAAAGGTGACGTCATGAAAGGTGATACTAAAGTTCTTGAGCATCTCAATAAGGCGCTCGGCAACGAACTGGTTGCGATTAATCAGTACTTTTTACATGCCAAAATGTACAAGGATTGGGGTCTGAAAGCGCTGGCTAAGTGGGAATACGATGAATCCATCGAAGAGATGCAGCACGCTGACAAGATCATTGAGCGCATCCTGTTTCTAGAGGGCATCCCCAACCTGCAAGATCTTGGCAAGCTGCACATCGGCGAAAACGTCAAAGAGATGCTCGAAAGCGATCTGAAAATCGAGCACGACGGCCGCAATGACTACATCGAAGCCATCACCTACTGCGAGAGCGTTAAAGATTACGTTACCCGCGATATGCTGCGTGACTTGCTCGCCGATGAAGAGGGTCATATTGACCACATCGAAACTGAGCTGAAGCTAATCGAACAGGTCGGTATTCAGAACTACCTGCAGCGCCAAATGCAGATGGCTGGCGAAGAGTGATCTCTCTAGCCAAGTCTGTTTGGTTGGCTTTTTAGTTCAGCTAAACGTGCAGAATAGAAAACGGGCAGCCACTTGGCTGCCCGTTTTCTATTGCTGGTATTTCCTCTCAATCACGCTATGAGCTGGTGGCTAGCGTATCGCCCGCCTTGCCTGTACCAAGCGCCTGTTCTGCAGGTTCATCAACCGCAAAGGTCGTGCGGCTCAAACGGCGTACACGCTTCATAAATAGCGCAATGCAGATAAGTGTACCCAGTGCCGCTACCACATAGCTCAAGTGCAGCGGTAGACCAAAACCGATAGGGGCATAGGCCAAGTAGGTAAAGGTAGCCATGGTCATAAAGGTGGCTGGGATTGATGTGATTAAGTGAGGTTTACGCGACAACACCAAGTACATGGTACCTACCCATAGCGCGATAACGGCGGTGGTTTGGTTCGCCCATGAGAAGTAACGCCACAGTAGCGTGAAGTCCATATGGGTTAATGCATAGGACACTACAAACAGCGGTAGAGCGACCATGACGCGCTTCATAATCGGCTTTTGATCGATCTTAATGTAATCAGCAATGATCATTCGTGCGCTGCGGAAAGCGGTATCGCCAGAGGTGATCGGCAACACAATAACGCCGAGTATGGCCAGGGTGCCGCCGACAGCGCCGAGCATGGTGGTAGACACCTCACTCACCACTGCAGCAGGGCCACCCGCCGCCAGCACATCGGCGAGTGACTGGTCGCCGTAGAACAGGCTCATCGCCGCCGCCGCCCAAATCATCGCAATGATGCCTTCGGTGATCATCATGCCGTAAAAGATTTTACGCCCATTGGTTTCATTTTCAGTCGTACGCGAAATAATCGGCGTTTGAGTGGCGTGGAAGCCGGAAAGCGCCCCACACGAGATGGTTAAAAATAGCAGCGGAAAAATGGGCGCGGCGTCAGGGTGCATGTTCTGGAACGAAAGCTCGGGGATGGGGGCGCCCGTTACAATCAGGCCAATACCAATACCCGCCGCACTAAACAGTAGTAATGCACCGAAGTAGGGATAGATACGGCCAATGACCTTATCAATCGGTAGCAGCGTGGCAATCAGATAGTAAATAAAGATAGCGACAATGATGAGTGTTAACGACAGCGACGTCATATTGGCCAGCAGCGCTGCGGGTGAAGTCACAAAAACCGTACCCACCAGAAGAAGCAGCAGAATCGCGAAGCCATTCACGACGTGCTTCATCGCTTTACCGAGGAACTTGCCTGCTAACTGTGGCAGGTGAGCGCCGTGGTTGCGAATCGAGATCATCCCGGTCAGATAGTCATGGACAGCACCAGCAAAGATGCAGCCGACCACGATCCATATAAAGGCAACAGGGCCATACAGTGCCCCCAGAATGGGACCGAAAATGGGGCCGACACCGGCAATATTAAGTAACTGAATAAGCGAGTTACGCGTGGTGTTCATCGGCACGTAGTCGATGTTGTCGCGCATGGTGAATGCTGGCGTACGTCGTTTGCGGTCTGTCACAAACACACGCTCAACGAACTTCCCATAGGTAAAGTAGCCCACTATTAGCAGCAGGATCGATACGATAAAGGTGATCATCTAAGGTACCTAGAGCAGTGAGGCGGATAGGCGAGCATGCTAATAGCACACAAGGAAAGGCTTCTTTAGCCATGGCGAATGTACAGATAAGCGCTATAAAATCACAGTTAGACTTTAGTTGGTTGCAGGCAAAAAACGGGCAGCTCAATGGCTGCCCGTTTTGTTTGTTAACAACGTTGGTTAATCTACGACTCAACCACGCCGCAGGCCATGCGGGTGCCGCCACCGCCCAGATGCGGCTCATCCTCGTAGGTATCACCGCCTTCATGAATCATGATACTGCGGCCAGGCATATCTTCCATGCTCAAGCGGGGCGCCAGTACCGGCAGGTTGGCTTCGCCATCCTCATTCACGGTCAGCACCGGTAGGTCACCTAAATGACCTTCACCATACGGGCCTTGGTGGGTGCCGGTTTCCTCGGGGTCATAGTGACCACCTGCGGACAGTGCAGCGGTCATTTCGCCACTGTCGTTTTCGGCAGGATCGCAGCTGGCGTTCTGGTGAACGTGAAAGCCGTAAACGCCGGGCTCAAGATCCGTCAGCGAGGGTGTCAGCAATAAACCGTGATCCGTATGTTCAAGGGATACGGTGCCAATAGACTCTTCACTTCCTTCGGTGCTGACTTTATGCATCTCCACATCAAGGGTTTCATTGGCCTGGGCCGACGATGTGGCGAGCAGTAATGAGGCAGCAATAGCAGTAAGTGGTGTTGAATAGCGCATAGAGTTTTCTCCTTCCGAATCCATGGAAACGCTGTAGCAGCGTTGCTTATTCAAGGTAGCTGCCGAGCGGTTTCTTCGCCAATTAACCCGACGGATGACATCGGCTCGTCAAGCCGCGACAATAGCCGCCTATTTTTATACTGATATGTTAGTCACCAGCTGTTACCAGGGAGCGTTATGACGCCACTCAACATCCTCTATCAGGATGAGTTTCTCGTTGCAGTGTATAAGCCGTCAGGCCTATTAGTGCACCGCTCGGCGTTAGCGCGTGGCGAAACTGAATTTCTGCTCCAGCGGCTTCGCGACCAGCTCGGTAAGCGGGTGTATCCCGTTCACCGGTTGGATCGACCGACGTCAGGTGTGATCGTTTTTGCGCTCTCTTCAACGGTGGCTGGCCTGCTCAGCGAAGCCTTTAGCGAGCGTCAGGTAGAAAAGCGCTACCTGGCGGTGGTGCGGGGTAAAGCACCGGAGAGCGAACGTTTGGATTACCCACTGCGGGAAGAGGATGGCTCGCGGCCTAAAGCTGAGATGCCTGCCATGCCTGCGATGACCGATATTCGCCGTCTGGATAGCGCTGAGTTGCCGGTACAGGTCGACCGTTACCCAGTGGCGCGTTACTCCCTGGTAGAGGCTCGGCCATTGACGGGTCGGCGCCACCAAATTCGTCGTCATCTTTCACGGCGGGGCTATCCCATTATCGGCGATGCGAAACACGGTAAAAGTGTTCACAACCGCTTTTTTGCCGAGCAGTTGGGCGCGCCGCGCTTACTGCTGGCCGCCACCTATTTAGCCTTTGACCATCCGCTGTTGGCCAAGCGTGTACAATTGAGCTGCGCCTTGGACGAGACCATGATCGCGCTGTTTCATCACCTAGGCTGGGCAGGGCATTTGCCGCTGGATAGCGTACGAACGCCGCCTCTTGCAACGCCTTCCGCTCTCCAAGCACTGTGAGTCTGTTTCTATGCCTTTGAACGAGCCATCAACCTCCCTTGCTACCGCCTCAGTTTCTAGCGCCTATTCTTCTAGCGACTATGACTTCCGCTTTGGCGGTATTCGGCGCCTTTACGGCCAGCGTGCGGCGCAGGCATTTCGCCGTGCCCATGTAGTGGTAGTCGGCGTTGGCGGCGTAGGTAGCTGGACGGTAGAGGCGCTGGCCCGCTCGGGCATCGGCAAGCTTACGCTGATTGATCTGGACGACGTATGTGTCTCCAACGTCAACCGCCAGCTCCACGCGCTGGATGGCACGATTGGCCAGCCCAAAGTAGATGTGCTGGCCGAGCGCTGCCGCCTGATTGCCCCAGAGATTGAGATCATCGCGGATACCGCCTTCGTCACGCCCACCAACCTGGCCGAGCGCATTCCTGAGGATGCCGACCACGTGGTGGATGCCATCGACAGCGTGATCGCCAAGGCCGCGCTGATCGCCTGGTGCAAGCGGCGCAAAATGCCGATTACCGTGACCGGCGCGGCGGGCGGGCAGACCGACCCGACGCGCATTCAAGTGGCGGATTTGACCCGCACCGAGCACGACCCGCTGCTCTCCAAAGTGCGCTCGCGGCTGCGTCGCGATTACGGCTTCTCCCGCAACCCCAAGCGGCGTTTCTCGGTGGAGTGCGTCTACTCCGATGAGCAGTTGATCTACCCCAGTGCTGACGGCGAAGTGTGTCTGCAAAAGCCCGGCAGCAATGAGGCCACACGGCTCGACTGCGCCTCCGGCTTTGGCGCCGCGACGTTTCTGACCGGCACTTTTGGCTTCGTGGCCGCCTCCAAAGTGCTGGAGCGCCTCGCCAAGAAAGCGAATCAGCCCGCCGCCACTCAGGCCATCCAAGAGGAAAGCGAATGACCACTCCCGTTCCCGGTATTTACCGCCACTACAAAGGCAGCCTTTACGAAGTAATGGGCACCGCCCAGCACAGCGAAAGTGAAGAACCGCTGGTAGTCTACCGCGCGCTATATGGCGACTACGGTCTTTGGGTGCGCCCGCTGGCGATGTTCATGGAGAGCGTGACGAAAGAAGGGAACACCCAGCCGCGCTTTGCGTTGGAGAAAGCGTTCTAGCCCGTATTGATTGCTCCATCGTCGCTCTTATTGTCCGCCGCCCCCTGTTAGCAGGGATGCGGCGTTTTTGTGGTTGTTATTGCTTATATTCCATAATCAGCTATCTTTATAACAATTATTGACGCTTTGGCGTCAGGCAACACTACTTAAGTAGCCGGGAGATAAGCATGCAGACCTTTGCCCTTTCTCAAAGCTCAGGCACAGGCGCACCTGATGTGGCGGGCTTTTTTGATCCGCGCACCTTTAGCATCCAATACATCGTCAGCGACCCTGCCACCAAGCAGTGCGCGATTATTGATCCGGTGCTGGATTTCGACGAAAAGTCTGGCGCAACGGCCACCTTTTGCGCTGACGCACTGTTGAAATATATCGAGGAAGAGGGGCTGACAGTGGCGTGGATTCTGGATACGCACCCCCACGCGGACCACTTTTCAGCAGCACAGTACCTAAAAGAGAAAACCGGCGCACCGACGGCGATTGGCCAGTACGTCACCAAAGTGCAGGCACTATGGAAGGAGATTTACCACTGGCCGGAGATGCCGACCGATGGCCGCCAGTGGGACACGCTGTTTGTCGAGGGCGATACGTTTGCCATCGGTGAACTCAGCGCTCGCGTGCTGCACTCGCCTGGCCATACGCTGGCCTCCATCACCTACGTAATCGGTGATGCCGCCTTTGTGCATGACACCCTTTTTCAGCCTGATTTTGGGACGGCGCGAGCCGATTTTCCCGGTGGGGATGCCAAGTCTCTATGGAGCTCCATCCAGCAGATTCTCGCGCTACCGGGCAATACACGGCTGTTCACCGGCCACGACTATATGCCCGACGACCGTGAACCGCAGTGGGAGAGCAGCGTCGATGAGCAGCGAGCCAACAACCCGCACTTGGTGGGCAAAAGCGAGGAGGAGTACATCGCACTGCGCCACAAACGAGATAGCGAGCTGCCCATGCCCAAGCTGATTTTGCACGCGCTGCAAGTGAATATCCGCGGTGGTCGTTTGCCGGAGCCTGAAACCAACGGCAAGCGCTATCTGAAAATCCCCCTGGATGCCCTGGAAGGTGCGGCCTGGGATTGATGTTATCCAAACCAATATGAGGTGTGCTCGGTCATGCAAACGAAGCCATTGGAGCCAGGCGTTGAGATCACCTCAGCGCTGACGGTGGATGAGTTGGAGGAGGTAAAAGCCCGTGGTTTTCACGCGGTGGTGTGTAACCGCATCGAAGGTGAGAGCGAGGACTTTCCAGACGAGGCGCGCTACCGCGAAAAAGCCGAGCAGCTTGGCCTTGCCTGGGTGCATATCCCTGTGAAGCCAGGCGAGTACAGCGAAGCTGACATCCGCGCCTTTGCTGAAGCGCTCCAACAGCTGCCGCGCCCTCTCTTGGCGTTTTGCCGCTCAGGTAAGCGGGCCACGCACCTGTGGGCCTATGCCAAGCGTCAGCACGAGCAGTGCGAATTGGCGGAGCTGTTTACGGCGGCCCATGCGGCAGGGGTTGACTTGGAAGACCAGCGCCAAAGTCTTGAACGGAGCGCCCAATAAAAATCGAAGATGAGTGAAACCCTACTACGAAGGCCCCGTATCAGCATGTACCTATTATGAGACTGCATCATGATCATTGAGCGCTGGGTGCCGCTAATCGGCTGGCTGCGAACTTATCATCGGGGCTTGCTCGCGCGGGATGTACTTGCCGCAGTGATCGTCACGCTGATGCTGGTGCCGCAAGCGCTGGCCTACGCCATGCTGGCAGGGTTGCCGCCGGAAATGGGGCTCTATGCCAGCATGCTGCCGCTGGTGCTGTACGCCGTCTTTGGCACCAGCGCGAGTTTGGCAGTAGGGCCGGTGGCGGTGGCAGCACTCATGACGGCCTCGGCGCTGAGCAGTTTTGCCGCGCCGGGTAGCCCGGAATATATCGGTGCGGCACTGGTGCTGGCCGCGCTCTCTGGGCTGATTCTTATCGCGATGGGCGTGCTTCGGCTGGGCTTTTTAGTCAACTTTCTCAGCCACCCGGTGATCTCCGGGTTTGTGACCGCCTCGGGAATGTTGATCGCGATCAGCCAGTTGAAGCACATTTTTGGGGTCGAAGCATCCGGCCATAACGTGGTGGAACTGCTGAGAGCGCTATTGGGTCAGTGGCAGCAGGTGAATGTCATAACGCTGCTGATTGGCCTTGGCGTTTGGGCGTATCTATGGGTGTGTCGCAAGCGCCTGAATGGTTGGCTGACCAAGCTGGGAATGCCTGCCAGTTGGGCAGGGTTAATGGTCAAAGCCGCGCCTATTTCGGCCGTGGTAGTGACCACCCTGTTGGCCTGGGGCCTCCAACTGGAGCAGCGCGGGGTCGATGTGGTGGGCTTTGTGCCCAGTGGCCTGCCTGCCATTACGCTGCCGAGTCTGGATCAATCGCTGTGGCTCGATCTGCTCCCGGCGGCGCTGCTGATCAGCTTGGTAGGGTTTGTAGAGTCGGTGTCCGTGGCGCAGACCCTGGCCGCCAAGCGCCGTCAGCGTATTGACCCTAACCAAGAGCTGATTGCGCTCGGTATGGCGAATCTTGGCGCTGGCATTAGCGGCGGCTCGCCGGTATCGGGCGGTTTCTCGCGTTCGGTGGTCAATTTTGAAGCCGGGGCGGCGACGCCGCTGGCGGGAGCTTTTACCGCGCTTGGGATTGTGTTGGCGACGCTGCTACTCACTGACTTACTGGTCTTTTTACCCACCGCCACGCTGGCCGCCACGATTATCGTGGCAGTGGGGACGTTGATCGATTTGCCTGCGGTAAAGCGAACCTGGCAATACTCCCGAAGCGATGGCATTGCGATGGTCGCTACTTTGCTGCTGACGCTTCTTCATAGCGTGGAAGTGGGCATTATCAGCGGGGTGGTGCTCTCGCTGGGGCTACATCTTTACCGCACCAGCCAGCCCCATAGTGCGGTGGTAGGGCGGGTGCCGGGCACCGAGCATTTCCGGAATGTGAAGCGCCATCAGGTAGAAACCGACGAGCATGTGGCCATGCTGCGCATCGATGAAAGCCTCTATTTTGCCAACGCCCGCTATCTAGAAGATACCGTCATGGCGCTGGCCGCCCGCTCGCCGTCGATCAAGCACATTGTGCTCACCTGTCAGGCAGTGAATGTCATCGATGCTTCGGCCCTTGAGAGCCTGGAGGCGATCAACGGTCGGCTGAAAGACGCTGGTGCTATGCTCCACTTGGCCGAGGTGAAAGGGCCGGTGATGGATCGCCTAAAGCACACGGCGTTCTACCACGAGCTCACCGGCCAAGTGTTCTTTACCACCTATGACGCTTGGCAAGCGTTGGCGCATCCGGTGGTGGATAGTGCGGTATCGGTTTAACAAGATGTGCCGCACACCACCCGGGAAGCGAGTGGTGTGCAATTCATGCAGGTTAAGGAAGTGCGGCGGAACTGAGCTTTAAGTGCAGCAGCTCGGCGGCACTTTTGCCGGCCACTGCGCCTAACACGACAGCACTCAGCAGCCCGTTGCCGGAAAGGTAGCCGCTGTCGTTGGAGCCAGACACTCCACGTGCTGCGCCTCCTGCAGCAAACAGGTTGGGCAGCGCTTGCCCCTGAGTATTGAGCACGCGGGCTTTGCGATTCACTTCTAAACCGCCCTGGGTATGAAATAGTGCCCCTGTCACCCGAATGGCGTAGTAGGGGGCTTTCAGCAGGTTGGCGGGGTCAAAGCGGCGGCCAAATGCATCGGCCGTTTGCTGCTCAGCGTGCTGCTGCATTTGGGCGAAGGTGGCTTGCAGTGCGCCAAAGGGAAGTTTCAGGCCAGTGGCCATCTCTTCAAGGGTTGAGAAACTGCGAACTGCGCCGCTCTCCTGAGCGTTGCGGTAATCCTCAAACGCCTGAGCAGATTCATGAATGCGGGCATCATAAAGATTCCAGGCCACTTGCTCCGGCTGTGCCAGCACCTTGGCTGCCTGTTCGGAGTAGCCACCGTGCTCATTGGAAAAGCGCTCGCCCTTGATGTTGACCTGAATACCTCCTTGCATCATCAGCGCCCAGCTAATCAGCGTTTGATGGGGTGTAGCGAGCGAGCCGTGGCCTTGGCAGGCACCTAAGTCTTTGGTACTCGCGCCCATTTCCTGGCCCCATAGCAAGGCGTCGCCCTGGTTGCCCTCGTGGCCGTAATACAGCGCGTGTTTCAGCGTGGGCAGATAGCGCTCGACCAGCTCTGGGTTGCCGCCATAGCCGTTGCAGGCCAGAACCAGCGCATCGCAGCCAATGCTTTCGCGGCTGCCGTCTGGGCGCTCCAGCGTGACACCCCTTACGCGCTGGCTGCTATCCACGTGCAAATCCACCACCCGTGCCTGAGTCAGGATATCAATGCCTGCCGCTTCAGCGGCATTGAGCAGCGCGCCCATCAGCTCTTCCCCGGTGCGCCGTGGCGTGGCGTGGCGTGCATGCGCAGGTGACGGTGGCCGGGGTAAAGAAAGCCTTCCACCAGCTCAAAGGGCACGCCGTGCTGATCCGTCAGCCATTCGATGGTTGGGCCGGATTGGCTGGCCAGCAGTTCGACGATGGCCGGGTCGGCCTCAAAGCCATTCTTCTTTTGAATATCTTCTGCCATGGCCTCGGCAGAGTCCGTGACGCCTAGCTCATGCTGAAAGCGCGTATTGGCGGCGGGAATAAACCCCGACGACATCGCTGTGCTGCCACGGGGCAGGGCGTCGCGCTCTAAAACAGCCAGCTCAACGCCCGCTTCCTGGGCGGCCAGGGCCGCTACCAGGCCGCAGGCCCCCGCTCCGATAATCAGCAGCGGCAGGTGGGCATCAAAGCCTTCGTGTGTGTAGGAAATGATCGCCATTACGCCTGCTCCCCAGCTTGGTGGAAGGCATCTAGAATCTCACCCGCCGTGGCTTGCCAGACGTCTGGGTGCCCGCTGATATGCACCAGCACTTCTTCCAGGCAAGCAATTCGGTGGGGCTGACCCACCAGCCAGGGGTGTAGGTTCAGCGCAAACAGTCGCCCACCCTGTTCGCGGGACTCTTCCAGCAGGAAGTCGAAGGCGTCTTTTACCTGCGTCACCCAAGAATCTTCAGAGTGCAGGTTTTGGCTCATTACGAACTGGTCTTCGATCTCGGTGGCCAACGGCATCATGGTCAATCTGCCGGTGTTGGTTTCACAAGCATACGGCATGTCGTCGTTCACCCAGTCGGCGCAGTACTCGATGCCATTTTCTGCCAGCAGGTCAGGGGTATTGAAGCTCTGGTGCTTGGCAGGGCTTAGCCAGCCGCGAATAGGTTGGCCGGTCACCCGCCGCAGCGTGTCCACGGAGCGTTTGACCAGCTCGGCTTCTTCTTCAATCGGTTGGCCGCCGTAGTGCAGGTGATCCATGTTCCAGCCGTGGGCGATAAATTCACCGCCATGCTCTTTCAAGCGCTGCACCAGATAAGGCGTCTGCTCAGCCAGTTGCGCGTTGATCGCAAACGTAGGCGTGATGTTATGCGCGGCCAGCGCTTTCAGCACGCGATAGATACCCACCCGGTTGCCGTAATCCCGCAGCGAGAAGTGGCGCAGGTCCGGGTAGGGCATGGTCATGCCGTTGGGTACTTTGAACGGCTCGCCGCGCTGGTTGAGCGGGTAGAACTGCAGCGAAATATTGATCCACACCGCCAGGGTTTTACCCTCGGGCCAGGTGACCGGTGTACGTTCACTTAGCATCGACCATGCATAGCGGTCATGGTCGTAGCCGTGGCGGCGTAAAGGGTAGTCGAGATAGTCGTCATTAAGCGCCATAGCGTTATCCCTTTTTGCCTGCAGTGGCGGACTGGGCCGCCATGCTGTCAAGAGCGGCATCGTAATAGTGGGTCATGTAGTAGTCGGCAATCTCGCGCCCGGTGGCGACCCACACATCTGGGTGGCCGGTGATGTACTCAAGCGCCTCTTCAAACGCCTTGATGCGGTGCGGGCAGCTCACTTGGTAATTGTGAGTGGGAATGCACATCACGGTGCCGGACTCCGCGCCCTCTAGATACAGACGGTCAAAGTGGCGCTTGAGCATAGTCGCGTACTGGCGCGGCTCCACTTTATTCACCGCGTAGACGATGGTGTCATTCATCTCCAACGAGTAGGGCATGGAGATAAAGCGCTTGCCGGAGCGAACGCTGACCGGCGTTGGCTGATCGTCATGGAACAGGTCGCAGGTATAAATCCCGCCTTTATCGCCGAATAGCTCTTCGCCCACTTCGGCAAATAGATCCAGAGTGCGCTCGGAATGCGAAAGCGCAGGCGCCAGATACCCCGCGCAGGCTTGGCCGGTATGGCGATGGATGGTTTCCATGCTGTCGCGAATCATCGCCCGCTCCTGGGCTTCGCTCAGCCCATAGGTGTAGCGGGTGTTGTAGATGCCGTGGCTGAAGAACTCCCAGTCGCGCTCTTTGCACATCTGGATAATCTCGGGATGGTGCTCGCAGAGCGCCACGGAAAGCGATACCGAACCGCGAATCCCGTACTTATCCAACAGGGCCATCTGGCGCTGGTGGCCCACCCGGTTGCCGTAATCGCGAATACTGTAGCCGGGTACCGACGGGTGAGGGTGCGGCCACGGCTTGCGGCTCGGGTTCTGCGGCGGGTCGAGTTCGTAATACTCGATATTAGGGGCGACCCAGAAGGCCACCTTTGCGCCGCCGGGCCAAGTAATTTTGGGGCGCTGGTCGTAGGCCCAGTAATCGTAAACGCCAAGTGACTCTTTCATCGCTAGCTCCTCGCCTTATGCATCGCCCTCAAGCCACGCCAGCACCTCAGCAACGGGCATGACATCGGCGTATTTGAGGTGCAGGTCGGTCAGGTTGGCGTAGTGGTAGCTTTCGTGTTTATCGGAGACGCACTCCATCGGGACGATGGTGCGGTAGCCACGGGACAGGCTCTCCACGGCAGTGGCGCGAATGCAACCCGAGGTAGAGCCACCGGTGATGATTACTGTGTCGACCTGGTGCCATACCAGCAGTGACTGCAGCGGCGTTTCAAAAAAGGCCGAAGGCATGCGCTTGGTGTAGATCACGTCGCGGCTGCGGTCGATTTCGCAGCGCTCGTCGAATTCGGCGCGCTCGGAGCCGTACTTGATGTTTTGCAGTGAATCGGGAGTGTCGGTGCGGGTGCCCCACACGCCCGCATCTTCGGCGGAGTCCAGAAAGGCGACATGAGTCCAGACCACCGGCCAGCCTTTCTCCCGGAAGCCGCGCGCCAGCTGGTTCGTATACTCCAGCTGTTTGGGGTCGGTTTCGTAGGCGGTCTTGAAGAGATCAGTACGGGTGTAGGCCTTTTGGGGGTCTACATTGACCAGCACGGCTTTTTTGCCAAAGCCAAAGGGCACCCGCTGGGGGTTGGCCATCACGTCGTGAAAGATCTCTTTTGCCGTTTTATCAGTGGTCTGCATGGTTGTCTCCTGACTAATCATTATTGGTGGCTAAGCGGTGAGTGCTTGGTTAGCGATTGTCGTACTGCTCGCCAAGCTCCAGCATCGCCTGGGTGCCTAGGTAGTCGTTGAGCTGTTTGAAGTCGAGCATCTGTTCACGGAAGGCGTCGGTGGTGCCGTCCTGTTTCAGCGTGGCAAAGAAACGACTGGCCATGTGGGTAATCGCTCGCACCAACGCGCCAGGGAAAATCACCAGCGAGAAGCCCAGCGCTTCCAGCGCCTGAGCGTTCTGCAGCGGTGTGTCTCCACCCTCGACCATATTGGCCATGATCGGCACTTTGCCTTTGAACTGGGTCATGATCTTGCTGATATCGTCGTCGCTGCGAATACCTTCGATAAACAGCATGTCTACGCCCGCTTCATAGTAAGCCTGGGCGCGCTCGATGGCGCTGTCGGTGCCTTCCACGCCCAGTGCATCGGTTCGTCCAATAATAAGCGTGCTATCATTTTCTCGCGCATCCAGTGCCGCGTGCAATTTACCGACCATTTCGCTCTTGGAGACCAGCGTTTTGCCGCGCAGGTGGCCGCAGCGTTTAGGGTAGGTCTGGTCTTCCAACTGAATGGCATTGGCGCCTGCACGCTCCAGCAGACGCACGCTGCGCATCACGTTCATGGCGTTGCCAAAGCCGGTGTCGCAATCCACCACCACGGAAAGATTGGTTCGCTCGCGAATATGCGACATCGCGGTGCAAATCTCGGTAATGCTGAGCAAGCCAATATCGGGTCGTCCCAGCTGGGTATAGGCCAGGCTAGCGCCAGAAAGATAGACGGTATCAAACCCTGCTTGTTCGGCCAGCGACGCGCCGAGTGCGTCAAACACGCCGGGAGCGACCACAATGGGGGTGTCCTGCAACAGCTGTTTAAGTTGGGCGGGCTGGTGTGAAGCCTGTGGTGAAGCAAGGTGTTGGCGTGTCATAACGGTCTCATCATTGTTGGGTAAGCGTCAGCATCTGATCAGGGTATTAGCGGCGCACGAGCGCCAAGTCGTTCCACACATCCTGGCGGGTAATCAGGCCATCGGTTAATTCAAAGCGATCAATAAAACGCACGCCGGTCGACGTGCTGCCATCTAGCCACTCCACTGTTAGCTCGCCATGGCAGACCACCACACAGTGGTTTGGATATAAGCATTGATCTACTGCGTGAAATGTTTTGCTCACACGGCGATAGCGGGTTTTTGCCCACTCCGCGACCTCGTTTAGTCGCTGCATGGGCGGCGCGCCAGGGAATTGCATCACCACGTGAGTCGCAAGGAAGCGCTCGGCACGGCCTAAGTCGCGCGCTTCCATGGCGCTTAAGAAGGCGCGCACCTGCTCTGTGCTGTGGTTATCTGGGTATGACATCGTCAATTCTCTTTATGCCAGCGGTGCCTTTTAGATCGTGTGGTAAGCGATACCCAAGGGCGCCGATTCTGTAATAATGGCTTTCAAGCGTCAGTAATTGTGTTATTGATTGGCTGTCGATATGTATTATATGTAATACATTTTTATGTCTATTATTGTCCCTGCGTCAAGCCTGTTATGAATTTTTTGAACCACATCCTGAGGAGAGGCATGGATGAGTGAGGCAAAAACCTCTGCGGTGGGTGGCACAAAATCACACCGTATTTATCTGCTACTGAAAGATGCCATTTTGAGTGGGCGGCTGCCTGCGGGCAGTAAATTAGCAGGTGAAAATAAGCTGGCGGAGCAGCATGGCGTTTCGCGAGTCACCGTTCGGCGTGCCATGGAGGCGTTGCAAGCAGCAGGCATGGTAGAGCGGAAGGCGGGAGTGGGTACGGTGGTGCTGGAGCAGCCGCTGGACGCTACAGTGATGACCGCCAGCGTGTCTAACCTGATGCCCAACATGGTCAAAATGAGCCAAGCGTCCCAAGTGCGCTTGTTGGAGTTTGCCTATGTGCTACCACCGGAAATGATCCGTGAGCGGCTAGGTATGGCCCAGAACGGCAAGGTACAGCGCTCGGTGCGTGTCCGTATGGTCGACGATAAGCCATTTTCCCATCTGGTGACCCACGTCCCGGAAACTATTGCTCTGCACTACAACGAGATGGATTTAGCCAATACGCCGCTGTTTGTGCTGCTTGAGCGTAGCGGTGTGAAGGTGGATCACGCTTCCCAATCGATTTCCGCTACGTTGGCCAGCCACGAGGTCGCGGAAGCACTGGATGTACCGGTAGGTTCGCCGCTGATCTCGCTGACCCGTGTGGTGTTTGATGAGCAGGGTCGAGGCGTTGAGCATCTGGATGCGCTCTATCGTCCGGATCGGTATCGCTTCCAAATTGATCTGGAGCGTAATGGCGACGATAACTCCCGCTACTGGGAGCCCAGGGTAGGTGGAATGCCCACTACCGGGAAGGATGAGTAGTGTGATTAGTTGATTTTTTAATGTATTAAATTTAATACAGATTTAAAATTACAAAAAATACATTTGACCTGTGTTATCAAATTGCGCTAGTTGTATTGAGTGAGAATGATAAGTCCAACGAAGGCCGAGGCAACGAGCGAAGACCATGAGTACCCCAACAACGCTGTTTGACAAAGTTTGGCGCGCCCACGAGGTTCACCGAAGTGAAAGCGGACAGAGCCTGCTGTGGATTGACCGTCACTTTGTCCATGAAGGCTCTTTTCATGCGTTCAATAAGCTCGGTGAGCGAGCCCTGCCCGTTGCCCGGCCCGATCTGACCTTTGGCATTGCTGACCACTACGTACCGACGCTAGCCCGTGATTTGGCAGGCGTTGCCGATCCCAAAGTGCGCTCAATGATCGAGCAGCTCTCCCAAAATACCCAGCAGCATGGTGTGACGCTGTTTGGCCTGGATGACCCACGCCAGGGCATTGTGCATGTGCTAGGCCCAGAGCAGGGGCTCACTCAGCCTGGGATGGTGATGGTGTGTGGCGATAGTCATACCGCTACCCATGGTGCTTTTGGCAGCATTGCCTTTGGTATTGGCGCATCAGAAGTCGCCCACGTGCTGGCCACCCAAACGTTGTGGCAAAGCAAGCCCAAGGTGATGCGCATCACGGTGGAAGGCCAACTGGCCGAAGGCATCACCGCCAAGGATATCGCGCTCACCTGGATTGCCCGTTTGGGCGCCGATGGAGCACGGGGCTACGCCATCGAGTACGCCGGTGAGGCGATTCGCTCGCTCTCCATGGAAGCACGGCTCACGCTGTGTAATCTCTCCATAGAGGGCGGTGGCCGCTGCGGCATGATCGCGCCGGATCAAACCACCTTCGACTATTTGCGCGAGCGCCCCTGGAGCCCGAAAGGCGATGCCTTCGATCAAGCCTGCGCTTACTGGTCCACGCTCTACAGCGACCCAGGCGCCAGCTTTGATCTTGAAGTGACGCTGCATGCCGATGAAATTGCGCCGACAGTGACCTGGGGCGTCTCGCCGGAAGAGGCACTGCCGATCGACCGGGCGGTGCCTGATCCTGATCAATTGAGCGATCCAGCGAAAGCGCGCCAAGCCCGGGATAGCTTGTCCTATATGGGGCTAACGGCGGGGCAAAAACTTACTGATATCACCATTGATCGAGTATTTATTGGCTCATGCACCAACGCGCGTATTGAAGACTTGCGCGCTGCGGCGGCGGTGCTGGCGGGTCACAAAAGCCGCGTACCCGGTATGGTCTCGCCCGGCTCCACGCTGGTGAAAACCCAGGCGGAGGCCGAAGGACTGGACCGCATATTTATCGATGCCGGGCTTGAGTGGCGCCACTCCGGCTGCTCCATGTGTGTCGGGATGAACGGTGATTTGGTGGCGAGCGGCGAGCGCTGTGCTTCCACCACCAATCGCAACTTCAAAGGCCGCCAGGGGCCAGGGGCGCGTACGCATCTGATGTCACCTGCCATGGTGGCTGCGGCGGCGGTCAGTGGACGGTTGGCCGATGTGCGGACGCTAACGGCGGGCAGTGACTCATCCGTTCAGGCTTCAGGAGCGCACTAATGCAACCAATTACCGTACTAGACACCCTTGGCGTTGCCCTTGCTGCGGCTAATGTGGATACCGATCAACTGATTCCCGCGCGCTTTATGAAAGAACCGCGCAGCGTCGGTTACGGCCAGTTTCTGCTTTACGACGTTCGCCACGATGAGCAGGACACACCTAACCCCGAGTTTATTCTTCATCGCCCTAACGCAAATGATGCCGAAGTGATGGTTAGTCGCCGCAATTTTGGCGCGGGGTCATCTCGTGAAGCGGCGGTTTATGCGTTGGTCGACTACGGCTTTCGCTGTGTGGTGGCGCCGAGTTTTGGCGATATTTTTGCGTCGAACGCCGTCAATAACGGCTTGCTGCCTGCGGTGGTGGAAGAGGACGACGCCGAGCGTTTGTTAGCAGCTCTAGGCGATGCACCCGCCGCGATACACGTTGACTTAGAGAAGCAGGTCGTCCGTGTGGCAGAAGTAGAGGTCAGTTTTTCGATTAGCCCCGTTTGGCGCACTAAATTGCTAAATGGCTGGGATGACATTGATATGACCCGTCAGCATGCTGACACCATTACCGGTTTTGCCGCTCGGTATACAGCACAGTTTCCCTGGACATCGGCGCAGCCGCCAGAAAACGCCATCATCAGTAAAGGGTAGTGGCAGCAATGGCTACCCCCAGAATGAGCTTCAATAAAAACAGCACGCACGCTTGCAGCAGACGTTTATAAGAAAGGTTAATCAAAAGCAGCTTTATAAAACGACTTATAAGAATGCAACAGAAACAATAAACGCTATAACGCAGACTACCTCGTGCAGGAGACTAACGAATGAAAAAAGTAACGCTTACCCTGGGCATGCTCACCGCCCTAGCTTCCGCTCAAGCGCTGGCCGTTGATGAAATCACCGCCGTGCATGCCTTTCCACCTTCGCTCATCTATACCCAGAGCTTTCTGGAGTTTGTCGATAAAGTAAACGAGCGCGGTGAAGGCGTGGTGCAGATTAACGTGCGTGGCGGTCCTGAAGTGATCGGCCTTTCCGAGCAGCCTGATGCAGTGCGCAACGGCGTGGTGGATATGGCCTATACCGCCGCAAGCTTCTACGCAGGTACCGTGCCAGAGCGCGATGCAATGGTGGCCTCTAACACCAATGCGATCTACGCGCGTGAAAATGGCGGCATCGACCTGCTCAATGAGATTCATCAAGAGAAGATGGGCACCTACTACTTGGGCTGGTTTGATAGTGGCGTCAGCTACAATTTTTATACCATCGAAGAGCCTTCCGTTGATGCCGACGGCAATCTGAGCGTTTCAGGCCTACGCCTACGCAGTAACCCGGTGTATGACGCCTTCTTCCAGGACTACCTAGGCGCGCAGCCGATTAGTCTGCCGACAACGGATGTTTACGCTGCCCTTGAACGGAGTGTGGTGAATGCCACCGGCTGGACCCAGATTGGTTTGAAAGATCTTAACTGGGACCGTTTCCTTAACTACCGAGTTGATCCTGCTTTCTTCTCCACAGACATGGGGGTCATCGTCAACCTGGACAAGTGGAAACAGCTCAGCGAAGAGTCCCAGCAGATCCTGCAGGAAGTGGCAATTGAGCATGAGCGCGAAAGCGCCGAGAAACTGGCTGAGCTAGCTGAAGAGCAGCAGGCGCAACTAGAAGCCGATGGCATGCAGGTAGTGACGCTTGAAGGTGAAGCTGCACAGCGTTTCTCAGATGCTGCCCGCGATGCTACCTGGGAGCGTATGCGCCGCCAGATGGAGCGCCATCCATCTGGTCTGGAGCACTATGATATGTTGATCGAAAAATTTAACGACCTGTAAAGACATGCGGGGTGCTGCACTAGTGAGCGCCCCATTTTGTGTGGCTATTTTCGTTAGGGCCTTTTATGCGCTACGCACAACGCGGCTATTTGCTGCTACTTAATGGCATGGCTCTTCTGGCCGCTATCATGCTGGTATGGCTGATGGTGGCCGTAGTGCTCTCGGTAGTCATCCGTAATTTGGGGCTCCAGCCCTCTGCGTGGTTTTTTCTTTCCACCGAGTACGCCATGTTTTACCTCACCCTGTTAGGGGCACCCTGGTTGGTGCGTCAAAAAGGGCACGTGCATATTGAGTTGCTGACCTCCGTCCTGCCTCTGCCAGCGCTCAACATTCTAAGCCGAGGAGTATCGCTGCTATGTGTCGTGGTGTGCGGTGTGCTGGCGTGGAAAGGATTGGATCTATTTCTGCTCAACATTGAGCGCACAGACTATGACGTGCGTGCCTACTTTGTGCCGAAGTGGATACTGACCATCGTATTTCCTATTAGCTTTACGTTAATGGCGATTGAGTTTGGCCGCTTTGTAGTGGGCCATGAAATACTTCACAGCGGCGAAGCGGGGATGAAAGAATAATGGAATGGTACTTTGCGCTCGCTTTTCTGCTATCGCTGATTCTTATCTTTATGGCGATTGGCACTCCGATAGCTTTGGCATTTTTAGCCGCTAACGTCATTGGTGCCTGGCACTTTATGGGTGGCCAAACTGGCATCTTACAGATGCTCAACAACGGTTTCGGCGCGCTTTCAAGCTTCAACCTAGTCCCCATCCCGCTCTTTCTACTGATGGGCGAACTGTTTTTCCGAACCGGATTGGGCATGAAAATGTTCAATGCCGTTGACCAACTGATGGGCAAGCTACCTGGACGTTTGTCTTATGTGACAGTCGTGGGTGGAACAGCGTTTTCTACTTTAAGTGGCTCTTCTATGGGCTCCACAGCCTTGATGGGGTCGCTATTGGTACCGGAAATGGAGCGACGCGGCTATAAGAAGAAAATGGCCATTGGCCCCATTCTGGGGACCGGCGGTTTGGCGATCATTATTCCGCCTTCTGCGTTGGCGGTACTGCTGGCAACCTTGGCAAAAGTGGATATTGGCGCGCTGCTCATCGCTGGCATTTTGCCTGGGCTGACGCTGGCGGGGTTCTATATTGTCACCATTTTTATCCAAACCAAGCTGGACCCGGATGCCGCACCTGCTTATGAGTTAGAACCGGTGCCGCTAAGCGCTAAGCTCAAGCTGATAGTGACCGATATTCTCCCTATGCTGAGCGTCATGGTGATCATTGTTGCGATGATGCTGATGGGGTTTGCTACACCGTCGGAAGCCGCAGCATTTGGGGCATTGGGTGTGATTATCCTGGCGTTTCTTTTCCGCTGCATGACCTGGGAGGCGTTTAAGCTTTCGGTCACCGGCGCGCTAAAAGTCACGCTGATGGCTTATCTGATCGTATTTGGTTCGGCCACCTTCAGCCAGTTGCTCGGTTTCTCGGGCGCTTCGGGCGGTTTGATCGGTTGGGCAACAGGCTTTGATCTTTCCCCCATCCTGATGCTGTTAGCCATGTTTGCGGTACTGCTGGTGCTGGGCACCTTTATGGAGCAAATCTCCATCATGATGCTCACCGTGCCGATCTTCTTTCCGTTGGCGCAGGCACTTGGCTTTGATTTGGTGTGGTTCGGTATCGTCGTGTTGCTGGCACTGGAAATCAGCTTCTCAACACCACCATTAGGGCTGTTACTGTTTGTGATGAAAGGGGTAGCACCGCCGGGCACGACCATGAGTGAAATCTACTCGGCCGCGATTCCCTATATTCTCTGTTCGATGCTACTGGTCGCCGTGTTGATAGTGTTCCCAGGGCTCGCTACTTGGTTGCCTAGCATGCTGCAGTAAGTGTCTTAGCTTGCAAAAAAGTAGCTTGCACAAAATAGTTGTCAATAAAAAAGAGAGGCTTCGGCCTCTCTTTTGGTCGTTGAGGATTATGGCTATCACCTACTCCCAGGAAGGGAACGGGTCAGATAATTTTTTCCACGTTTCTATGCCTTCCAGTAGTTCTGCCTCGCTTAGCAAGCAGTCGTCCAGCGCTTCGCGCATTTTAGCTTGATCCAGGTTCTGGCCGATAAAAACCAGCTCCTGGCGCATATCGCCAAACGGTTCCTGCCACTTCTCCATGATAAACTGACGCGTTTCTGGGTCGGTTGGCCAACGCTCTTCGGGGATCGCTTTCCAGAACACACCTGCCGGGCCGTGGTGAGCGATACCGCCTGCTTGGCTCCACTGACCAGCGGCCTGGGGGCGGGTGGCAAGCCAGAAGAAACCTTTGGAACGTAACAGGCCTTTGCCGAACCACTCCTGGTTGAGTAAATCGTGGAATTTCTGCGGATGGAAGGGCCGACGGGCGTGGTAAGCGAAGCTGCCAATGCCGTACTCTTCGGTCTCAGGCACATGCTCGCCGCGCATCTCTTTCAGCCAGCCGGGGGCCAGTTGGGCCCGCTCAAAGTTGAACTTGCCGGTATTGAGTACTTTATCCAACGGCACGCCACCTTGGGTGATCGGCACTAGTTCTGCATCAGGGTTCAGCGAGCGTAAAATCGCCTGCAGGGCTTCCAGCTCTTTTTGGCTGATTAGGTCTGTCTTACTAATGAGCAACACATCGCAAAACTCGATTTGATCGACCAGCAGGTCGGCGACATTGCGCTCATCCTCTTCACCCAAGCTTTCACCGGCTTCTGCTAGGCTTTGCGCTTCGCGGTACTGCTCAAGAAAGTTGGCCCCATCGACAACGGTCACCAGGGTATCTAACCGGGCAACGTGGGAAAGGCTCTGGCCGCTTTCATCTTCAAAAGTGAAGGTTTCCGCCACGGGCAACGGCTCGGAAATCCCAGTGGATTCAATCACCAGATAATCGAATTTTCCTTCTCTGGCCAGCTGGCTGACTTCTTCCAGCAGGTCTTCGCGCAGGGTGCAGCAGATGCAGCCGTTACTCATCTCTATCAAGCGCTCTTCAGAGCGGTTCAGAGCAACATCTCTATCCAGCGTCGATTCGCCAGGGCCACCGCGCACCAGTGCACCATCAATGTTGATCTCACTCATGTCGTTAACGATCACTGCCACCCGACGACCTTCACGATTGGCCAAAATATGGTTGAGTACGGTGGATTTACCAGCACCTAAAAAACCCGAAAGCACGGTGACGGGTAGGGGAGAAAACGCAGTCATTGCTAGCACGCCTCTAAACACATTTATGTTATGTGATAATATAACAATAAAGAGGCGTTTAGATAAAGGCTTGTTTTGGTAACTGAGTATCAGCGCTTATATTGCGTGGGACAGTAGCCGCGTAGAACATCCGGTGAACGCAACGCGGTATGCTTTGTCGCGCGGCCGGTGACGCGTTTACGCCATAGGCGAAACGAAGCGGGTTTGAGCTGGTGACGCATTACCTCTATGACATCCGGTTCGGCTAAACCAAACAGCGTTTCAATCGCTTCAAATGGCGTTCGGTCTTCCCAGGCCATCTCGATAACGCGTGACTGCTCGTCATCGGGTAAGCGACGAAAGCGTTTAACGGGTGCTTTTGGCATCGATCACCTCGATGTATTTGAAGGGTGGGCATTTAGGTGGCGGGCAGTGTAACGCTTTGTCACATACCAGCGTAACGCATCGATCACGATGAACAGCGCAAGGCTGACGCCTAAAACGGGTAGCGCCAGACCTAACGTGATAGCAACTAACAGCACGCTGAGCTTGGCTTTGATCGGGAGCAGTAACCATGGCTCTGAAACCGTCGGGAAACGCTGACCACTCGCCTTGCGCAGCCGCCGCCATGCCATGGCGTACCCCCAGCCCATTAGCGTCACAAGCCCTGCAGCGATCAATGCCAGCACTACTTGATTGACCAAGCCAAAGAGAACGCCCATGTGCAGGTCAATCCCCCAGCGGGTGAGCTTGGCGGCTAAGGGGAACGTCTCAAAGTCGGTTTGATCGGTGACCGCCATGCTGCCCGGGTGCAGCGCGACCTGGTCCACTTGGGTGGGCCAACGCCGATCAATTTCTGCTACCCGCCAGGCCTGGTTTTCACTGGTTGGTGGGGAGAGTTGAATGCGATCTGCCGTTAGCCCTGCCGCACGTGCCGCCGTGAGCGCACGATCAAAATCTTCTGGCAGCAGCTGTGTACTGGCTGAAACGGGGGCTGTATGGCCGTGATGTTCGGCATGCTCGTCAGTGGTTTGGCTATCAGTATCGATCAGCGCTGTTGAGGCGCTAGGCGTGTTCCAGCCCCAGGCATTGCGCAGCTCCGCGATATTGCCCCCCGCCCATTGCGACCAAGTAAGCCCCGTCGCCGAGAAGAACAGCAGTCCGATGGCAAGTACCAATCCTAGCGTGGCGTGACGTCGCCGGGTTGTTTGGGCTCCAGAAAGCGCTTTCAGCGCCGGGCGCTGCCACATCCATAATATGACGCCACCCAAGGCAGCGAGCCAAAGCCAAGACGCGGCTAATTCGCTGTAAAGGCGGCCTACATCGCCCATTAACAGCTGACGGTGCAAATGATCAATCGCCGTGCGTAGCGGCAAAATACCGCTGGTGCCGTAGACCGTTGTGTCTCCCGTTATTTCCAGCGAAATCGGGTCAACAAACAGCGCGCGATGTTCCGAAGGGCCGAGGCCAGGAGTGGTAAACATCAGGCGGGTGGTGTCGCCGAGGGCTGGAGCGGGACGTACGGTACTGGGTAATGCTGGATTCCCGAGGTGGCGCTGTACAGTGGCAATCTGGGCTGCAAGCGGCTTTGGTTCACCTTCTGTTACCCCATAAAGCGTGTCGTGATAGAGCCACGTTTCAAGAGGCGGGCTAAGCAAGTAAGCTATTCCTGATAGCGCTGCAATGAGAATAAAAGGTCCAATAAAAAGACCAATATATAAGTGCAGGCGACTAAGCAGGGCAAACAGAAGCCTTTGGGTGCGAGCGGAAGAGGGCGGTGGCATGGCAAGAATCCGAGCATGATCGGCGAAGAAGTTTGCCAGAGTAGCCAATCCCCTCGGCAATCACCAGCGTGCAGGCAGCGGTGAAAGGTCACATGCTTAACGGTTAGAAAGCGCTGGTTTGGCAGCTAACAGCGCACGGAACAGGCCATTCATCAGCACGGGTTCATCGTGGCGAATCGTGAAGCCAGCCTCCGCAAGCAGTGGTTGTGCTTGGCGGGTAATATCGGTGGCAAGTGCTGAGGTCAGATGGTTCAACAGACGTCGGCCCACCCCAGCAGGCTGTTCATCCGGCTGGAACTTATCCATCACACACAGCTGGCCGCCGGGTTTAAGCACACGGTGCGCCTCTGCAAGCCCTCGCTGTGGGTTAGGCATGACCGCAATGATCAGATGCATGATGACGGCGTCAAAGTGCTCGTCGGGGTAGTTGAGCGCCTCGGCATCCATCACCCGGCACTCCACATCGCGGCGTAGCGTTTCAGCCCGTTTAGCCGTGCGTTTAACCATGGCTGGGGCTAAGTCGGTGGCGTGTAATTCGATATCCTGCGGCAGAAAAGGCAGGTCTAGCCCTGTGCCGGCGCCGACCAATAACACCCGCATACCCGGCTCCCAATCCACCTGGCCTAGCGCAATACGCCTTGGCCTGCGGAAAGCACGAGCAGCAACCACATCATAAAAAGGGGCGTAAGCGGTATAGCGCAGTCGGTTCCAAGCAGTCGTGTTGAACATAACGCCTCTTTGCAGCGCAACGCTGCGATGGCTGAATAGCAAAACCTGACTATTTACATCAGGCTTTTCTATAGCATAAAAATGGCTGTGCAACCAAATAGAACGCACCAGTGTTTTAAAGTTGTCTTATAAAAGAATCCAAGAATAGAGGTGTAATACATTAAATACCAATAAAGTGCATTCAATTTATTTAAGTTATTGTTGAAATAATTGGAGAAGTAATAATTACCTTAATAGGTTTATATAGCGATTGCCACGATTTACTTTATATTAAGATGACAAGAATATGCGCTTGTCATCTTATACAGTTACCCTTGCTGCAGGCGCGCGGTTAAATTCTCCACTAAATCCATCACAAGTTGTCGGTCATTTTGGTTTAAAGGTGCTAGAAGCTGCTTCATCCTGCTTGACTGGTCATCAATATGAAAGCTTGCTTGACCGAGTAATTCTGCAGCTTCGCAATTAAAAACCTCCGCAAGTTCTATTAGACGCACAATATTGGGTATCACCCGCCCGCGCTCAATGCGAGAAACGGCTTCATTGCCAACGCCTAAGCGCTCAGCGACTTCTTCTTGAGTCATTTGACTGCGAACCCTCTGTTTGGCAATGGCTCTGCCAATACTGCCTGCGAGCCGATCCTGTTCTGTTTTATTCACAACGTCCTCCATTAGACCTAAATGGTTGAGGAACGACCTATTGACATGAAGGGCTGTTTGGGTTGAATATCAACCTCTAAGGTTGGTTTGGATGATGAAGGTAACTTTTTGTTTCATATGGTTGCTGTTTGAAGTATTAGTTGTTGATGAAATAAGTTTAATTGGGCGTTTGAAAAAGAAAAAAGCCTAAATGCACAGCGTAAGGCCTGGAAGTTTGAAGCGGATAGGTTTATGCCGCAAAGAAAAAGAGAATTTTATGACAATGTTTAATAATAAAGTATGAGTTAGTTTTGGTAGTGTTGAGCTTCTAGCTGGAAGGTTTTTAAAGTGAATGGGTGTCAGTGATCTGGTTTTTTCATTAAAGCTTTTAAAGCCTGAGTAGATGCTGGAATATTTTATATGGCGGGTATAAGTGATGTTTTCAAAAGTGCTGTTAAGAAAGAGCTGGCAAGTAGCCTGATTTTGGCACGACTAATCCGAAGGCGTTTAATAACATGTCCCCTACCTCGGCACCAGAAATTTTTCGACAGTTAGCGGATAAGCTATCTTACGTCAGCGAAGAGGGTTTTTTTCACCACCTAGTGAGGTCCTTAGCGGATATTCTCAAGGTGAATCATGCCGTTGTAGAGCACATCGATAGCCACCATGAAATGGCGACCACACTGGCCATGTGGTCACAGGAAGCATTCAGTGAGGGGGCTCCTTATGCTTTGGAAGGCACGCCATGCCAGCAAGTAGTTGATCTCTCAACATATTTTATTTCCTCTCGGGAGTGCCAGCACTTCCCGAATGATAAGCGGCTAAATTTACTCAACGTTGAAGGTTATTGGGGCATCGCTATCACAGCGCCTGATGGCAGCTTTTTAGGCGTTATTGCGCTGATGCACTCCTCTCCTTTGGTACTACCAATATATGCCGATGACGTATTACGTATCGCTTCTGCGCTGGCAGGGGCTGAACTGGCACGTCAGTTAGCGGAAAGCCATACCCAAGAGCGGCTACTGTATAAGAAGCGGGCATTGCAGCGTATTGGTCGGCACAATGAAACTCTGGTTCATACCATTAATGAACAGCAACGCTTTCAGCAAGCTGTTGTTAGCGTTGCAACAGCGGTCTCAGAAACAAGTGGCGATGCATTTCTGCATCAACTGACCGCCCATATGGCGGAGGCGCTGTCTGCCGACGTGGGTTTTATCGCGTTATTAGATGAGCACGATTCTGATATCGCGCATACCTTAACGCTATATGTAAATGGTCAGCTTCAGGATAATTTCGCCTATTATTTGCCTGGGGTTCCCTGCCATAAGGTGATGGTTGAGCAGGAGTGTATCGTTCATGAAGGAGCCGCCATCATGTTGCCTAAAGAGAGCAACGGGGCACTGAGCTGGGTGAACGGCTATGTAGGGCGTCGGCTTGATAACAGTCATGGTCAGCCGATGGGCCTTATTGGCGTCATGTTTAAAAAGCCGCTAGACGATGTGGATATCGTGCGTAATGTGTTGCAGATATTTGCGGCGCGGGCAGCGTCAGAGCTTGAGCGTCAGCGAGACGAAGTACGAATACGCCAATTAGCCTTTTGTGATCCTGGCACTCAATTGCCTAATCGGGCCGCTTTTATGCGCCACTTAGAGCGAGTCTTCGCCGATACGCAGATCCCTGAACTGGCGCTATTGCTGCTGGACCTGAATCATTTTAAAGAGATCAACGATACCGCAGGGCACGATTTGGGCGATTTAGTCCTTAAGGCCGTTGCTAGCAACTTTGCTGCGTCGCTAACGAAGGATGAGTTTTTGGCCCGATTAGGGGGCGATGAGTTTGTCGTCGTTTGCCCTGGAGTAGGAGCGATTGGTGCGTTAGCTGCCGCTCAGCGGCTGTGCGATAGCATTGCATACCCGATGCTGGTTGAGGAGCACTCCTTTGAACTCTCAATGGGCATCGGTATTTCGCTTTATCCCCAGCATGCGGCAACGCCCTTGGAGCTTTTGAAGCATGCTGACATCGCCATGTATCAGGCTAAACGGCAAAAACTTTCCACCTGTGTATTTGAACCCTGGATGGGGCGCGTCGTCGCTGAGCAGTTGAATATCGCCAAGCGCTTAGCGTCCGCTATTGCAGAAAAACAGTTAAGCTTGCACTTTCAGCCCCAGGTGGATTTAAACAGTGGCCAGTTGATTGGTGCCGAAGCGCTGTGCCGGTGGCACGATGAAGAGCTTGGCGACGTATCGCCGGGTAAATTCATTCCCATTGCCGAAGAGCGTGGGATGATTGTAGCGCTTGGTTATTGGGTGATTGAAGAAGCTTGCCGACAGCTGGCTGAGTGGCGGGCGCAGGGCTATTCCATGCCGGGGCAGCTAGCGATCAATATTGCCGCCCAGCAGTTCGAGGAAGAAAACTTGGTCGCCAACCTGCTCGATAGCTGTGCTAGTTTCAGCATCGAGCCCTCGCAACTTAGCTTGGAAATTACCGAAAGCGGCATCATGGAAAATCCTGAAAAAGCGATCGCCATGACCGAAGTATTAAAGGGAAAGGGGTTGGGGCTATCTATCGATGATTTTGGCACCGGCTACTCATCGCTTGCCTACCTGAAGCGCTTTGCCGCCGATAAAATAAAAATCGATATCTCCTTCGTCCGCGATATGCTCACTAGTGACAATGACCGTGTCATCGTGGCGACGATTATTGCCATGGCAAACACGCTAGGGCTTGAAACCATTGCCGAAGGTATTGAAAGCCAAGATCAAATCGCCGCCTTGCTTTCACTTGGCTGCAGCCAAGGGCAAGGTTACTACTTTGACCGGCCACTGGCCGCTGAGCAGTTTGTGCAGCGCTGGCTCTGCTAATCTAACAGGAAGAGATTGGTTAAGTATTTGCGAAGGGTTTTCGCAAAACTACGGCTTGTAACCGACCACCCGCTTAATGTAGCGCCTCTCCACGCGGTTCAACATATTGAGTAAGTTCTAATTTTTTGCCTCAGTCCTTTCAAAAAGCTCGGTCAGTCAGGGTGCCAAGTAGTCTAGACTCATGCTATACCTAAAATGTAATCTAATCTTTACATGCGTGCATGGTGTGTATTTTGGCGATAGCGAGCAATAGCAGAAGGACGCAATTAGCTGATCGAATGGTCTCTAACGTATGTCGATTCGGCAAATAAGCGTATTTGAATTCAGTCAAAGGATTGTACAGGAGGATTACGCTAAATGAGTGGATCGACCCCGCTAAGCAAATTTTCACGCCGCAAAGGTTTTTTTTCGCTAGCCGCTCTAGGCGGGCTGCTGGTTGGAAGCTTCCCTCTTGAGGCTTTTGCGTTTGGTTTTGATGATGTCGCTAGAAAAGCAGAAGAGCTAGCCCAGCAGGGCTATCGTGCTCCAGAAACGTCGTTGCCCAATGAGCTGCGCGAGCTCAGCTTTGCGGAATATGCGCAAATACAGTACAAGCGAGATCGTGACGTGTGGAGCGGTAGAGGCGCACCTTTCACCCTGAGCTTTATCCATGAAGGGATGCATTACGACAGCGCTATCCAATTAAACAGCATTGATCAGGAAGGCGAGGTTCATGGCTTTGCGTACAACCCTGATGACTTCACTTACGGTGACTTAGGCATCTCCGACGAAGTGAAGAACAGCGATGGCGTTGGTATTGCCGGTGTCAGGATCAACCATGCGCTCAATGAAGGTGGTCGCAATGAGGAGATGATGGTCTTTCTGGGGGCAAGCTATTTCCGCGCTATTGGCGGAGGGCAGGTTTATGGGCTTTCAGGGCGCGGTTTGGCCGTTGATACAGGGCTACCTTCGGGCGAGGAGTTTCCTCACTTTACAGAAATGTGGATCATCGAACCTAGCCCAGAAAGCCAGTACTTGACGATTTTTGCCCTGCTTGATTCGCCTAGCGTTACTGGCGCCTACCGCTTCGTGCTGCGTCCTGGAGAAGACACCTTAGTCGACGTGCAATCGCGGCTATATTTGCGCCGGGCGGTCGAGAAATTGGGGATAGCACCGCTCACTAGCATGTACCTTTATGGCCCGGAGCAGCCCTCTTCGACACAACACTATATCCCGGCAATTCATGATTCTAATGGCCTATTAATCAATGATGCGCAGAATGGTTGGACATGGCGCCCGCTAGCCAATCCAGCCAGATTGATGATGAATCGTCAGGCAACGCCTCAGTTACGCGGTTATGGCCTGATGCAACGTGGTCACAATTTTAGCGATTATCAGGATATTGCCGCACGCTATGACCTGCGCCCAAGCGCTTGGGTTGAGCCACAAAATGAATGGGGGGCCGGTAGTGTTGAACTGATCCAGATTCCGACGGACAACGAGACCAACGACAACATCGTTTCGATGTGGCTGGCTGATGAAGCGCATGACCCTGAAACCCCGCTGGCGTTCGATTACCGTATTACGTTCACAACCGATGAAAGCCGTCACCTTGATCCTCAGCTTGCGTGGGTTGAAGAAACACGTCGCTCACGGGGAGAGGTGATTCGCGATAACCTGGTGCGCGAGCCCGACGGTACGCTCGCTTTCGTCCTCGATTTTATCGGGCCCTCGCTTTCCGGTATCGGCAGCGATGCCAATATGGCCGTTGAGGCAAGCGTTGGCGATAATGGTGAATTAGCCAATAGTCGCGTTGTTCATAACCCGGCGACCAACGGCTGGCGTGTATTTGTCAACGTGAAGCGCAGTAATGGCAGCCAGCCTTTGGATATCAGGGCCAAGCTAATGCTCGATGGCAAGCAAATGTCCGAAACGTGGTACTACAGGCTGCCCGCTAATGGCTGAAACAATATCTCCCTCCCAGGCAGCGCCAACGGATCTGTATTTAGAGCGATTGGCGTTGGAAACCCAGGATCGTAAGGAGCGCTACACGCTATTAGTCGGTGACCTTGATCAACACGATATGGCTTCGCTACATGCTGCGTTGGGTGGAGATAGCGAGGGCGAAGGTGATTGGCAGAATAAAAATAGTGATGATCCAGCGGCCTTATCAGTGGGCCGACGCTTGGCGCTTGCCTATGCAGAGCCGCCGCTAGCGCCACCAGACGTGCTAACGACGGATGCTTCCAACATTACGCGACTGCGAACGGCGCCACCGATGAAACGAACGCCATTGGCGCCCCAGAAGTGGTCGACCAATCCTTTCGTCAATATTGGGCGACGTTTCAAGCGCTGGGCTAACGGTGATTTTCGAAAGCGCAGAAGAGAGTCACCCTCCGCGTCCTGGAAGTGGGTCGCCAGAAGGCGTCGTTGGATTTTGCTGGTGTTGATTTTCGGTCAAAGTATTATCGCTGCCAATCAGATGCGTACCGTACTCCCCGGCCAGGGCCTGCAGTGGCTTGAGGTTACTATTCTGTCGCTGTTTGTGCTGCTGTTCGCCTGGGTGTCCGCGGGATTTTGGACCGCTTTGATGGGATTTTTTCAGCTATTACGAAGCCATGATCGCTACGCCATTGACAGCGAAGTGGGCGACGAGCCGATTGATGATGAAGCGCGCACAGCACTGCTGGTGCCGATCTGTAATGAGGATGTTGCCAGAGTGTTCGCCGGCGTGCGCGCCACCCTGGAGTCCCTGCGCAGTACAGGCAATGACCGGCATTTCGATATCTTCATCCTGAGCGATACGTCTGATCCCGATATTGCTATTCAAGAAACCTACGCTTGGCTGGGGTTGTGTCGTGACCTGAATGCTTTCGGCCAAGTTTACTATCGCCGTCGACAGCGCCGTGTCAAACGCAAGAGCGGTAATCTGGACGATTTTTGCCGCCGGTGGGGAGCGCTATATCGTTACATGGTGGTGCTGGATGCCGATAGTGTCATGAGCGGCAAATGCCTGACCCGGTTGGTGCAAATGATGGAGGTGCACTCGAGGGTTGGCATTATCCAAACAGCGCCACGCGCTTCGGGGCGCCTCAACCTGTACGCTCGCATGCAGCAGTTTGCGACGCGGGTTTACGGGCCGCTATTTACCGCTGGGCTCCATTTTTGGCAACTGGGCGAGTCGCACTACTGGGGCCATAACGCGATCATTCGTCTGGCCCCGTTCATGCAGCACTGCATACTGGCGCCGCTGCCCGGTAAGGGCTCCATGTCCGGTGAGATATTATCCCATGACTTTGTCGAAGCAGCGCTGATGCGGCGTGCGGGTTGGGGGGTATGGATTGCTTACAAGCTGGAAGGCAGCTATGAAGAAATGCCGCCTAACCTGCTTGATGAGCTCAATCGCGACAGGCGCTGGTGCCACGGGAATTTGATGAATTTCCGGCTGTTTTTCTCGCAAGGTATTCACCCCGTTCACCGTGCCGTCTTCCTGACCGGTTTAATGTCTTATCTCTCAGCGCCGCTATGGTGTCTTTTCTTGGTCCTTTCTACCGCACTTTTAGCCGTGCATAGCTTTAGCACGCCCGACTACTTTCCTGAGCCGGGAATGTTATTTCCTGTTTGGCCGCAGTGGAATCCTACTTTGGCGGTGGGGTTATTCGGTGTGACCGCGTTACTGCTGTTTTTACCTAAGCTGCTCAGCGTACTGCTGGTGTGGATAAAGGGCAGTCGTCAATATGGTGGGCCGCTCAAGGTGCTGGCGAGCATGGTTCTTGAGTCGCTATTTTCGATGCTATTAGCGCCGGTAAGAATGCTGTTTCACACCCGTTTTGTACTGACGTCAGTGATGGGGTGGGCGGTTCAGTGGCGCTCACCGTCCCGGGAAAATAGCGACACGACGTGGGGTGATGCCATTCGTGCTCATTGGACACAGACTCTCATAGGGGCTGTATGGGCAGCGGGTGTTTACGTGATGGAGCCCACTTTTCTTTGGTGGCTCTCGCCCATTGTCGTTGCTTTGATGCTATCCATCCCGGTGTCGGCATTATCGAGCCGTGTTTCATTAGGGCAGCTCAGCTTTCAAAAGCGGCTGTTCCGGATTCCTGAAGAAACGCAGCCACCAAGGGTGCTGCGACGCATGGTGAGCTTGCTTGCCCAGATGAACACCGGGATGTCGGCTCCCTCTTTTGTCCGAGTGGTGGTAGAGCCCGTGCCTAATGCGTTAGCGACAGCTTTAGGCACATCACGGCACACCGATGTCGAGCCCATACGCCAGCGCCGAGCCGAGCGGGTTTCTCGTGCCGTATTGATGGGGCCAGCGGGGATGAGTCGATTGGAGCGGCTGGATTTTCTAGATGATCCAGTGATGATGTCTCAATTGCACTATCACCTATGGGTCGATAGTAAGGCGCATCACAGTTGGTTTGAACTGGGTCTGCCAGGGCGTGAATCCACGCATCTACCGACCTTTAGCTAAGCTTACTTTTGCATTAAGCGTGTGTGACGGACACTCACCAAACTGCTGCTTATAGTCGTGGGCGAATTGGCCCAGGTGCCAGAAGCCCCAGTAAGTGGCTATTTCCGTTACTGACTGCTTGGGTGATGCGGCTCGCAGCGCCCGACGGACACGATTGAGCCGCGTTAAACGTAAATACTGCAGCGGGCTAATGCCCAAAATGGCCGTAAAGCTGTACTGCAGCGTGCGCCGGCTAACATGGGTCAACTGGCAAAGCTCATCCATGGTCACCGGGCCATCCATGTGCTCGTCCACATAACGCTTTACCCGGTCAACCACTTCTTTGCGATGCGCGTAGCTGGGCGGCAGCTCTGTACTAGGCTGTTCGGCTTGCAGGAGTTCCAGTAGCGCCATCAGCAGAATGTCTTGATGGATATGGCTAGCAATAGACAGCGTTTGGCTAGTCAGCAGGCGCTCGATAAGAAACGCGACGGCATTGAGCGTTTCGTTTGCTGCTTGTCGACGGGGCATGACGTCCCAGCCTGTATCCAAACTCATCCCCTGTCGCTTAGCGGCCTCTGCTAACGCTGGCAATTGAATCACCAGCCCATAGATATCGAATTCTTCCGGCGTCACCAATTCAAAATCCCGCCCACCGGGGCGGCACATTACGTCGCCCTCGCTAAGCGCTTGGCCATTGATCCGCGTGCCATGTCGCGTCGTGGGAATGCCGATCCATAGCGAGTTTGGCCATACCCGACACTGCTGGCGTAGCGCTTGCCCAGTGTGCTCCTTGAACACTTGCATCGTCTCTAATGCCACTTCATCCAGGCGACCATAGAAGCTGCCTGGGCTGAGCTGGTCGTACTCCTGCTGCCAGCGCGTCAGATTTTGCGCGTGCTCATCGGCATCGAACGCTTCCTGAACGCATCTTTTTGGTGCAAATGCGCTTTCGAGCGTGGTCATAGGGCTCTCCTCAAGCGTTATATGGGCTCAATAGTGCTGGGTGAACGCCTTAACTTGCTGTATTTAATTGAATTTATTAAATATTCAAGGGTTTGCCAAAACTCGATACTCCCTCTCTAGTGATAGCGCTATGGTGGAAACAAGCAAGTTTTATACCTCAACGCGCAGTCAGCGCGATAAAAAGCAGTCGTTAAAAAGGAAAGCTCCATGGCGCAGACCTATCACACCACGGTGGGGAGTCGCAGCTACCGCTTCGCAAGCCTAGCCGAGCTGATGGCCAAAGCCACACCGCCTCGTTCTGGCGACCGATTGGCTGGCGTAATGGCGGAGAGTGCCGAAGAGCGGGTGGTCGCTCAAATGGTACTCGCCGAACTCCCGCTGACCACCTTTTTGAATGAGGCCCTGATTCCTTACGAAGAGGATGAGATCACCCGGCTGATTATGGATGATCATGACGCCGACGCCTTCGCTCCCATTCGTCATCTCACCGTGGGCGATTTTCGTAACTGGCTACTCTCCGATCACGCGACTAGCGATGTATTAACGGAAGTGAAAGCGGGGATTACCCCAGAAATGGCCGCTGCCGTCAGCAAGCTGATGCGCAATCAGGACTTAATTCTGGTGGCCAAAAAGTGCCGGGTCACCACCGCCTTTCGCAACACGATTGGACTGCCGGGGCGGCTCTCGACCCGATTGCAGCCCAACCATCCCACCGACGATGTGACCGGTATTGCCGCCAGTATCTTGGATGGTCTGCTCTATGGCAGTGGCGATGCGGTCATTGGCATCAATCCCGCGACTGATAACGTCGCCCAGAGCGTCAAGCTGATGCGCTTGATGGACGAAGTGATTCAGAAGTATCAAATCCCCACCCAGTCCTGCGTGTTGACCCACGTAACGAACACCTTAGAAGCGATCGAGCAGGGCGCCCCGGTCGATTTGGTCTTCCAATCGATTGGCGGCACCGAGGCCACTAACCGCAGCTTTGGCTTTGACTTGAGCACTCTCGCCGAAGCCGAAGCAGCCGCGCAGACGCTCAATCGCGGCACGGTGGGGCGCAATGTGATGTATTTCGAAACCGGCCAGGGCAGCTCGCTCTCCGCCGATGCTCACCACGGGCTCGACCAGCAAACCTGTGAAGCCCGCGCCTATGCGGTGGCGCGCAAGTTCAACCCCTTGCTGGTGAACACCGTGGTGGGTTTTATCGGCCCGGAGTATCTCTTTGACGGCAAAGAGATCACCCGTGCAGGGCTTGAGGATCACTTCTGCGGCAAGTTGTTGGGCGTGCCCATGGGCTGCGATGTCTGCTACACCAATCACGCCGAAGCCGATCAAAACGATATGGATAACCTGCTCACGCTGCTCGGCGTGGCGGGCTGCAACTTCATTATGGGGATTCCTGGCTCCGACGACATCATGCTCAATTACCAGACCACCTCTTTTCACGACGCGCTCTATGCACGTCGGGTGCTGGGGCTAAAAGCCGCGCCGGAATTTGAGCGCTGGCTCGAAGAGATGCAGATTTTCCAGGATGTCAGCACCCACCGGCTCAATGACCAGCTTCCGGCCGCCTTTGCCAATAGCCTGCGCCATCTGCCCAAGGAGACGCGCCATGGCACATGATCCGTCATCTCCCATCGTGGTGGAGAACTCCTGGGAGAGGTTGAATGCCTTTACCGACGCGCGCATTGGCCTGGGGCGCGCTGGGGTTAGCCTGCCGACCAGCAAGCTGCTGGCGTTTCAGTTGGCTCACGCCCAAGCGCAGGATGCGGTGCACTGTCCGCTGGATGTGGAAACGCTCTCCACTGAGCTGACCCAAGCCCTCAATTTGTCTGAACCACCGCTTCGCCTGCACAGCCATGCTCAGGATCGTGCCATGTACCTGCAGCGGCCCGACTATGGCCGACGCCTTAACGACGAGAGCCGTGAGCACCTGCAGCAAGCCGCCGCGTCCCAGCAGCGCTATGACCTTGCGATTGTCGTGATCGATGGGCTTTCCGCGCTGGCCGTGCAGCAAAACAGCGCGCCGTTTCTTAGCACGCTTTATCAGATGTTGAGCAGTGACACCGCTGATTGGCAGCTAGCGCCGATAACGATTGTTGAGCAGGGGCGGGTGGCCATTGGCGATGAGATTGGTGGGCTGCTCAACGCGGACGCAGTGCTGGTGATGATCGGTGAACGGCCGGGGCTGAGCTCACCGGATAGCCTGGGATTGTATATGACCTGGGCGCCGGAACCGGGGCTCAAGGATGATCGGCGAAACTGCATTTCCAACGTGCGCCCGGCGGGTTTGCAAGTAGAGGAGGCCGCCCGGCGTTTCTTTCTGCTGTTAAAAGAGGCCCGTCAGCTCAAGTTGTCTGGCGTTAAGTTGAAAGACCGCAGCGAAGACGATGTGTTGGAAGGTGAATCAGCATCAGGCTCGACACGTAACTTCCTGGTGGCGGATTAACGTCACCCAAAAAGCGATATCCCATAACAACGATCACATAACAAAACGGAACAACGTTGGTAAACAACAGCACGCCGCTGACGACGATTTCGTTCCACACTGAAAGGGCAAAACGATGACACAACCATCGATTGATCAGGCGTATCTGGCAAAACGCCAACTGCGCAAAGGCACCGCTGGCTGGATACTGCTGGCGGGGCTTGGGGTTTCCTACGTCATTTCCGGTGACTTCGCCGGGTGGAACTTTGGTATCGCCGAAGCGGGCTGGGGTGGCTTTGCGATAGCGGCCTGTTTGATGGCGCTGATGTATCTGGCCCTGGTGCTGTCCCTCGCGGAAATGTCCGCGGCGATTCCTGCAGCGGGCGGTGGCTATAGCTTTGCCCGCCAGGCAATGGGGCCTGCCGGTGGTTATTTAACGGGGCTTGCAGTATTGATCGAGTACGCCTTGGCCCCAGCGGCGATTGTGATCTTTATCGGTGCCGCGGTAGAGGCGTTAATCGGCATTAACGGCCCGCTGGTTTACCTGATTTTCTACGCCGTGTTTATTGGTATCCACTTGGCAGGCGTGGGGGAAGCGCTCAAGGTCATGATGGTGATTAGCGGCCTGGCGGTATTCGCTATTCTGGCAACTGCTGTCGCGCTAATTGGCAGCTTCGACGCTGCCAACCTGTTCGATATTGCCCCTACCGATGCGACAGGAGCGAGCACTTTCATGCCCTTTGGCTGGTACGGCGTCTGGGCGGCACTACCCTTTGGTATGTGGCTGTTCCTGGCGGTGGAAGGCGTACCGCTAGCGGCAGAAGAAGCCAAAGACCCCGCCCGGGATATGCCCAAAGGCATTATCGCGGCGATGCTGTTTCTGCTCTTCACTGCGTTGTTAGTCGTGGTGCTACTGGCCGGTGCGGCGGGTGCCGAAATGATTGGCCAAAGCGGCGTACCGTTGGTGGATGCACTGAACGCGGCGGGCAACCCGACCCTGGCTACGCTGGTGAACGTGCTGGGCTTGGCGGGGCTGATCGCCTCTTTCTTCTCGATTATTTATGGCTACAGCCGTTTGGTCTTTGCGCTTTCTCGGGCGGGGTACCTCCCCAAGGCACTGTCGCTGACCAGTGGCCGTAAAGTGCCTTATTTGGCACTGATCGTGCCTGGCGTGTTCGGCTTTCTGGTGTCGTTGAGCGGGGAGGGCGACCTGATGCTGGGAATGGCCGTGGTCGGTGCAACCATTTCCTATGCATTGATGGCACTGAGCCACATTATGCTGCGCGTACAGCAGCCTGACCTGCCACGTCCGTATAAAACACCTGGTGGTGTCGTGACGTCAGGCATCGCGCTTGTGCTGTCGCTAATCGCGCTAACCGGGGTCTACGCTTTTGACCCGCGTGCCTTTAACTACACCATCGTGCTGTTCATTGTTGGCGCAGCCTACTTTTTCTTCTATAGCAAGAATCACCTCGTAGCGAAAACCGCCGAGGAGGAGTTTGCACTGGTGGTCGCGTCACCTGAAGAGCTGGATGGTAGTGATTCAGACCCAGCGGTCTCGACAGCGAAGCTGTAACTTACAAGGCTAATCGCCTAGGCTGAACAAGCCTCTTTGCCCTGCGGCAAAGAGGCTTTTTTTGGCTGATGAGAAGGAGTCGTTATGGCGTTAACATTTGATAGTCCCAATGAACAACAGCGCTGGTATGCCGTGGATGATGGCGTGATGGGGGGCGTTTCAAAAAGTGGTTTTTGCGTTAGCGATGGCGTAGGTCGCTTCCAGGGCGAGGTATCGCTGGAAAACGGCGGTGGTTTTGCCTCCGTTCGCCGCGAGCCCAACGGGTTCGAGCCAACGCTAGCGGATGCCCAGGGCATAGCGCTAACCGTGCGGGGGGATGGGCGCACCTACCAACTTCGCCTAAAAAGTACCTCCCTTGGCGATGCCTCAGCGTACCGAGTGAAATTTACGCCTGCTCAGGATAGCTGGGAAACGCTGCATTTCCCCTGGAGCGCCTTTGAAGCGGTGCGGCGAGGAACGCTATTGAGTTATGCCCCAGCCGTAACGCCCAGCGAGATTCACCAACTCGGCTTTTTAATTGCAGACCGCACCGCAGGGCCTTTTTGCCTTCAGATCAAACGTATCGAACCCATGCGCTAACTAGGCATTGGCTACCCACCAAGGTCGTCTCGCATGTAGTTTCCAGTTACGCGAAGCTGGTAAAAATGATCAGGAGCCCGGCCCGTGAAACACTCACCTGCGTACCGCTTAGCGACAACGATTTTGCATGGCTTCGATGAGTATCGTGCGCGCTTTAAAGAGATCACTGCCGATGCCAGTCGTCGTTTCCGCGACGCAGCCTGGCGTGACGCTCAGCAAGCCTCGGCGGAGCGAATTAATCTCTATCAGGAAAAGATCGACGTTACGCTTGGGCGCCTGAAGCGCACTTTCGATCCTGAAGTGGTGTCCCACTGCGAGTGCTGGCGCGAGGCGCGCAACCACTACGCCGAACTGATCAGCCACCGGCTCGATTACGAACTAGCCGAGACCTTTTTTAACTCGCTATTCTGTGCGATTTTCCATCACCGCCATATCCGTAACGATTGGATGTTTGTGTATAGCTCCCGTGAGGATGCCGCCCACCGCTCGGGAATTGACCTATGCCGTCGCAAACAGGTTAACGGCGACTGGCAGGCCGCGCTCAAATGGGCGCTTATGGACGCTCCCTTCGGCAATCGCTTTGCGGACATAGACCAGGATACCCATCTCGGCGCCACCTTCTTACAGCAGCACTTACCCTCGGCGATGCTGGACGCCGATGATACTGAAATCGAGCTGTTGAATAGCGTCTTTTATCGCAATAAAGGGGCTTATCTGGTGGGACGGATTATCGGCGGCGGTGAGCAAGTGCCACTGGTGCTGCCGGTACTCCACGGTGAGGGTTTTGGTGAGCAGACAGGCGGCGATTCCGGACTGCACCTGGATACGGTATTGATCGAAACTGACGAGGTGTCGATTATTTTCTCCTTCACCCGCGCCTACTTTCAGGTCGAAGTGGCGGTACCCAGGGAGTTTGTCGATTACCTTCAGCAGTTGATGCCGCATAAGCCAGAAGGTGAACTCTATGCCTCAATCGGCTTCTTCAAACATGGTAAAACCGAGCTTTTCCGGGCGCTGAATCGTCAGGTCGCCAAGCGTGAAGATCAGTTTATTATTGCCCCTGGCGTTCGTGGCATGGTGATGGCGGTGTTTGTGCTGCCCAGTTTTCGCACCGTGTTTAAGATCATTAAAGATAAATTCGACCCGGCTAAAGACGTGACCCACGCCGTGGTGCGCGAAAAGTACCGGCTAGTAAAACGCCATGACCGAGTAGGGCGCATGGCCGATACTCAAGAGTTCTCCAATTTTATTGTCCGACAGGATCATTTTGCGCCGGAGTGCCTAGCGCATTTACTGGAAGTGGCGCCCTCTACCGTTGTGTTGAAAGACGATAAGGTGATTATCAAACACTGCTATACCGAGCGCATGATGACGCCGCTGAATATCTATCTGGAGCAGTGCAGCGACCAAGAGAAGGAGATGGTGCTTAAGGATTACGGCAATGCCATTAAGCAGATGGCCGCAGCGAATATCTTTCCCGGCGATATGCTGCTGAAAAACTTTGGCGTGACGCGCCATGGAAGGGTGATCTTCTACGACTACGATGAGGTCTGCTACCTCACCGAATGCCGTTTCCGGCAACTTCCGAAGTCCTATGGCAATGACTTCCAGGGGGGCGATACGTTATCCATCGGCCCTAACGATATTTTCCCAGAGGAGTTTGGCCCTTTCATGTTCGCGAATCCTCAGTTACGCCGCCTGTTTATGGAGCAGCATCCAGAGTTATTCGACCCTGACTACTGGCTGGAACTGCAGCAGGCAATCATCGATGGCCGGATTATCGATGTCTACCCATACCGCAACAAGCAGCGCTTTGCGGGCAGTATCGGTCAGCTTGTATATTAGTGGCATACTTAAGAGTCAGTGAAACATAAACAACGAGGCCTTCATGGCAGCAAGCCCGCATTTGGTGGTATTTACCGGCTCGGGAATTAGTGCTGAGAGTGGTATCAAGACCTTCCGTGCCAGCGACGGCCTATGGGAAAACCATCCAGTCGAGGATGTTGCCACTCCCGAGGCGTGGCAACGGGACCCGCAGCAAGTGCTGGATTTTTATAACCAGCGTCGTGAACAGATCCGTCGTGCCAAGCCCAACGCGGCGCACAAGGCGCTGGCTGCCCTGGAGCAGGATGGCTTCAACGTCAGCATCATTACCCAGAATATTGATGTCCTTCATGAGCGTGCAGGCTCTCGTCATGTATTGCACCTACACGGCGAGATTTTAAAAGCCCGTTCATCAATCGATGAGCGCATGCGCTACCCGCTGCCGAAAGGGGGCATCGAGCTGGGCAACGTGTGCGACAAGGGCAGCCAGCTGCGACCCGACGTGGTCTGGTTTGGCGAGTCGGTGCCGCTGTTTGCGGAGGCCTGTGACCTTGTTAGCCAGGCTGACTTTCTGTTGGTCGTCGGCACGTCGCTGGCCGTTATGCCTGCCGCTTCGCTGCTCTCGTACATTGACTACGACACACCTTGCGCACTGGTCGACCCGGAGGCGGATATGCTCAGCCCGCCGGGCGTGCTGGCAATCAATACCACCGCCGGAGAAGGCGTTCCGGCGTTGGTAAATCGCTGGAAGCAGCAGGGTAATTTGCTGTTGTCTTAAAAATTCGAGACCGGATCGGCACAGCCTTCTGCGGGGGCGCTTCAATCACTGTGGTGGCGCCGAGCACGCGAACATAAAGGGAAAAAAGCACGTGAAGAGCGCAATCTGTAGCATTTTTATCGTGATGGCTTGGGCGGGCGGTGTTGCCGCGCAGGATGTGACTTATTCGGACGAGGCAACGGAGTCCTGCCTTGCTGACGCATTAGATGACGCGCGTCTGGCCTGCGTCGGTGAATCCGCGAATGCCTGCATGGCCGGTACAGAGGGCGGTTCCACGACGGTCGTTATGGGTGGTTGTCTAGATCGGGAACGGCAGTTTTGGGACGATCGGTTAAACACCGCTTACAGCGACCTGATGGCGATGTACGCCTCAGCTGACGCTGAGGCAGAGGCTGACAGTTGGAACACACCGGCACAGGCGCCGACGCTGAAGGCAATGCAACGGGCCTGGATCGGCTACCGCGATGCCCGCTGCGATTTCGAGCGGGCGAAATGGGGTGGCGGCACCGGCGGTAGCCCTGCAACCGCGCAATGTCTGATGCGGGTCACGGCAGAACAGACACTGGTGCTGATCGACGGTCTGGACGGATTGCAGTGACACGCGCCGAGAACGAGGCCCGCCGTGTTGCTGGCAATCAATACCACTGGCGGAGAAGACGTTCCGGCGCTAGTGAATCATTGGAAGCAGCAGGGTAATTTGCTGCTTTCCAGAGCCATTAAGACTCAAGAAACCATGCTTTCATCACGCTGGTAATCTGAGTGATTTCTGCTTCAGAGGTGATATAGGCGGGCATGGTATAGAGCCAGCGGCCAATGGGGCGCAGCCACACGCCGCGCTCCCGGGCGAAATCGCCTACGCCCTTTAACGCTTCAGCGGAGTGCGCTTCGATCACGGCGGTGGCGCCGAGCACGCGAACGTCGGCCACGGCCGGGTGCGCGTTCAACGCCTGGTCTTCGAGTAGCTCATGCTGTAACTGCTGGCTGAGTATCGCGATTTTTTCCAGGTAATGTTCTTCCTCGAAGACGCGCAGACTCTCTAATGCCACGCGGCAGGCCAACGGATTGCCCATAAAGGTAGGCCCGTGCATAAAGGCGTGATGAGCGCTGTCGCCGATAAAGGCGTCGTGGACACGATCTGTGGCGAGCGTTGCTGCGTGACCCAAATAGCCGCCGGTCAAGCCTTTGGAGAGCACCATGATATCCGGCGTGATGCCCGCATGGTCGGCGGCAAACAGTTTGCCGGTGCGGCCAAAGCCGGTGGCGACTTCATCAAAAATCAACAGCACCCCAAACTCATCGCACAGTTCCCTGGCGCCAGTGACATAGTCCGGCGAGGTCATGTTGAGCCCGCCTGCTGCCTGTAAAAGCGGCTCCATCAGCAGGGCGGCGATCTCATCATGGTGGCGCTCAAGAACGCTACGCAGGGCGCTAAGATCGTGCTCGACCTGTTCAGCGGTGGCATCAAAAGGGGCCGTGGGCGCCGGGGCGAAATGGTGCTGGGGCAGTAGGCTGGCGAACAGGCTGTGCATACCTTCTTCTGGGTCGCACACTGCCATGCAGCCGGTGGTGTCACCGTGGTAGGCCTTCATCAACGAGAGCATCTTGCGCTTGCCGGGGTGGCCGGTGAGTACCTGGTACTGGAGGGCCATTTTCATCGCCACTTCCATGCCCACCGAGCCGCTATCCGAATAGAACACATGATTCAGCCCGTCCGGGGTAATGCGCACCAGCTCTCGAGCTAATTGATCGGCGGGCTCATGCGTCAAGCCGCCGAGCATCACATGGCAAAGCTCACCTGCTTGTTCGCGGATGGCCGCCACCAGACGGGGGTGGCCGTAGCCGTGAATCATGCACCACCAGGAGCAGGTGGCATCTAGCAGACGCTCGCCGCTTTCGAGCACAAAGTGGGCACCGTCACCGCCAACCACCTTGGGCGCGGGCGTCTGGGTTTTTAAGTGGGCATAGGGGGGCCAAACATGGCGGTGCCAAACCGGCGTAGTCATAACGGCTCCAGGGAGAGATAGGGGGCGGCAGTCGCGGCGTTGGGGGCATCAAGATGAGGAATAATGCCTAAACAGGGGGCCGCCAGTTTGGCGTTCAAATGGGCGATATTGGCCTCAAAGCGGGCTGTGTCAGCCGCAAAGGCGGGGTCTACCACGCTGCCTGCCCATCCTGCTACTACCAAGCCGTCGGCGCGAATGGCTTCTGCTGTTAAGCGGGCATGGTTTAAGCAGCCCAGCTTTAGGCCAACCACCAGAATCACCGGCAGCTCAAGCGCCATCGCCAGGTCGGCAAAATCTTCCTGCTCGTTTAACGGTACGCGCCACCCACCGGCGCCTTCAATTAGGGTGAAGTCTCTGGATGTTTGGGTAAGCGTTTCACGCAGCAAGCTAACGATGGCGCTAATTTCAAGCGGCTTGCCCGCTTCAAACGCGGCAAGATGAGGCGCAATGGCCGGGGCAAAGGCGATGGGGTTCACCGTGGCGTAGTCGACCGGCGGCACGCTTTGATGCTGAAGGGCGAGGGCATCACTATTCCGCAAGCCTTCAGGCGTGGCTTGGCTGCCCGAGGCGATAGGTTTTAAGCCTAGCGTGCTCAACTGCTGTTGGCGGGCGGCATATAGTAACCCGCTGGTCACCAGGGTTTTACCCGCATCGGTATCGGTGCCAGTCACAAACCAAACGTTCATAGCGATTTTTCCAATTGCAGCGTTAAGCAGTGGTAGCTCACGGGTAGGCCGTCCGGCTGGCGGAGTTGTTCAAAGCGCGCTTGTGCGGCGGCGATGTCATTTCGGCTAAGGCTGGTCTGTGGCCGGGCAATCTGGGCGCCGACACCTTTGATAGATGCCATCACCGCCTTCAAATCAGGGTAATAGAAGCGTTCAACGGTGGCCGCCTGGCGGGAAATGGTTAAGCCGCTTTCATCGATGGCCCTCTCGACACTGGCGCGATCAGGTGTTTGCAGCAGCGCTTCGGGGCGCTGCCAGGCAAAGGCGATCTCCTCCAGGGTGCCGGGCAGCAGCGTCGTAATATATGCCAGCCCACCGGGCGTGAGAATCCGGTAAAGCTCAGCCATCACCGCACCAATGTCGCGACACCATTGCACCGCCAAGTTGGAAAACACCAGATCAAATGAACGCTTATCAAATGGCTGGGCAGCCGCGTCGCCCGGTTGCCAGTGGATGCTTTCACCGTGGCGTTGTCGAGCCTGTTCCAGCATGCCAGGTGCTAAGTCTAAACCGGTGATCTGAGCGCAGGGGTAACGTTCAGCCAAGCGCTGTGTCCAGACACCGGTGCCGCACCCCATATCCAACACGTTAAAGGCGTGTGGAGGTAACGACCCCCAAAGCATCTCGCCTATGTGGCGTTGTGCAGTGGCTAGTGCATCGTAGCGGGGAGCGGCTCGTGAGAAAGCGTGGGCGACCCGTGCCTGCCAGTTTGCCTCCGTCTTCAGCGTTAGATCGTTCATAAAGCCGCCGTACTGACGTTGGTCATCTGGTTAGCATGACGAACAATCTCGGCGGCGAGCACCTGGGGTTGCGAGAGCATCGGGCAGTGGCCGACATCGCTTAGGGGGGCGCTGATGCGGCGCTGGGCGGGGCTGATAAAGGGATCATGGTCGCCAATAAGACGTACTACCGGGCAAGGGGGCGCCGCTAAGCGTGGACGATTATCAATCGACGCCAACCACTGCAGACCGGTAGCCAGGGTGGTGCTGTCGGCGGGGGGCGTATCACCCAGCAAATCATGCAGTTGCCGAGCAGCCTGCCGAGGGCCGGGCTCCCCTTGGGTCTGCCAGCGCAAGAAATGTTGCCACGTCGCGGTGGGGGCACGTTGAAAGGCGCGCTGAAAGGCACTCAGCTCGGCACTAGTGACGCCCCCTTTGGCACTGACCTCGTCTTTGACACAGAATGCATCCCCCGCACCGAGCAGAATCAGGCCCCGTGGTGGGGGGAGATATGCCAGTAGCGCCGTAGCCAGTAGCCCACCCAATGACCAGCCGACCCAAACCGCATCGCTGGCTAACGACTCGGCCATAGCCTCGGCCAGTTCTTCCAGCGTCGCGTTGGCCTCAAGTGAGGGCGTATCGCCGTAGCCGGGCCACTCTACTGTCTGGGCAGCTAGACAGGTGGGCCAGTGCGCCTCGAGCGGCTGCCAAATACGCTGGTCGATTCCCCAGCCGGAGAGCAGGATTAAGCGCAGGGGCTGCATAACGCCTCTTGGTGCTGGCAGTGGTGGAGCGCGGCTAACAGTTGATCAATATCGTCGTGCTGGTGGCGCGCACTTAAAGTCACACGCAGACGGGACTCACCCTTGGGCACCGTTGGCGGTCTAATCGCCCCCACCTGTATGCCCTTTTGCTGGAGCTGTAACGCCCAGCTTAGGGTGCGCGCTTCGTCCCCCAGGATCAGCGGCTGAATGGGGGTGGTCGAATCGCTGAGAGGTAGTCCCAAGTGCAGCGCCTCATGGCGAAAGTAAGCGATATTAGTGTTTAGCTGGGCGCGGAGTCCCTGTTCACTCTGAACGATCTCCAGCGCTTTTAACGTCGCGGCGGCGATGGCCGGAGGCTGTGCGGTGGTGTAAATATAGCTGCGTGAAAACTGAATCAGGTGCTCGATTAGCTTGGCATCCCCGGCGACAAAAGCCCCGGCGGTACCTAATGCTTTGCCCAGAGTTCCGACCAAAATCGGCACCTCGGAACTGTTCCAAGTGCTGCCCACGCAGCCGCTGCCATTGTCGCCTAGCACGCCTACCCCGTGGGCATCATCGATCATCAGCCAGGCGCTGTGCTGCCGACTGACTTCGACCAGCGTGGCAATGTCGGCGATATCGCCATCCATACTGAAAACGCCATCGCTGACCACGAGCTTATGCGCGCACTCACTGCGCGCCAGCAGGCTTTCCAGATCAATAGCATCGCGGTGATGAAAGCGACGCGAGCGGGCAGCGCTTAACGCGGCGCCATCGATTAGCGATGCGTGGTTGAGGCGATCCTGGAAAATAGCGGTATGGCGATCTGCCAGCGCTTGCAGCACGCCTAGATTGGCCATATAGCCGGTAGAAAACAGCAGCGCACGTTCGCGGCCTGTCCAGCGCGCTAACGCTTCTTCCAGGGCGTCGTGAATCTCCAGATGACCGCTGACCAAATGCGAAGCGCCTGCACCTGCACCGTAACGGAGAGCGCCAGCCGCCTGTGCCTCGCTAACGCGCGGGTCTTGAGCGAGGCCCAGGTAGTCGTTACCCGCAAAGTCGAGGGTATTGCTTTTGGCTACCTGACGAGTTCGCCAACGCTCCGTCTGTTGACGATGAGCGCGGGCGTCGGCCAGACGCTGTTGCCACGCTTCAGACACTGGCATCTACCGCCAGCTCGGCAACGCGTTCGGCGTGCACCTGCTGCTGTGCCTGTTGGGCAAGGCGTGCCGCTTGGATATCCTCGCTTTCGCAGGTCTCGCGCTTCTCAGGGTGCAGGCCCAGCTTGGCAAACAGCGCGCGGTCACGATCCACCTGGGGGTTGCCGGTGGTCAGCAGTTTGTCGCCGTAGAAGATCGAGTTGGCGCCTGCCAAAAACGCCAGCGCCTGGGTCGATTCGTTCATCTGCTCACGGCCAGCGGAGAGCCGCACATGGCTTTGCGGCATCATGATGCGGGCGACCGCAATGGCGCGGATGAACTCGATCGGGTCTAAATCCTCGACGTTTTCCAGCGGCGTGCCGGGCACTTTCACCAGCATATTGATAGGTACGGACTCCGGATGTGGCGACAGCTTAGCCAGTTGTTGCAGCAGGGCGCTACGATCCTTGGCATCCTCACCCATACCCAGAATGCCGCCGGAGCACACTTTCATGCCTGCATCGCGCACGTTGGAGAGGGTTTCCAGCCGGTCGCTGTAGGTGCGGGTGGTGATGATTTCGCCGTAGAACTCCGGCGAGGTATCCAGGTTGTGGTTGTAGTAATCGAGTCCCGCCGTGGCCAGTCGGCTGGCCTGTTCGCCGTCGACCATCCCCAGCGTCATGCAGGTCTCCAGGCCCACGGCTTTTACCTGACGAACCATCTCTTCGACCAGCAGTAGATCTTTATCGCGAGGGCTGCGCCATGCGGCGCCCATGCAAAAGCGGCTGGCGCCTGCCTCTTTCGCTGCCTTGGCTTGTTCGACGACCTTTTCAATTTCCAGCAGCTTCTCTTTTTCCAGCTGAGTGTTGTAGTGGCCGGATTGGGGACAGTATTTGCAGTCTTCGGGGCAGGCGCCGGTCTTGATCGACAGCAGGGTAGAGACCTGCACCGCGTTAGCATCGAAGTGGGCACGGTGAACCTGCTGGGCTTGAAACAGCAGGTCGTTGAACGGCAGCGCAAAAAGCGCGTTGATCTCGTCCAGCGTCCAGTCGTGGCGTTGTTCATGAAGGAACTGTTCGTGATGCACGGTCATCTGTAAACCTTATTATCTGTATTAGTTGACGAGACTTTAGCGGCGTTGCGCTTTGGGTGTCAACGTTGAGATATTTTTAGGTTTACGGTGGTGTTGGAAATATTCGTCAAAGGACGCCGTGCTCATTTATACTCTGCGCCCTTTTTCACTCTTAGTTTCCCCCACTCTTTGGAGCGCGGATGTCTGCTTTTAAAAGCTCTGCTGATGAGAGTGCTTTGAACGATCACTCTATTGATCATGACACCGTAAATCATTACTCAGCTGCTGAGCATCCGCGCCCGCCCAGGCGTGAATTCAAAGCGCGCGGCAGTTTTGTCACGCGCTGTGAAGGGTGCAATTTACCGGTGCTTAATTGTTTGTGCCCCTATCAAGTGAAGGCGGAAAGCGTCGCTCAGGTATGGCTGTTAACGCATTCGATCGAGCACTACAAACCGACGAATACCGGTCGCTTGATTGGTGATGTGCTTAGCGAGACGCGAATCTTTACCTGGTACCGTACGGCGCCGGATGCGCAGCTGGCAGCGCTGTTGAAAGACCCTCGCTATGCTCCCTTTGTGATTTTTCCCGATGACCAGCCCGACTACGCGGATCGGGTGGTGGGTATCGAAGCGGTGCATGCGGCGAAAGCGCAGACGCGCATTCCGGTATTTATCATTCTGGATGGCACCTGGCGTCAGGCGCGGCGCATGTTCCGTAAAAGTGCCTATCTGGATGCATTGCCTGTGCTGCCATTGAGAACCGAGCGGGAGACGCGTTATCGGCTGCGCAAACCGGCGTCAAAATCGCACCTCTGTACTGCGGAAGTGGCTATCGAGCTGCTGCGACAGGGCGGGGATACGGTCGCTGCGGATGTGCTGGATGATTACTTTGAGGTGTTTAACGATAGCTACGCGGCGAGCCGTCTGCATCACAGAATCGCCTCACCGACCGCGGCGATGCGGCGCCTATTAGCTCAGCAAGAAGCAGCGCCCATAGAAATATGAGCGCTGCGAGGGTCGTTTTACGCGCTGCCACTGCCAAACAGGGCACCGGCGATTCTGAACCCAGCTACCCAGGTACCCACCGCGGAGCCTAGCGTGGCGAGAATAAACACCAGCAGGGTGCGCGATACGCGGTTTTGCCACCAGCCTTTTAATTGCGTCACATCGTGGCGCAGCGATGAAAAATCGCGCACTTTGGGTTTGCGCATATACAGCTCAACCCCGGCGGCCACAAAGCCCGCGCCGATGGTGGGGTTCAGCGAGGTGAGCGGGGCGGCAAAGAAGGTGGCAATCACGGTAACGGGGTGTGCCAGGGCGATAATCGTCGCTCCGCCAGAGAGAATGCCGTTAATCAAGAACCACTCAAGCACCAGCTGCCAGCCCAGGCCGGTATTGCGCGAGAAGCCAATCGCAAAGCCGGTGAGCACTAACGCGGTAATCAGCCAGGGCAGCGCCTTCCAAATTTTGGACGGTGGCGGGGTGGCCTCCAATGATTCGCGCTCTACTTTTGGGTCGGCGGGCAGCGGTGCTTCCAAGTGTTCGCCGGTGCCTTTTAAGTGGCCTGCACCGATCACCACCAGCACGTGCTGGTAGCGCCCCGGCGGCGCCTCTTCGGCTAACCGTAGCGCCATGTAGCGGTCACGCTCGCGAATCAGCGGCGTATACAGCGCTTCGGATTCGGCGGCAAACTCGCTGAAGGTGGCTTCCAGCATATCGCCTTCTTTGAGTTTTTCGATATCCTCTTTGGAAACGTCCTGACGCGAAAGCACGCTGCCGATAAGCCCTGAAAAGAGCGAAAAGCGCTGCCACCAGGGCACGTTGCGGTAGATGCGCTTTAGCGTTACGCCTACATCGCGGTCGACCAGCAGCAGTGGCAGTTGGAGACGGCTGGCCTCTTCAACGGCGGCGCGCATCTCAGCCCCTGGCTGAATGCCGGATTGATCGGCAATACGCTGTTGAAAGGCGCCAAGCGCTAAGCTCGCCGCGACCATGCCCGCTTTGCCTTCCCGGAACACTTGAAACAGGTCCTGTTCGCCCATGGCATCCGGATTCGACATGCTCTGGTGACGGGCATCGCAAAGCTCGATGGCCACCGCATCAAAGGCGCCGCTATCTATCAGTTTGCGCACATCGTCGGCACTTTCCGCCGACACATGAGCCGTACCCAACAGCGTGTAGCGGGTTTCACCGATAGTGAAGGTTTTTAACGGCCCGCTAGTGGCCGGGAGTGAAGTCGGGGTTGCCGTCAGTGGCCCGCTCTCTTCCTGAGAAGCTTCTTGGTGAGACGTATCATCTTGGTTCATTTACAGCTCTCAAATCGATCAATAAGGGGTCAGGCGTGAAGTGCTTAACGCCGCCAGAAGGCGGGTGTGAATAGCACGAGCACCGTAAAAATTTCCAGCCGCCCGAGCAGCATGGCGAGTACCAGAATCCATTTTGCTAGCGTGGGCATCTCACCATAGTGGGTGCTTGCTTCCCCCAGCGCTGGGCCTAGGTTGTTGAGTGCTGACCCCACCGTGGACCAAGCCGTTACCTGATCAACCCCAGTCGCCATCACCCCAACCAACATTATAAAGAACAGCAACATGTAAACTGAAAAGAACCCCCATACCGCTTGGGCAATGCTGTCGGGCACGCTGACTTTGCCCACTTTGACCGCAATCACCGCATTGGGGTGGATCAGCCGCATAATCTCACGCATGCCCTGTTTAAGGATCAAGATAATCCGAATGACCTTCATGCCGCCACCGGTAGAACCGGAGCAGCCACCGACGAACGCCGCGACAAACAGCAGAAAGGGTAGGGCGCCAGGCCACATGGAGAAGTCGGCGACACTATAACCCGCCGTGGTGGCGACCGAGACGACTTGGAAAACCCCATGGCGCAGCCCGCGCAGTGTGTCATAGGTATTGGTTAACCACAGCGACAATACGGTGATCACAGACAAGGCGAGCAGAAACAGCATCAAAAAACGTGCTTCGGGGTCATGAAAATAGTGCATCAGGCTCTTTTCACGCCAAGCGATGAAATGCAGGCTAAAACTGAACGCAGAAATAAGCATGAAGGCGATGCAGATCATTTCAATCGTGGCGCTATCAAAATAGCCGATACTGGCGTCATAGGTAGAAAACCCGCCGTTGGCGACGGTCGAAAAGCTATGACTTAACGCATCGAACCAGCTCATGCCCGCTAACATATAGGCGATCATGCAGGCGAGGGTGAGCGTGGCGTAGATATACCACAGTGCCTTGGCGGTTTCGGTAATACGTGGGGTGAGCTTGGAGTCTTTCAGCGGCCCCGGTATTTCGGTGCGATAAAGGGCCATGCCACCAACCCCTAGAGTGGGCAAAATGGCGACGGCCAATACGACGATCCCCATGCCGCCCAGCCACTGGAGCTGCTGGCGGTAGTAGAGAATCGATTCGGGTAAAAAGTCGATGCCGGTAATCACGGTAGCGCCGGTAGTGGTTAAACCGGAGAACGATTCAAATACCGCATCGGTAATATTCAGCGAGCCTTCGCCGAATAGCATTAGCGGCAGCGAGCCAAATAGCGCCAGCACCGTCCAGAACATCGCGGCGATAATAAAGCCATCGCGGATACGCAGCTCTTTTTGCGCGCGGCGGTTAGGCAGGTAAAGGAGCAGTCCGGTCACCACCGAAATTGCAATGCCGCTAATAAAGGCACTCCATACGCCGTCGCGAAACCAGAGTGAAATCAGCGTTGGAGGAAGCATAGTCAGGCTGAATAGCATCAGCAACAGCCCTAAAATGCGCAAAATAACCCGCAGACTCATGGTTGTCGCATGCTCCTGTTATTGGCTGCCAGCGGCAGTGGTTCGGGGGTTATCAAAAGAACGTGAGACCGACTTGGAACAAGCGCTCTACGTCTCGGATGCGGCGCTTGTCGATCACAAACAGAATCACGTGGTCGCCGCTCTCAACCATCACATCGCCGTGGGCAATGATGACCTCTTTACCGCGCACAATCGCGCCGATGGTGGTGCCCTCGGGCAGACCGATCTCGCGGATAGTACGGCCGACCACTTTGGAGGACTGCTTGTCACCGTGGGCAATCGCTTCGATGGCCTCGGCGGCGCCCCGGCGCAGCGAATGCACGTTGACGATGTCGCCGCGGCGTACGTGAGTCAGCAGGCTGCCGATGGTCGCCTGTTGGGGCGAAATGGCGATATCAATCTCGCCACCCTGCACTAGGTCTACATAAGCGGCGTTGTTAATCAGCGTCAGCACCTTCTTGGCGCCTAAACGCTTGGCGAGCAGCGACGACATGATATTAACCTCGTCGTCGTTGGTCAGCGCGCAGAAGATATCGCACTCTTCGATGTTCTCTTCTTCCAGCAGGCGCTTGCTGGTGGCGCTGCCGTGGAGTACCACGGTGCGATCCAGCCGCTCGGAAAGCGTGGTGCAGCGCTCCAGGTTGTGCTCGATGATCTTGACCTGGTGGCTATGCTCTAAATGCTCCGCCAGCCGCTCGCCGATATTACCGCCCCCAGCAATGACGACGCGGCGGAAATCTCGCTCGACCCGGCGCAGTTCGCTCATGACCGCGCGAATGTCGCGGCGAGCGGCCAGGAAGAAAACCTCGTCATCGGCTTCGATCACTGTGTCGCCGCGGGGAATAATCGGTCGGCTACGGCGATAGATGGCGGCCACGCGGGTATCCACGTTGGGCATATGGCGGCGCAGAAAGGCTAAATCCTGACCCACCAGCGGGCCGCCGTAGAAGGCTTTCACGGCTACCAGCTGCACCAGGCCACCGGCAAACTCCAATACCTGCAATGCGCCGGGGTGCTCAATCAAGCGGCGCACGTGGTCGGTGACCACCTGCTCGGGGCTGATCAGCACGTCGATGGGAATCGCTTCGTGGGCGAATAGCCCTTTGCGGGTCAGGTAAGCCGTCGCGCGCACCCGGGCAATTTTGGTTGGGGTGCGAAACAGCGTATGGGCGACCTGGCAGGCAATCATGTTAATTTCATCGCTGTTAGTGACGGCGATCAACATATCGGCGTCTTCGCAGCCTGCTTGGCGCAGCACAATAGGGTAAGAGCCCGCGCCGGTCACGGTGCGGATATCGAGTTTGGTGTGTAGGTCACGCAGTTTTTTGGCGTCAGTATCAACGACGGTGATGTCGTTCTCCTCGCGAGCGAGGTGTTCAGCCAGGGTGCCGCCGACTTGGCCGGCGCCGAGAATGATGATTTTCATTGCTGAGCATCGGTTCCATTAAAAGCGCCAGCGCGATGTCGCTAAGACCAGGAGGCAGTCTTAAGACCCAGTCCTGACGTTCAAGACGTAAACTTTCATTCAGGAGCGTCTATCATGCGCTGCAATAAAGACGGCGGCCAGTGTAAACCAGCCGCCGCTGAAAAGCAGGTGAGGATTATTCTAGCGTAAAGCCGACTTTGACCGTGACCTGCCAGTGGGCCACTTGGCCATCTTCAATGTGGCCACGGGTGTCGACCACTTCTAGCCAACGCATGTGCTTAATCGTTTCTGATGCTTTGGCCAATGCATTCTGTACCGCTTCTTCAATACCTTTCTCGGAAGATCCGGTCAGTTCTACATGCTTGTAGGTGTGATGACTCATAATGTCTCCTTCCTTGTCATAAATTCACTGCCCCGGCATCAGTCAACGCCTAGGCAGACCGCTTCTCTAGTCTGGCATAAAAAAAGCCATCGTGACTGCTCTGCGCCGGAAACAATTGGCGCCCTGCACCGCTGGGAATGCCCCAGGCAACGTCGTTAGGCGTGGTGACATGAGCGTCAGGCGTGCGGGCAAGAAACGCCTCAATCTGCTCACTGTTCTCTTCCGGCAGTACCGAGCAGGTGGCGTAGAGCAGGGTGCCGCCTTCGCGCAGCATTGACCACAAATTATCCAACAGCTGGCGTTGAAGCTTGGCCAGCGGGCGAATATCGTCTTTACGGCGCAGCTTTTTGATATCCGGGTGGCGTCGAATCACGCCGGTACCCGAGCAAGGGGCATCAAGCAGAATGGCATCAAACGGTGTGCCGCTCCACCAGTCGCGCTCGGTGGCATCGGCATGCTGAAGAACGGCCTCTACGCCTAGTCGGTTAAGAGTGTCTTCCACCCGTGCCAGGCGCTGATTATCGCTATCGATCGCGGTTAGGTTGATGTCGAATTGTTCGAGCAAATGGGCGGTTTTGCCGCCGGGCGCGCAGCAAGCATCCAAAACGTGCGCGCCTGGCCGTGGCGCGAGCACCGGGCCTAGCAACACCGCCGAGAGCTGAGCGGCCTCGTCCTGAACGCTGACATGCCCCTCTTCAAAGCCAGGCAGCGACATCACATCGCAGGGTGTTTCCAGCGTGATGGCGTCTGGTGCGTGAGGGCACAGGTGGCCACTTAGCCCTTGCTCGGTGAGCAGCGACAGGTAGGCTTCACGATCATTGTGGTGCTGGTTCACCCTCAATGTCATCGGGCCTGCGTGGTTGTTGGCTTCAATAATAGCGCGCCACTGCTCCGGCCACGCCTGACGCAAGGCATTGAGTAGCCACGGCGGGTGCTCTAGCGCGACGCTCTCATCCCGATCTACCTGGGCCTGGAGCGCCTCGGATTCGCGCTGCAGGCGACGCAGGCAGCCGTTGAGCACGCGGGTGGCCCACTCTTTGTTCAGTAAGCGCGCAGCGCCCGCGGTTTCGCCTACCGCCGCGTGTGCGGGGATGCGCATATAGAGCAGTTGATAGATACCCACCAGCAGCAGCGCCTGAACATCGCTGTCGCGCTTCTTAAACGGTTGCTTAAGCAACACGCCCGCTAACGCTTCAAGACGCGGTAAGCGACGGCAGGTACCGAAGCAGAGCTCTTTGAGCAGCCCGCGGTCGCGGGCAACGACGCTGTGCTCGTCCAACCCCGCCAGTGAGCCTTGGTCGCTGAGTACCGGGGCCAGCGCGCGGGCCGCAGCAGCGCGTACTTCCTGACCACTGCCACCGCTTTGAGGGGAGCGCTTTTGGCTCATGGTGTTTCTCCTTCGCTGGCCTGAGCCGCAGAACTTTCAAAATGAGCACCAAGACGAGCACCAAGACGAGTGCCGGTGGCAAGGCGCGCGTGGCGCGCATTTAGTAGCTCTCGCACGGCCATGGCTTTACCGCCGGGCAGCTGTGCACTGGTGATACACAATACTTCGCGCCCGTCGGTGCCGCAGGCAATGCGTAGATGATCGTCGCCATGCTCAAGCAGCGTGCCTGGGGCGCTTGGTGGCTGCTCGCCGTCTTCTACGTTCGCCATCAGCAAACGTAGACGATCATCACCCAGCGCGCACCAGGCCACCGGCCAGGGGTTGAAAGCGCGAATTTTGCAGGCGAGTTGCTGCGCGGGCTGAGTGAAATCGAGCTCGGCTTCCGCTTTGCTGAGTTTGGCAGCGTAGGTCACACCTTCGTCCGGCTGAGGTGTGGCGTGAGCGGCGCCGATGGCCAGTGCGTCCAGTGTATTGATCAGCGCATTGGCGCCTTGAAGGGCGAGGCGGTCATGCAAATCGCCGCCGGTGGTGCTTAGCGTAATCGGCGTGCGTACTTCTGAAAGCATTGCGCCGGTGTCCAAGCCAGCGTCCATCTGCATGATGGTCACCCCCGATACGCTATCGTCCGCTTCGATTGCCCGCTGGATGGGGGCAGCGCCGCGCCAGCGGGGCAGTAGCGAGGCGTGCACGTTCACGCAGCCTAAGCGCGGTATATCCAACACGGCCTGGGGAAGCAGCAGCCCGTAGGCGACAACGACCATGATGTCCGCATTAAGCGCGGCCAGCTCGGCCTGGGTATCGGGCTCTTTTAGCGACTGGCGCTGATAAACGGGCAGACCGTGCTCCAGCGCCAGCTCTTTGACTGGACTGGGCGTGAGTTTGCGCCCGCGCCCAGCGGGTCGGTCGGGCTGGGTATACACCGCGACCACCTCATGCTGGCTTTCCAGCAGCGTTGCAAGACTAGAGGCGGCGAATTCAGGCGTGCCGGCAAAAACAACGCGCAATCGTGACATAAGTTGAGGGCTACCTGGCGTATCTGGAATGTAAGTAGGAAAAGAGATCGGTAGAAAAGGGCTTAGGCGTCCTGGATCTGCTTATGGCGTTTCTGCATCTTCTTGAGGATGCGGTCACGCTTGAGCGGCGACAGGTAGTCAACAAAGAGCACGCCTTCGAGGTGGTCGTACTCATGCTGAATACAGTGCGCCAGCAGGCCTTCCGCCTCTAACTCGTAGGCATCGCCATTGCGATCAAGCGCGTTGAGCTGCACTTTCAGAAAGCGCGGCACTTCAGCGTAGTAGTCAGGAATCGACAGGCAGCCTTCTGACAAAGGCTCTTTTTCATCGCCAATCGGGGTATAGCGCGGGTTGATGAGCACCAGCGGCTGGGAGTTATCGTCGCTGACATCCATGACGACAACACGCCGATGAACATCAATCTGCGTCGCGGCGAGACCGATACCACGGGCGTCATACATGGTCTCCAGCATATCGTCGACGAGTTTACGCACTTCATCATCGACGGTTTCCACCGCAGCAGCCTTGGTGCGCAGGCGCTCATCGGGGAATTCAAGAATAGGAAGTTTGGCCATGGCGTTACAATCACCGTTATGCTGAGTCTAAATTAAGTCAAGCTAGGCAGTGACGAGCGTCTTCTCACCTAGGTACTTTATGATGGGTCACTATATCATGCTGTCAACGTTTCTGGGCATGGGTGGCCAAGGCGAGGGGCGTGTTATCAATAATAGAATATTCAAAATGACACACTCACAGGGGAGGGTAGGATGGCGGCGAAAAGACGCGCCTATGGCGGGGCTTTAAGTGGTTTGCTGCTGAGTGCAGTGATGCTGGTAAGTTTCGATGCTGCCGCTTGGGAGCGTCTGCGCAGCGATGCGCCCGAGCGCTATCAAGTGGTGTCAGGTGACACGCTTTGGGATATCGCCGGGCGTTTTCTGCACACCCCCTGGCAGTGGCCCCAGCTATGGCAGCATAACCCCCAGATCGCTAACCCGCACTTGATCTACCCAGGTGATGTCCTGGTGCTTAACGACTGCCAGGGTTCCCCCTGTTTATCGCTGGAGCGTGGTCAAAATGTGGTGAAGCTTTCGCCGCAGGTGCGTACCTTGCCTCATCGGGAGGCGATTGCGCCGATTCCCATGGAGGTGGCGCGGGCTTTTTTACGCGAACATCGCGTCGTGGATGATGTTGCTGCGTTGCAGGAGCTGGCTTATGTGGTCGCCGGTAATGATCGCCGCTTGATCAGCGGTGCCGGGGATCGAATCTATGTGCGAGGGGAGGTGCCGCGTCATGGTGAGGTGGGTATCTACCGGCAATCGGAGCCCTATCAGTCGATGAATGGCACACCGCTTGGACTGGAGCTGATCAATGTAGGCGTCGCCCGACATATCAGCAGTGAGGGCGATATTGTCCAGCTTGAAGTCATTAGCTCCCATCAGGAAGTGCGGGTTAACGATATTGTCTTGCCACTGGAAGAGCGCGAGCTGAGCAGTGAGTTTATGCCCCGCGCACCGTTAAACCCGGTTGAAGGGCATATTATTGCCGTACCCGGTGGCGTGCGTTTTATTGGCCGCTACCAAATTGTCGCGTTGGATCTGGGCACCCTGGATGGCTTGCAGGCGGGGCATGTGCTGCGGGTTAATCAGCAGGGTGAGCTGATCAACGACCCACGTACCCAGGAGCTGATGCAACTACCCAGCACCGAGGCAGGCATTGTGATGGTGTTTAAACCCTATGATCACGTTAGCTACGCATTAGTGATGCAGGCATCCCGCGTATTGGAAGTAGGTGATCAAGTAGCGTCACCGGCTAACTAGCGGGCGGCAAACGTGTTGATTAAGGAGGTGGTATGGATGCTCAGGCGTGGCTGGCGGTCAATGCATTACCCGGTATGGGCGCGCTGCGTATTGCACAATTAGTAGCCCGCCAGCCACAGTGGCCAGAAGGGTGGTTGGCAGCATTACCTAGTCGTGCGGCCAGCGAGCTGCGTCTGTGGCTAGAACACCCGGCCCGAAGCCCGTTGCAAAAGGTCATTGATGAGACCCAGGTGTGGCAGCAAAGCGGCGCAAACCGGCACCTGCTGCATCGTGACCACCCCGCTTGGCCTGCACTACTGAATGAGTTGCCCGACCCACCCGTGGTGCTCTGGGCTCAGGGTGATCTTGGTGCGCTGGAAGGCCCCAAACTGGCCATGGTGGGCACCCGCCGCCCGACGGGGGAAGGCACCCACAATGCTCAAACGTTTGCCCGTGACCTGGCCCGCCGCGGCTGGTGCGTGGTGAGTGGCATGGCGCTAGGGGTGGACGGCGTTGCCCAGCGTGCGGCCTTAGCCGCCGGTGGAAGCACGGTGGCGGTACTCGGCTGCGGTGTGGATGTGATCTATCCCGCCTCCCATCGTGATCTTCATGAACAGCTCAGTCGTCTGCCCGGTGGGCTGTTGTTGTCAGAGCACTCGCCTGGAACCGTGGCCCGCCCAGCGTTTTTTCCGCGCCGCAATAGAATTGTCACCGGTCTCGCGCTCGGCACACTGGTGGTCGAAGCTACCGAAAAAAGCGGTTCGTTGGTCAGCGCGCGGCTCACCTTAGAGCAAAACCGCGAGCTGTTCGTGCTGCCGGGTTCGCTGCACAACGTGCAGGCCCGCGGCTGTTTGGCGCTATTAAGGCAAGGTGCAGCTCATCTGGCGTGTAGCGTCGACGATATCATCGCCGATCTTGGCCACTGGGCGGAGGCGTTTATCCCGCCCACGACAGAAGACAAGCCAGCGGAGCAAGCACCTCTTTCCGATAGCTTGTCTGGCGATAGCTTGTCCGCCGAAAGCTTGTCAGACGAAAGCTTGTCAGACGAAAGCTTGCCCGATTCCTTGTTAACGTCATTATCGGCCACGCCAACGCCGATTGATCTCTTGGTGCACACCACCGGTGTGACGGTCAGCGACTGCCAGCAGCGCCTGCTGATGCTTGAACTAGACGGCTGGGTAAGCCAGCAGGCGGGAGGCTGGGTGCGGTTGCCGAGGCCATGATAGGATAACCCCATTAAAGGCATGTTAGCCGTGAGGAGAGACCATGAGTTTGGCGACTGATCTAGCCCCAGCGATTAGCGCGCTGCGTGCCGGGGGAGTGATAGCTTGCCCCACCGAAGCGGTTTGGGGGCTTAGCTGTGATCCCGAAAACGACGAAGCCTTGGCTCACTTGATGCGCATGAAAGAGCGTGACCCGGCTAAAGGGGTCATTCTCGTTGCCGCCAGTATCGAGCAGTTCCAACCCTGGTTGAGTCAACTTCCTCTAGCGCTGCATGCACCTCTCGCGGCAAGCTGGCCAGGCCCCAACACATGGTTAGTACCTGATAATGGCCGCAGCCATGGGCTGGTGCGTGGCGCCCACGAACGTGTGGCGCTGCGTGTCACCGACCACCCGCTGATGAAAGCCCTGTGCGAAGCCTTCGGTGGCCCATTGGTATCGACGTCGGCTAATCGTGCCGGGGAGCCGCCCGCCATGAGTGCCGCTGACATCGCTTCAATCTTTGGCGATGAAGTGGCGTATGTGGTGAAAGGCGAGCTAGGCGGCAATGCCAAACCGAGCACTATCAGGGATTTAGCCACTGGCAAAGTCATGCGTTCTTAGCCGCACTTTGGTTCGCTACTCACCACTGATTAATATTCACCGCTTACTACTCTTCACTCACGATTCACCACCCAGGAGTTACCGTGGCACACGAGCACCTTGATGACGTTAAACGCTACCTTCTTGATCTGCAGGAAAGGCTCTGCGCTGGATTAGCCGAAGCCGATGGGGCTGCCCAGTTCCAAGAAGATAGTTGGGAGCGTGAAGAGGGGGGCGGTGGCCGTTCGCGGGTGATGACTAATGGCGGCGTATTTGAAAAGGGCGGCGTCAACTTTTCACATGTGTATGGCACTCAGCTGCCGCCATCGGCTACCGCCGCGCGCCCTGAACTTACCGGGCGTAGCTTCCACGCGGTGGGCGTTTCCTGGGTGCTGCACCCTGAAAATCCCCATGTTCCCACCAGCCATGGCAACGTGCGCTTCTTTATTGCTGAGAAAGTCGGCGAGCCACCGGTATGGTGGTTTGGCGGCGGTTTCGACTTAACACCGTTTTATCCTGTGATGGAAGATGTCGTCCACTGGCACCGGGTAGCAAAAGCCGCCTGTGACCCCTTTGGCGATGACGTTTACGCCCGCTACAAATCCTGGTGCGACGAGTACTTTTATCTCAAACATCGCGACGAAACCCGCGGCGTGGGCGGGCTGTTTTTCGATGACTTAAATGAAGGCGAGTTTGCCGACTGTTTTGCCATGCAGCGGGCGGTGGGCGACAGCTTCCTAGAGGCTTATTTACCCATCGTGGAGCGCCGCAAGAACGATGCCTGGACCCAACACGAGCGCGAGTTCCAGCTTTACCGCCGAGGCCGCTACGTGGAGTTCAACCTGGTGTGGGATCGCGGTACGCTGTTTGGCCTACAGAGTGGCGGGCGCACGGAGTCCATTTTAATGTCGATGCCCCCCTTGGCGCGCTGGGAGTACGCCTTTGAGCCACAGCCCGGTAGCGCCGAAGCGCGTTTGAGTGACTTTTTACATGCTCGCGACTGGCTCGGTGAATCCGCTGCGGATGCAGGTGAAAGAAAAAGCGGAGAGCTCTCATGACCGATCGTTACTGCGTATTTGGCAACCCCATCAAGCACTCCAAGTCACCGCTGATCCACGCTGAGTTTGCCCATCAAACCCAACAAGCGCTTGAGTACACCGCTGAAGAAGCACCGTTGGATGGCTTTGCAGGCGCGTGGCGCGCCTTTATCGATGCGGGCGGTCGCGGCGCCAATGTCACCGTGCCGTTCAAAGAGGATGCTTTCGCGCTGTGCGATACGTTGAGCCACCGCGCACGGCGGGCGGGCGCGGTCAATACGTTGATTCTTGGCGGCAATGGCCGCACCTACGGCGATACCACCGACGGCATTGGCCTAGTGCGTGACTTGACCTTTCACCGCGTTGCATTAGCCGGAAAACGTATCCTGGTGGTAGGCGCCGGTGGCGCCGTGCGTGGCATTCTGGAACCCTTGCTTGTCGAGCAGCCCAGCGAAGTCGTCGTGGTTAATCGCACTGCCGCCAAGGCCGCGCAACTGGCCAGCGATTTTGTTGATCTGGGAACCGTTCATGGCGGTGGTTTTGACACCGTCAGTGGTGTCTTTGACGTGGTAATTAACGGCACCAGCGCCAGCCTGACGGGGGAGCTACCACCGTTACCTGATACCTTGTTTGCCCCACACGCCTGGGCCTACGACATGATGTATGGGGCCGAACCGACGGTATTTTTACAATGGGCAGGCCCGCGTGGTGCGAAGCTGCTTGACGGCCTAGGTATGCTGGTAGAGCAAGCCGCCGAGTCGTTTTTTCTCTGGCGTAACGTAAGGCCGGATACCGTCCCTGTGCGGGAAATACTGCGCCAATCGCTTAATTATTAATCATTGAGTCTGGTAATCATTGCGCCTGGTTAGTGCAGCGAAAAAAAAACGGGGCGGATAATTTATCCGCCCCGCTTTTTTGATGCTAAAAACGCTTCATTTAGCGCGTTTTATATACAACCCCACCATGCACATCACCAGGCCTACTACCGAGAGCACCATTCCACCGTTGACGAGCAGTGGAGAGCGCTGCAGCCAGGAGACGAACGGCTGCGGTGTGTCAACGCAGACACTCTCGATATAGTTCCAGTGACCGCCGTCTAGCTGGCACGCACGTACATCGTTCAACTCCCAGAAAAAGACGCCCATCAGCACAAACAGCGGCAACACCAGCAGCAGTAACCCTAGTCTAATCATTGAAACCTCAAGAGCCGAATGTCAAACCTCAACGCAAACCGTTAAGGGCGTGGGCAGTTCGGCGTGCGACCATTGTTGCGGGCTTGCTCATAGAGGGCCATCGCTTGATCCATGTTGCCTTGCAGGCCTTCAATGCGTTGACCTTGGCCAGGGTGGGTCGACATCCACTCGGGCGGAGAACCGCCGCCGGTGGCTGCCTGCATATTTTCCCACAGAGTGACGCTCTCACTTGGGTTGAAGCCGGCTTGCGCCATTAGGTCCAGACCAATCACATCGGCCTCGCTTTCATGCGCCCGCGAGAACGGCAGCACGATGCCATACTGTGCGCCCATACCAAGTACGCCCATCAACTGCTGGCCACCGGCGGACTGCATGCTAGAAGTGCTGGAAATCACTGACAGGCCCAATGAGGTAGCGCTCTCGGTAGAGGCGCGTTCATTCGCGTGGTTCGCCAGCACGTGGCCAATCTCATGGCCGATGACGGAAGCCAGCTGGTCTTGTGTGGTCGCGATATCCAGCATGCCAGTGTTGACGCCCATATAGCCGCCGGGTAAGGCGAAGGCATTGGGCTGTTCCGATTCAAATGCGCGAATCTGCCAATCTAGCTGCTGCTGCTCGGCGGGCAATTCCGCGACGATGGCATCGGCAATGCACTGTACATAGCGCTGGCTAGCCTGGTTGGCAGTAGGAAGCTCCTGCTGATATTGAGAAAATGCCTGCCGTCCCATCTCATTAAGCTCACCATCAGAAAGCAGCAATAGCTGCGAACGTCCGGTGGGAGACGTGGTACAAGCGGCGATAGAAGCGCATAGAGCGGTAACGGCGATAGGGCGAAGCCAACGCATGAGACGGTTTCCTTATAGACGAGTGGGTTTCTTGCTCACAAGATAACCGCTGATAACAGTAAATCAATCCCTCCCATCATAACCTACCTGGAGGGTGAGGTTGGAGGCTGAACTGAGCAACCCTCAGCGCTGAGGGACTAGCTGCCCATCGGCACCCACGTTTAGGCGAATCGTGGGCGTCAACAAACCTGCAGGGAGCCGCATACCTAAACCGCGCAGATCGCCTGGCGTAATCGCCAGTTGGCTACCGGGCGGTAGCTCGCCTTGAGACGCCAGCTGACTGGCAAGCTCAAGCATCGGCGCCATTTTTTGGGTGTCGGTTCCCAGCACATCAAAGGCAACTGGCAGGCGTAAATTGGCATCGTCGCCGGAGGTAAGCGTGACATCCTGCTCATAGTTACCCTGCACAGGGTCAACGCCCGGCATATCCAGCGACCAGCGAAAGCCTGACATTTCCACCGGCGGCATGCCAGCAGGTAAGCCAAGGCCCATGGCAATGGTGGCTTGTATGGGCAGGCTGCCCGCGCCCAGGCTGGAAGCAATCAGGCTGGTTAAGTCACTCGTATCTAGCCCGGCATTAATGCTGTAAGGGCCGATGCGCACATCTTCAATGCCCAGCGACGTCACCGCCAAACGAAAGGCAAACAGGCCTGTTTGCGGCAGGGCGAGACAGCCCGTTAACAGGCTGGTTAAGCCCAATAGAATTAGCCAACGGCGAGCAGCATAAAGCATAACGTTCTCCCCCTACGCAGCGCATAAGCAGCATACAAGTAGGGCAGCAAGAGTGGTGATGGGGGTGGGTGATATGGAGTGGGCATGAATGACAGCTGAGTAAAATCGCGGCTATTTGAGGGCCGAAAGCGGGCGCTGTCAAGCGAAACTATTATCGTGAGTGTTACTTGGAAAAGGGGTTAACCAAAACGCCCGCTTGACGGTGCAAACGGGCGAATTTAAATAACCAAGATAGCGAATTAACGACGGCTCTTGCGCGCTTCTTTAGTGCGGTTCAGCTCGCGCTTTTTGGCTTTCTCTTTATCGCTGGCGCCCGCCATGGTGTCAAACGGATTGCTGCCCGAGCGAAACTCAAAGCGAATTGGTGTGCCGCGTACCTTCAATATCTTGCGGAACGTATTGGTGAGATAACGGCGGTATGCTTCAGGCAACGACTCTGTTTGGTTACCGTGGACGACGATAATCGGCGGATTGCTGCCACCCTGGTGAGCCATGCGCAGCTTGATCCGTCGGCCTTGTACCATCGGCGGCGGATTCTGGCTGACGGCATCCTGCAGCAGGGTCGTTAAACGGTTGGTCGACCAGTGAGCATTAGCGGCATCAAAGGCGCGGTCAATCGACGGGTAAAGATCACCCACCGCCGTACCGTGAAGGGCAGAGATAAAGTGGAGCTCGGCGTAATCGGCAAAGCCCAGGCGGCGCTTCACTTCGGCGCGCATCTTGTCCTTGGCTTCGCTCTCCAGGCCGTCCCACTTGTTAACCGCCAGCACCAGTGCGCGCCCGGTGGTTAATACGTAGTCCAGCAGGTGCAAATCCTGCTCCACCAGACCGCTGGAACCATCCAGCACCATGATCACTACATGCGACTCTTTAATCGCATCCAGCGTCTTGATGATGGAGAACTTCTCAGCGATTTCGCTCACGTTTTTACGCCGCCGGATACCCGCGGTGTCAATCAGTACATAAGGCTTGCCGCGGCGCTCGAAGGGGATCTCGATAGCATCACGGGTCGTGCCCGCCTCATCAAAGACCACCACACGGTCTTCGCCCAGCAGGCGATTGACCAGGGTTGATTTACCCACATTGGGACGGCCAATCACGCCGATACGAACGCCTTTGCTGCCGGTGTCGGCAGGGATGCTGGCATCGCGCTCGGGAAACGGTTCAAGTACCACGTCCATCAGCGTAGATACATTGCGCCCGTGGGCAGCGGCAATCGGCCAGGGGTCGCCTAAGCCCAGCGACCAGAAGTCGCCCATCGCCGAGTGCTCTTCCAGCCCGTCGGTTTTATTCACCACCAGCCAAGTTTTTTTCTGATTAACCCGCAGGTGATTAGCAATCGCCTGGTCAGCGGCGATAAGGCCGGCGCGAGCGTCGACCATAAACAGCACAATGTCGGCTTCATCAATGGCAGCAAGCGACTGCTCGGCCATCGCAGCGTCAATACCCTCTTCGTCACCGCTGATACCGCCGGTGTCGATCACCGTATAGACCTTATCGCCCAGCATGCCATTGCCGTACTTGCGGTCGCGAGTGAGGCCGGGAAAGTCGGCCACCAGTGCATCACGCGAGCGCGTTAGGCGGTTAAACAACGTCGATTTGCCCACATTGGGGCGACCGACTAAAGCAATGACGGGTGTCATGGAGTTACTTCCAGGGTTTCCAGGCGACCATTGTTGGCCTGGACATGAATGGTGCTGCCT